>JAEWOP010000178.1 GCA_023399635.1 Pseudomonadota bacterium
GAGAGGACCGAGTATTTGTTATTGTCGAAACGGACCGTGCAGGTCTTGGACACCGAGGCCGGAACGCAGTGAAAACCGTCGAACGGTCCGACATAGGAAACAAGGCTGCCGCGTTCAGCTTCGAACACCTGCCAGATCGTCTGGTCGGCCTGTTCCGGATGGTTGTGCGCTTTGGCATAGGCGACACATTTATCGAGGAGCCAGACGTTCAATTCCTCAAGGCTCTTGACCCTCAGGCGCGGTGTGAAGAAGCGCTCGCGCACCAGGCCAACCTGGTTCTCGACCTGGCCCTTCTCCCAGCCAGATGCAGGCGTGCAGGCTACAGGCTGCACGAGATAGTGGCTGCACATCTGCAGGAAGCGGCGATTGTATAGCCGCTCCTTGCCGACGAACACCGCCTCCACCGCCGTCTTCATATTGTCGTAGATGCCGCGCGTGCAGGTGCCACGGAAGAAGGCAAACGCTTTGTCGTGGGCGTCGAACACCATTTCCTGGCTCTCGCGCATATAGGCGCGGACAAACATCATGCGGCTGTGGCAGAGCCGGACATGGGCAACCTTCACGGTCGTCGTCGTGCCGTTGATCAGCACGATCTCGTGGCTCCAGTCGAACTGGTAGGCTTCGCCAGGTGCGTAGTAGAGGGGCACATATGCCTGTGCCGTCGCTGATCCTCGGTTCTTCGCCCAACCCTTGGCGTAACGGCGGATCGCATCATAGCTGCCGTCATATCCGAGCGCCCGAAGCTCCTCGTAAATCCGGATCAGCGTCAGCCGCTCACGCGACGGTCTATTCTCGTTCGTCACAAGAAACCGCTCGATCTCCGCCTGCCAGGCACCTGTCTTCGGCAATGGCTGCCGCTCGCGCTCGTAGGAGAAGTCGGTCTCGTCGCTGCGCAATATCTTGCGGACCGTGTTGCGGGAAACATGCAGTTCGCGGGCGATCTTCTTCATCGACCAGCCTTGAACATGAAAGGCCCGCCGGACGCGCGCAATCGTATCCACTCGCTTCAACTCCCTCTCCATCCGCCGTCAAAAGACGGATGGTCAGATAAATCCGAAGGGGGTCAAAATTGGACGCCGATTACCCCGCTAGTGGGGTCAATTTTGCACGCCGAAACACACCGGTCTTCAACCAACAGTGGTCTTCTGGCCCTCTGCCGAGTCAGATTTTTTACGAGGCTATTTCCCAGGGGCAGTAGTGGCCCGCGATTATGCGACGGCGCTCTACCACGTCATGAGGAGCCCGAAACGATGAGGCCACCGCTGTTCAGGGGTGGACCCGAGAAGCGGCTGCGCGTACCAACCGCTCGACCAAGGCTGGTAAGTCGCCGGAGGATTTCGTTCGCGAGGCTCACGACCGATGGATCGAGTTCATCGATTTCATTGATGCACGCTCTCACACGCGATGGGTGTTTCGGGGAAGTGCATCACGCAGTCATTTATTCGTGCCCTCCGTGGGGCGTAAGCCTCACGCCTATTCCCCTCTGAACGAAGAACGTCTTTTCCGGGCGTTCCAGAGGTCTGCAGACACGATGGTCGCTACACGTCCTCTGTCGGACTGGGATTGGCTCGCCGTTGCGCAGCACCATGGTCTGCCAACTCGATTGCTAGATTGGTCGACCAATCCCTTGGTTGCCTGCTTCTTTGCTGTAGCGAGCTTTCCCACTGGGGAAGACGCCGTCGTGCATGCCTACAGCATTCCCGACGATGACATCATCGATCCAAAGAAAAACGAAGATCCATTCTCCATCGGCCGCGTGATGTTTCTGTTGCCGTCGAAATCCGTTAGCCGCATCGTGAATCAACGAGGCTTGTTCTCAGTGCACAATCAACCCAATGTGCCTTGGGACCCACCAAAGATGAATGAGTTCGTTATACCCGCGTCGATGCGTGCGCGATTCCGGCGGGGATTGTTTAAAATGGGCATCGACCACAGCCACATTTATCCTGACTTGGGAGGCTTATGTGAGAGCTTGAAGTGGCGGTACGAAGCCGGCATAGGCATCGGCGACCCAATGATCGGGTGATGGGATGGATGCGTTGAAAGCTCTTCGAGAGAACATCGTGGCAGCCGTGAAGGCTACAGAACTCACGGAGACCGAAGCCTGGCAGGACCCTAGCAGCCCTATCATCGAATACACGTGTCGACACCATCGAGACCTTTGACGAAGAGGTGCGGATTGACGATGACCGGTTCGAAGGTCCTCTTACATGGCACGTCACATTACGGGCCGCATGCGTCTGTCGACGAGCTGATCATATCAGACAGCTTCCCTGGGAGTTTCCAGGGGCGTCTTGAGGAAGGTGTTCCAGTTATTGAACGGATGCTGGCCGAGGTGTCATCGTTCTATGAATGATAGTCGCATGGTGGCGTCCCTGCCTGCGTGCCATTATCCAGCCGGATGACCACGCGTGTCGGCCTGCTTTCAAATGTACAAGTCTCTGTGGGCTCAGGCCCCCGCAACCAACAAAACTTGTAGCCAAAGCCATTCCCTCCTTGTGAGCAAGGATCCTGCACCGGGTCAGGCAAGTCACCTTCTCTTAAGACGTCTTGAACTCTCCAGCGTCGCGTCGGCGGCTAACTCGCTTGCTGCTCCCGCGCACAGGCCCTGCGAGCCTTTTTGCCATTCATCCTCAGCAGCTTGGATGCCCCCGAGAGTGCCGAGTGATACCGCCTGCTTGGCGTGACCGTCCTAGTTCCCTTTTCGCTCTACATCGCGTGGCGCCGCTAGGTGCGGCGAAGGCGCCGACCCTGGAGTCAGAGGTTCAGTTTCGTTCCCTGCTCAAACCTCCATACCCAAAGCTCACTAGTCTAGGGGGAACGGGGCCATCCAGCACAGCTAACGCGGCGAGCTCCTAAGAGACGGAATAGCCGCCATCGACCGGTATGATGGTTCCCGTTATGAAGGCGGCGTGGGGGCTTGCGAGGAAGAGGGCAATGCCTTGTAGATCGTCGGGTCGTCCCCAACGCGCCAGTGGGGTGCGTGCCAGGATGGGACCGGCTCGTGCCGGATCATCCTGCAGTGCCTGGGTGAGCGGCGTTGCGATCCAGCCCGGTGCAATGGCATTTACGCGCACACCCTTGGGGGCATAAGCGATGGCCAGCGATTTGGTGAGTTGAGCAATGCCACCCTTGGACGCCGAATAGCCCGGCACCAAGCCGCCGCCGAAGAAGCTCAGCATCGAGGCGATGTTGATGATGGAGCCTCCAGTCGCGGCAAGCTTTTCCAGCGATGCCTCGCACACCCGCATCGTGCCATTGAGGTTGATGTCGACCACCGTTTCGAACACCTCGGGATCCCGTTCGTGGCCACGGCGTATTATTCCAGCGCAGTTGATGACGACGTGGAGGTCGTCAAGCTCACCGACAAGACGCGTAACTGCATCATTCGAGCGGACGTCCAGCACGCTGTAGGTGATCGAACGGGACGCCTCGGAGGTTCGAGCCGCTTCGCATTCCTCTTCAGTTGCACCAGTCGCGTGCACTGTCGCGCCGGCATCCCGGAAGCATCCAGCAAGTGCGCCGCCAATGCCGCCGGTCCCGCCGGTGACGAGAACGCGTCGCCCCTCGAGCCAGCCTCGGGCCCAGTCCGCGGAGCTAGCGGATGAACTGGTCGACATAATCCGCCCCTAGTCCAACCTTGTCATAGTGTGCGCGGCACATGTCGATCTTGGTGAAAACGTCCTCGTATCCAATCTGCCTGTTGTCCTTGTCGAGGTAGACCATGCAGCCTGAGATGTTGAAGAAGGTGATCATCTCCTCGCAGTCTTCTGGAACATTCAGCGTGTGGATTTCCCCCGGCGGTTCGAAGACGAAAGAACCCTCCTCGGCAACCCAATCGTGCTCGAAATAGTGCCACTTGCCCTTCATCACCATCCCGAACACGGGTGCCGGATGAACGTGGCGGGACAGGATTCCTGAGCGCGTGACCTTCAGGAGATTGCACCATTGGCCGCCCAGCGTGTTGAGGAACATCGGACGGAAGTAGACATTCGGTGCTTGCGGAACCCACACGCGCGGGTCGTCCGGGATGGCCTTGATGGCGATCTCCAGTGACGCAAGCTCGTGCGTGGAACCCTTCATGTAGCTGTACATACTTCGCAGCCTTTCAATTCGTGACGAAGTGGCCTCCGGCCACGGTGCATGAGGTAGGTAGGCGGCCCTACAGTTTACGATGGTTTTTGAGCCCGTTCAGTCAGATTTCGCGCTCGCCATCTCGTCCGTTTGCCGAGGCGCCCTGACCCAGGAGACGATGATCGACGCCCATATCAAGCAGAAGACCGCAAATATGCCGAAGGCGATCGGGCGGTTGATGAAGTCCAGAAGATTGCCCTGCGACTTGATCAGCGTGGTGATCAGGTTCTTTTCCAGGATGGGGCCGATGACGATGCCGAGCACGCAGGGTGCAATGGGGATGCCGTTCTCCTCCATCAGGTAACCGACGACGCCAAAGACGAGCATGATCGTGACACCATACACCGCGTTGTTGGAAGCAAATGCGCCCACGATGCAGAAGATCAGGATCAACGGCATGAGAACCGCTTTGGAGACCCGAAGGATGTTCTTGGAAAACTTGATCAGTGCCCAGCCCAGGGGGATCATGATCAGGTTGGCAAGAATGAAGATAAGGAAGACCGCATAAATGGTCTGCGGGTTGAAGATGAACAGCGTCGGCCCGGGGTTCAAGCCCTTTACGTAGAGAACGCCGATGACAATCGCAGTCATCGTGTCCCCGGGAATACCGAAGACGAGTGCAGGCACCCAGGCGCTGGAAAGGGAAGCATTGTTGGCCGATCCGGCTTCAACGACGCCCTCGACATGACCCGTTCCATATTTCTCCGGCGTCTTGGAAAACCGGCGGCTGATCGCATAGCTGACATAGGCCGCGACATCCGAGCCGGCGCCGGGAAGAATGCCCACCGCGGTCCCGGTGATGTTGCCCCGGAGGAGCTGCCTCCAGTAAGTCTTCAGCATCCCACCCCAGTCGCGGAAGATGTTTCCGACAGCCGCCGGCGCTTGTTGCAGGCCTTCGCCCCCGCTCAAGACGGTCCGCCAGACCTCGGAGATGGCGAAGA
>JAEWOP010000212.1 GCA_023399635.1 Pseudomonadota bacterium
GTCTTCGGCTGGCCTTTCCCCTACTGCACAGCAATGAGCCGCAATGAGAGCGGCCCCATCGTCAAGCAGGACATAGCGGGTGCCACGGGTTTCCGCCTCTCCCACAACCCTCAGCCTGCTTCCCATCGAAAGAGCAGTAACTGGCGGTCGACGCAGCTCCGGTTCCGGATAAAGGAAGGTTCGCGGGACGCAGACGATGTACGTTGCAGCTTCCGGCTCCGAGAGCTGGGCTTCAGGGAGGTAGCCGACATAACCGTCCTGATCCGCCTGCACCCAGGCCCAGCCATCCTTGCGTTCGAAGACGCGCAGCGTCTCGCCCAGCAAGAGTTCAGTGTCGATCCCGTTGGCTGTGTCTGGCAAGGGCCGAAGGGCCGCAACCGGAATGGCGACCCGTGCCGGCTGACCGGGGACGAAGCGCTCTGCCTTGACACGCCCCTGCAGTTTCTCGTCCGCAAGATCGGGTCGGTATGCGTGGAGGCGTCTGTCCAATTTTTCGGTCATTCCACTTCAGGCTAGTGCCTGCCTTCTCGTCGGATCAGATCCGCAAGCTGTTCCAGATAAAGCGATCCTGCAACTGTACGCTTGACCACAACGTTGCGACGATCCTTCTCGTCTCGTACCCGGTCCACCAGCCCGAGGTCACCCATCGCGTCGAGCGCTCTCGTGATCACCGGCTTCGTCACGTTTAGCGAAGCTGCGAGCCCACGTACCGTGTGCGGCGGCGTCATCAGGTAGACCTGCAACAGAATGGCCAGCTGCCGCAGGTTCAGATCTGGGGCGTCACTGCGAACCTGTTGCAGCGTTACGCGGTGCCAAAGCCCCAGCGCTTCCGTCGCCGTCAATTCCACCGGCATCTCTGCTTCCTTCCCAGGTTTGACCAAACGAGCCTAGGGCGAAGCTCTTACCGGATCATTGCGTCGTCAGCTCCTTTACATACCGGTAGAGTGTCCGGATCGCAAAAGCTTCCCCTCCAACCGGGGCATGCGCCTTTTCCGACAGTGTCCAGCCATAGATGTCGAAATGCACCCAGCGCGTCCGCGCCTTGACAAAGCGCTTGAGGAAGAGTGCCGCGGTAATGGCGCCGGCCATGCCGCCGGACGGCGCGTTGGTGATGTCGGCGGCACGAGACTTGAGGTCCTTGTCGTAACCTTTCCACAGGGGCAACCGCCACATGGGATCGTGCTCTTCGGCAGAGAGTGCGGCCAACCGAGTCGCCAACGGATCATCATCCGTGAAGAAAGGCGCAACATCTGCACCGAGTGCAACGCGCGCGGCCCCTGTCAAAGTCGCTATGTCAACAAGCAGATCGCAAGGTTCTTCGTCTGCGTAGGATAGCGCATCAGCCAGTACGAGCCTGCCTTCTGCATCAGTGTTATCGATCTGCACCGTGGTGCCCTTGCGGCTGCGGTAGATATCACCGGGGCGAAATGCATTGCCGGCGATCGAGTTCTCGACAGCCGGAATAAGGACACGAAGATCGATATCCAGCTTCGCGTCCATGATCATCAGTGCCAGCCCCATGACGTTGGCAGCACCGCCCATGTCCTTCTTCATCAGCGCCATGTTGGCAGCGCCCTTGATGTCGAGCCCACCGGTATCGAAGCAGACGCCCTTTCCGACCAGCACGACGCGCGGTGCTCCAGCCCTGCCCCAGCGCATCTCCAAAAGCCGCGGTGCCTGTGCACTTGCACGACCGACCGCGTGAATGAGCGGGAAGTTCTGCGCCAGAAGATCATCGCCGATGATGGAAGAGACCACCGCACCGTAATGTTGGCCCAGTGAACGGAGGACCGTTTCCAGGTCCTCTGGTCCCATATCGTTCGTCGGCGTGTTGATCAGGTCACGTGCCAGAAATACTCCGGCAAGCTGCCGCTCCACGTCGATGCTCACATCACTGGCCAAAGAAAGCCGTACCGGCTTCTGCTTGTCCTGCCGGTAACGGCTGAAACTGTAGCTGCCCAGCCCGAAGGCCAGCGCCAGTTTTTCCTGAGCCTGCTGGTCCACATGCCAATCGCCGGGAGGTAAGAGCTTTGCCAGCTTTCCCGCCCCGAAAATGTCATCCCCTTCGACATCGAGCCCAAACAAGGCACCGGACACTCCCCCGCCAGCATCTGGAACGAGAAGTACGGTACCCGGCTCTGCGGAAAAACCTGCGGCCTGCGCCCAAGCCAAGTTTCCTGGGTCAACCGCGCCGTTTTTGAGATCGTCGGGGGTCACAAGATAGACGGGGCGAGAGCTGGGTGAACGCTCGGTCAGGCATGGGGAACGCTCGATAAACTGGTAGCTGGTCATGGAAGCCTTTTCGTGAGGAATCAGCATTTTAACGATCCGTTAGCGTTAACAGTCTATTGCTAAAGCAGGCAATGCGCCACCGGGCCCAGCTTCGCGGCCACAAAGCTCAGCGACGAGAACGACTGCCATGACCACAAGCACCCGCTCCTTCACACGGAAGATCCGCCTGGCTCAGACGACCAGCGCGATCATGCTTGCTGTGATGCTTGCTGGCTGTGCTACGAAGAAAGACACCACGACAACGGGCTCCATCCCCGTCTCCTCCGCGTCGCTGGAAACGTTGAGTTCCGGCCAGTTGGAGCGGGTCGAGCATTCTGTTGGCGCCGCCTATGAGCGCAACCCGAAGGACCGCAATACGGGCCTGCGCTATGCACAGGTGTTGGGTATGACCGGCAAGCACGCACAGGCACTGGCCGTGATGCAGCAGGTGGTTATCGCTCACCCGACCGACCGAGAGGTTCTTGCTGCCTATGGGAAGGCGCAGGCGGCTGCGGGCAAACTCGATCAAGCCCTTGAAACCATCCGCCGGGCGCAGACCCCGGACCGCCCTGACTGGCGTCTCCATTCCGCAGAAGGCGCAATCCTTGATCAGTTGGGTCGTTCAGCCGAGGCGCGACAAAAATACCGGATGGCGCTCGACGCACAGCCGAACGAACCAACCGTTATTTCCAATCTCGGCATGTCCTATGTGCTGACTGGAGATCTGCGGACGGCAGAAACCTATATGCGCTCGGCCGCGCAGCAGCCGGCGGCCGATAGCCGCGTGCGGCAAAACCTGGCTCTTGTCGTCGGCTTGCAGGGCCGTTTTGCGGAAGCCGAGACCATTGCCAAGCGAGAGCTGTCCCAGCAGCAGGCGGATGCCAATGTCGCCTATCTGCGCTCCATGCTTGCCCAGCAGAATTCGTGGGCCAAGCTCGCGGAGAAGGATGGCAAGACCAAGCCAGCAGTGAACTGACCCCACTGGACATCCTACCATATCTTGCTTCAGTGAGCTGACTTCAAACTTGAAGCATGGCCTTGGCAAGATCGCGCGATGGAGAAGGCACGCGTTTAGAGCCTGTGCCGAGTAACTTAAGTGCCAACGGTCTAGGCTCTAGCAACCCACCCGCCAAACTGCCGCTTGTGCCTCTACCTGCCGCCGAGGCTTACTAGAACCGGTCGGAAACCTGGATGCCAGCCGGGCCGAGGATCACAGCCACGAGCACGGGCAGGAAGAACAGGATCATCGGCACTGTCAGTTTTGGTGGGAGCGCAGCAGCCTTCTTCTCTGCTTCGTTCATCCGCTCATCTCGGCCTTCCTGAGCCAAGACACGAAGCGCCTGGGCGATCGGGGTCCCGTAGCGTTCCGCCTGAATGAGCGCCTGCGTTACATTCTTCACCGCATCAAGCTGGGTGCGGATGCCGAGGTTCTCCAGCGCCACGCGACGATCCGGAAGAAAGGACAGTTCGGCAGTCGTGAGAACCATCTCCTCGGCCAATTCGGGCGACTGGTTGCTCATCTCCTCAGCAACGCGCCGCATCGCAGCTTCCAGCGAGATGCCGGATTCGACGCAGATCAGCATCAGATCCAGGGCATCCGGCCATGCGCGCTTGATGGAGTGCTGACGCTTGTTGACGCGGTTCGTGATGTAGATGTTCGGGAGATAAAAGCCGACATAAGCGAAGACGATCGCCGCCAGCATCCGGATTGCAAAGGGGCGGTCCGGGAGGTTGCCGAGGACAAAGATCCAGATCACCGCCAGCGCTAGGAACACAAAAGGCAGCAGGAAGCGCGCCAGAAGGAAAATGTTGAGGGCGTTCTGCGTACGCAGCCCTGCGGCGCGCAGTCTGTTGACCGTCTTGTCGTCCACCAGCGCCTGGCGCAAGTTGAAGCGCTCCACGATGTTGCGGACCGACTGGTTGTTCTGCGTGCGCAGCGTCGCCTTGGAAGCCTCGGCGTTCATCCGGGCGCGTTCACGGGCACGCATCTGCTCGCGCTCCGTGGACACCGCCTTCATCCGCTTGTCGAGGTTGCCACGTTCAAGAAACGGAACGGCGAGCGAGTAGAAGGTGGCGAAGACAGCAATGGCGACAAAGATCGCGAAGAGCAGGGCTGGGTCTGTCAGTGTTGATGCAAGATCTTTCACAGCCGCCTCCTCAAAAATCGAAGTTGATCATGTTGCGCATGACGAAGATGCCGATCGACATCCACACCGCCGAGAACAGCATGATCATATGGCCGCGCTCGTCGGTGAAGAGGATCATCATGTAGTCCGGCGAGGTCAGATAGACGAGCAACGCGACGATGAACGGCAGAGCGCCAATGATCACGGCGGACGCCTTCGCCTCCATCGATAGTGCCTGGACCTTCGCCTTCATCTTCTTGCGCTCGCGCAGCACCTTGGCGAGGTTTCCGAGCGCTTCCGACAGATTGCCGCCGGCCTGGCTCTGGATCGTGATGACGATCGCAAAGAAATTCACCTCCGGAAGCGGCATCGTCTGCATCATGCGGACGCAGGCCTCCGGGATGCTGAGCCCTATCTGCTGCGATTCGACCACCCGCCGGAATTCCGTCTTCACCGGCTCCTGGCCGTCTGACGCGATGAGGCGCAGAGCGTCGTTGAGCGGCAGACCCGAGCGGATGGAACGCACCATCACATCCAGCGCATTGGGGAACTCGACGAGAAACTGCTTCTGTCGGCGTTTGATCAGGAAGCTGACGACCCAGCGCGGCAAGCCAAGCGCCGATGCGAAGGCAGCTCCAATCGCAGCAAGAATTGGTACTCCCACGAGCAGCCCTGTTACCAGCGAGAAGAGCCCAAACGCGCCACTCAGCATGTAGAAGCGAGACAGGGTCAGTGGCAGGCCGGTCTGCGCCAGGCGCGCCTTCAGGCTGCCGTCGCCCATCTTCTTTGAACGTTCCTGCTGTTTTTTCTCCAGGTCCTTCAGGGAGTCCTGCATCGATTTACGACGCTTGGAAAGTTCCTGAACCCGGTCACGTGCGGCTTTGACCTTGGCAAGATCCGATTCAGCAGCTTTCACTCGGCTGATGCGGGCGCTGGTCTTCTTCTCGGTCTCGATTCGCGAAAACAGCAGTGCGTAAGACACTGCGCCTGCAGACACTGCGGCGAGTGTGACGATCAAGACGATGTTTAGATCAAGCCCGAACATCTGCGCCCTATCCTGCCGTCTGGTCCATGGCGTCCAGTGCGGCGGCCAAGCGGCGTTCCTCGTTGTAGTATCGGGCACGGTCCCAGAAGTTGGGCTTGGCAATGCCGGTAGACATATGTCGTCCGATCAGTCTGCCATTGGTATCTTCGCCTTCAATTTCATAGCGCATCAGGTCCTGCGTCACGATGACGTCGCCTTCCATGCCGACAACTTCGGTGACATGGGTAATGCGGCGAGATCCGTCGCGCAGGCGCGCGGCCTGAATGATGACGTCGACCGAGCCGGAAATGATCTCGCGCACGGTTTTTGCCGGGAGACTGAAGCCGCCCATGGCGATCATCGACTCCATTCGGCTCAGGCACTCGCGAGGCGTGTTGGCGTGGATCGTGCCCATGGAGCCGTCGTGACCGGTGTTCATGGCCTGCAAAAGGTCGAACACCTCGGGCCCGCGCACTTCGCCGACTATGATGCGCTCGGGTCGCATACGCAGGCAGTTCTTGACAAGGTCGCGCATGGTAATCTCGCCCTCGCCTTCAATGTTGGGCGGGCGAGTTTCAAGGCGCACGACATGCGGCTGCTGCAGCTGGAGTTCGGCCGTGTCCTCGCAGGTGATGATGCGCTCGTCTTCGTCGATATAGCGCGTGAGGCAGTTGAGCAGCGTGGTTTTACCGGAACCGGTGCCTCCGGAGATAACGACGTTGCACCGGACGCGGCCGATGATCTGCAGGAGGGTTGCCCCTTCCGCCGTGATCGACCCGAACTTCACCAGCTGCTCAAGGGTGAGCTTGTCCTTCTTGAACTTTCGAATCGTCAGCGCCGGGCCATCAATGGCAAGCGGTGGCGCGATGACGTTGACACGCGAGCCGTCGGGCAGGCGCGCATCGCAGATCGGCGAGGACTCATCCACGCGCCGGCCGACCTGGTTGACGATGCGCTGGCAGATCGACAGCAACTGCGCGTTGTCCCGGAACCTGATCTCCGACTCAATGGTTTTGCCGCCGACTTCGATAAAGGTCTGGCCAGAGCCGTTGACCATGATGTCGGCAATGTCATCCCGGGCAAGCAGAGGCTCCAGCGGGCCATAACCCAGGACGTCGTTGCAGATGTCCTCAAGCAGCTCCTCCTGCTCGGAGATTGACATCGCGAAGTTCTTGATGGTGATGATGTCGTTGACAATGTCGCGGATTTCCTCACGCGCACTTTCGCCGTCGAGCTTTGCCAACTGCGACAGATCGATGGTATCGATCAGCGCCGAGAAAACCTGGCTTTTGGTGTCGTAGTAATGCTCCGTTCGGGCGGGCTTCTTTCGCGCTGCCGACGCCGGTGCGATCGGAGGCGGTGTTACCTGCTGACGAGAGGCGCTCCTCTCCTGAAGAGGCTCGGCAAAAACTTCCGGACCCGCCTGCTTGGTGACGGCCGGCGACGGCGCGACCGGCACGGCAACCGCCTGGCTCAGGCCACCAATGCCCTTCCCCGAACTTTCGCTTCCGCGTTTCCCAAACATTGGCCTATCCAGTCTTCATTCTGCCGCCAAGACCTTCCGGTCCCGGATACTTCACTTCCGGCCGAGCATTCCCAGCATCTTGCTCAGCCCGCCCTTCTTCGACTTCTTCACCGCAGAGCGGCCGGTCACGATGTGGCAGATTTGCGAGAATGTCTCCGCGACAGGAGATTTTCCGTCGGTTTCCGCGATCATGCGGCCGCTGTTGGCGGCATTACCGAACAGCTGCGCATCAAAGGGCAGGATCGCGACTGGCTCGATCTCCAGCGGTTCGAAGAAGTCAGCCGGCGCGATCTCAGGCCGCTTCGGCATGCCTACCTGATTGAGGATCAGATGCGGTGCATGGTCGTTCGGGCGCAGCTTCTTCAGCGCGTCGAGCATGTTCTTTGTATTGCGCAGATTGGCAAGGTCTGGAACGGCGCAGATCACGACTTCATCGGCATCGGACAGAACCGAGCGTGTCCATTCCGACCAGACATGCGGCAGATCAAGAACGGCAACCGGAGCACTGCGCTGCAGGATCTCGACGATCGGTTGAAAAGCCATGCCATCATAGTCGTAGGCCCGATCGAGCAGCGACGGCGCGGCGAGCATCGATAGATGCTCCGAGCACTTCGTCAGCAATCGGTCAAGGAAGACCTCGTCGAGCCGATCGGGAGCGAAGACCGCCTCGGCGATGCCTTGCGCGGGATCCTGGTCGAAATCGATATTGGCTGTCCCGAAGGGCAGGTCGAGATCGGCAAGGATTGTTTCGGTGGAGAAGAGGCTAGAGATGCCGAACGCGCAGTTGTGGGCGATGGTGGACGAACCGACGCCGCCTTTTGCACCGACGAATGCGATCGACTTTCCGAGAGGCTCCGCATCCGGATCGACGAAGATCGCCGCGATGGAAGCGAGCATGTCCATCATCTGCACCGGCCCGACGAGATATTCGGAGATCCCGTTGCGAATGAGTTCGCGGTAAAGGGCGATGTCGTTGTAGCGGCCGACAATGATGACGCGGGTGGAAGGATCGCAGACCTCTGCGAGTGGTGCCAGTTCCGCCAGCAGGCTGCGCGGCTCGGCTTGCGTCTCAATGATGATGAGGTTCGGTGTCGGGCTTGCGGCAAACATGTTTGCCGCGGCTTCGCTGCCGCCATTGGTGACGCGCATGTTGACCTTCGCCATACGGCGATCATGCCCCATCCGCTCCATCGCGCGCAGCATGTGGTCGCTTTCGCAAAAGGCGTGAATGGAGATCCGCGGGAGCGGGCGCAGGTTCGAGAAATCTGCCGGCACAGCCTCGCCCGCCTGCGGGAGGTCATCTAGTTCCGCTCTGCTGATGCTGTAATCGACTGAACTCATGCCAGCCACTCCTGATATCGGCTCGCAGCCATCGTCATTGCATGTCCTTGAGTTCGGTGTATGCGCCGCGATAGCGCTCGATAGCCTGATCACGCTGCTCGGCATCCGCCGGCGTCATGCGACGAGGCCCAAGAAGATCGTTGGGATTTGCGATCTGGGCTGCGAGGTTGCGCTGGCTGGCACAGCCGAAGTTGTGGTAATTCTTGTTCTCCACCGTGTTCAGCGTCAGGTCCGCCGGCCATTCGCCGCAAGGGCCGACCTGCGCGGTGATCGCAACGTAGCTCAGACGGACAGGCGCCGCGGCACCGTAACCTCTCGCCTCATAGCCCGTGTGAAGGATCCGGTTCTTTGGCACGCCCATGCGCACCAGCAAGCGGCGAACATCGCTTGCCGCAGCGGCCGCGGCGCCCGAGTTGATGGCGCCCTGCGGCGTAATAATACGGATGATGCCCTTCGACGACCGGATATACTCCGACGCAAAACCTGCAATGACTTCGCTTTGGCCGCGGGTGAGACCCTGGTCGCCGGCAGCGATCGGGATATCGATCGTCTTTTCGCCTTCGCCGACCACGATCGGATGTCGGGTGCGGTAGTCATCTGGCAAGGAGCTTGTTGTCATCCCATCGCGGTTGGCACAGCTGCCGAGCAGGGTCGACATCCCAAGAAAGACCACAGCTGCAGATATCCGCCCGGCCTTCGAGATCCTCGCTGTTGCCGGTGTGTTGTCCATGAGCCGCCGCCTCTCCTGAGCCGCTGTCGAAGCCGCCGATGTCTTTCGTTCCACGCGCGTCATTTGTAGATGAACCCGACATTGCCTTCATAAGGAAGGGCAGGAGGTGGTGCGTCCTTGCGGCCGTAGATGCGGTTCACGTGTCCAAGGAAGACGCTGGCGACATCGCTGGCGGGGTTGAAATTGTCGTCCGGACGCGACAGCTCGTTGCGAGCCACGGGGCGGACGAGGTAAGGCGTCGCGATGATGACGAGTTCGGTTTCCGTGCGTTCAAGGGTCTTCCCACGGAAGAGCGCGCCGACGATCGGCAGCTTAGATGCACCAGGCGTCCCGCTTGATCCTTGCTGCACGTCGTCGCGGATCAGACCCGCGAGCGCAATGGAGCCGCCAGAGGGTAGCTCCACGACGGTCTCCGCGTCACGTCGCCGAAATTCTACTCCGGCGCCATTGGATACAGGCTCGGATACCTTTGTCTGAATTCGGAGGCTGATCCGCCCGGAGGAGAGCACGGTGGGCGTAAAGCCAAGCGAGATTCCGTAATCATAGGATGTGATCGTCGAGTCTCCGTCGGCATTTCGCGTGCTGTAAAGCCGTTGGCCACCCGAATTGAAGGTTGCAGACTGACCGGAGATTGCGGTCAGGGTAGGCTCTGCCAGGGTTCTGATAGCCTTCGCCTGCTCCAGTGCGCTCAACGCAGTCTCGATTCCAAGCCGCCCGACGCGCCCGGCGATGGTGCCGTCCAGTCCTGCGCTTCCTGCTCCGATCGTCAGTACATCGAGGCCGGATCCCGATCCCGAAGGCAGGCGTGTAAAGCTGTTGTCGAAACCGAGCTGCTTCAGGACCTCACGGCGGATTTCAGCGACCGTTACCTTAAGCGTTACCTGGTCCTCGCCCTCGATCGTCAGCATGTTGACGACCTGGGACTTTTGCCGGCCTTCCGCATAGAGCGCTACAGCGCCGTCGCCTGTGGCATTGCTGCTGGCGACTTCCGTGCGGGTGGTGGCCTCCCCGCCGGTCAGGAAGATGTTGGCGAGCTTGGTTGCCTGCGTCGCGTCTTGGGGCGTCCTGACGGTACCGCTCAGGACGATGTTGTCGGAGATGATCTCGACCTTGATGTTGGAATCCGGCAAGAAACGACGCAGGTTCGTTTCCAGGCCAGAAATGTCACGCTCTATCTCAAGATCGAGGCTGACGAGCTCCTCGCCGTTGCGCCCGAAGATGAAGATATTCGTTTGGCCGACGGTCTTGCCGAAGAGGTAGATCCGGCGCGAGGTGCGCGTGACGGCATCCGCCATGGTCGGATCGGCCACGAGAATATCATGCGCATCGGCCGGCAAATCCACCACCAGCGCCTTGTTCAAGCCGAGCTTCAGACGCTTGCGGACGCCTTGGCCCGCTTCGTTGATGCGGACGATGGCATTGTCCTGAGTTGCTGCCTGAGCAGAAGGCGCATGCCCGTGCACGATTGCGAACGGACCACCGGCAAAGGCGAGGCAAAAGGCCAGACTTGCATGCACCGAGCTCTTCAACAAACGTTTCATCTGATCCACGTTCCGGCTCCGTTCACTGCGTGTTGGTCTGCGGCTGAGAGTTCACGATCGAACCCGACTTGATGACCTGAATTTCGGCCTTGCCGCCGCCGTTCAACAGGTAGTCTGCCGCCACCGTATCGGCCTCCTGGGCATCTGCGACCGAACGCAGTGCAAGCGTGAGGCGGTCTGCCATCTGCTGTGCCACGACGATCACCTTTGCCTGATCCGGCGTCAGCTCGAGCGTGGCGGTGGTTCCGACAACGGTCTTTGCGCCGTCCTGACTCTCCTGGATCTGCTGGTCGATCGCCAGAACACGGACGTTTGACAGGACCTCCTCCGTGAGGAAACGCCCCTCGTCGTTACGGCGAACCATGATCACGTCAACGCGGTCGTTTGGCAGCACAAAGCCGCCGGCGCCGGTAGCAACGGAAATCTCCGTGGCGACCGCACGTTTCCCGGCCGGCAGGAGCGACGACATGATGCGGTTTGAAGAGTCAGCGATTTTTTCGCCACGGATCGGCTCACCTTCGAAGATCGGCAACCGCACGACCATGCCGTTCAGCTCGGAGATTGCCTGCGGCTTTGCCTGCTCCGTAATGAAGCCTTCCACGACGCCGTCTTGTGGCCAGGGAAGCCAGCGCAGCGATTCCTCGTTTAACCTGGTGCCGACGGGTAAATTGCCCACGGAGACCAGGACGTTGATTGACGGCTGCTGTTCAACGATGGTTTCGGCGATCTGTGGCGCGCTCGTGCCCGACAGGCGCATTGCGAGCACGCCGGCAAGGCCGGCTGCGACGACGGCCACGGCTAAAATGAGGAGACGAGCGGGCTTCATGACGATTCCTAGCGGCTTCACTTGCCGCAAGAATGGTCACCAATGGTGTAATTAGGGTTAATGGAATGACTATGGGCTTGGTAAACGAGGAGTTTACAAAGCCAGTACTCTATTTCAGCAGGTTCAAGGCGGCGACCGCGATGGGTGAGTCCCAGAACGTCATCATGCCGGCGATTCCGATGGCCACGCCATAGGGCACCTTTTTCGTCGTCAAGATGTGGGTTGGAACCATCGCTTCGATAGAAGCGTAGCGATCAGCTTGCTTGCGGAGCAGCATGACTACCAGCGTGAGGCAACCACCCCAGAATGCAGTCTGAACAATGAAGGCAGCGAGAGAATGGCTGAACCCGAACCAAATTGCAGTTGCCGCCAGCAACTTGACGTCACCTCCTCCCATGAGGTGAGCAGCAAAAAAACCGAAGCACACAGTCAAGACCAAGGCGCCCGCAACTAAGCTCATGCTGATCTCGGCCCAAGGCAAGCCGGAGACAGGCGCTATGATCGCGAAAGACGCTATTAGGAAAAGCGGTATCCGGTTTGGGATCGTCATGGTCAAAAGATCGCTGACAGCAGCGATCAGCAAACAGAGCGGAGGAATAAGAAGAACCGCAGCACCCATGACCTTCCTCCGTCGAAATGCTGTGACCTCAGCTATTGGCTAACTTGATGGACATGAAAGCTGCCCATCAAGCCGCGAGCCGATGGTCAATTGTGTGCGTTCTGAGCGGTATTCATCTTCGTTGAGAGCTTGTTGAATGTCTGGTTCAAAGAATTCCCAAGCGTAGACGCGCCGGCGATCAGCGCAACGGAGATGAGAGCGGCGATGAGGCCATACTCAATCGCAGTCGCACCGGACTCATCCTTGATAAAGCGGGCAAAAAATTTCGACATGCAATTTCTCCTACGGCACAGTGGATTGGTCAGCATTCCCGACAACTTTTCGCGTTGCTCGGATGATGAGGAGCGTACCGCCGGACGATTGCGATCCACTTAAGGAAGATGCTTACGAAATAGTAAATCTACAGCGTGTGGTTGCGGGAGCCGGATCGAGAGATAAGCCTCTGACAAAGAATAGGAAAAATCACACGCCTCTTTGGCCCGAAGAGTTCTGCGAACATAATTCCTCTATACCGTAGCAAACAAGAGCTCTTTATAGGAACGTTCGCTTAAGTCTTCGTTCACCATTCTCGGCCCATTGTCGGGCTCTACTCGTCCAAGTCGAAAGCCCTCGGTATGATCCGAAGCCCGCTCTTCAGCCTTCCGCTCGCCATTGGCCTCGTCATGGGAGGCGTGGGCGCCTCCCATGCTCAGGACCATGCGTCGGAGACCGATCTTCTGCGTGTTTTCATGAACCATGCACGGGTGTTGCGGCTCGACCGGCCTGTCAGCAAGGTCATCGTGGGGAACCCAAACGTTGCCGATGCGACGGTGGCTGATCCGACTACGATCGTACTAACCGGCCGCAGCTTCGGCACCACGAACCTCGTCCTTCTGGATAGCGACGGAAACGCGATCGCTGACGAACGGATCCTGGTCTCGATCGATGAAGGCAACACCGTGCGGGTATTCCGACAGACCGACCGAGTCATCCTTTCCTGCACGCCGAACTGCGAGCAGCATGTGGATTTACAAGCCAGCGCCGCGCCATAAGCGTCCGGGTTTGATCAAATCGAGGCCGTGAAGGCAACGGAATGTCAACAAAGAACCCATAGCATCGGCCAACTCATATCCGAGTTGGGATACGGTTGATGCCCGAGCCTCACGACAGATCCACCGAGCCTTCCGCCTCTTATCGGAAGCGAAAACTTCCAATCAGGCAACTGATGCGCTCGCGCGACGGTGCGGCTGCGATTGAATTCGCGCTTCTGGCGATCCCCTATTTCCTGATCGTTTTCGCCATCATCGAGACTTTCATCGCCTTCACCGGTGAGCAGCTGATCGCCAATGCTGTCGACACGATGGCTCGAAAATTCCGAACTGGGCAGATCACCGCCGCAAATACCAATGAGGCTGCCTTCCGCAGCCAGTTCTGCAGTGAAATCTCCATCCTCATTCAGTGCAGCGGTGACCAAAGCGATAAACTGATCCTTGATGTGCGCAGCTTTTCCACCTTTGCGGACATCCCAAAGACCATTCCCAGGGAAAGCGGCCACACCCTCGGCGATTTGACTGCCACGAATGTCTATCAGCCGGGCGGTGCCGGAACGATTAACATGCTGCGCGCCTATTACCGCTGGGAGATCGTCACGGATCTGGTTCGGCCTTATATCTCCACCATCCGCCCGTCGGACGGCTCTCTGCCCAAGGAATTTCTGATCGTCGCCACCGCTGCCTACAAGAACGAGGGCTACTGATCATGCAGGAAAAGGCGAGGCGATCCCGACACGGCCCGATGAGCCACATCCGGCGTCTGTGGAGCGACCGGAGCGGTGTCGGCGCTGTCGAATTTGCATTGATCGCACCGCTGCTGCTGATGATCTACATCACCGTCTTCGAGCTGACGATCGGATTGAGCATTTCCAAACGTGTCACCCGCGCGTCAGGCACTATTGCAGATCTTGTCACGCAGCAGGAAGGCTCCATCACTAAGGCAACTTTGGCGACCATGGTGAACGTTGCCCAGAGCATTTTTGTCCCTTACGGAGTGCCGACAACGCACATCAAGATCACGGGCATTCAGGTTGAAGGCACGGCACCCAAAGTCAGGTGGTCCTGGGCTGAAAGCGGTGCTGCACCGCACGCGATCGGCAGCACGATTGATATTCCAGCAAACATGAAGGTGGCAGACGCGTTCATCGTCCATGCCGAGGTCTCTGTGCCGCACCAGCTCCTGATGTTCATGCCGGGGTTGATCCCGAGCGAGATGCGCAACATCACGATCAGTCGCGACTACTACTACCGCGCGCGCTCCGGTGAGGAGATCAAGTGCGGGGATTGCTGACCTTCCATCGCCGCCCTTTGCTTCAATCGACGCCACGCTATATGTAACCGGATACCGGTTGCCGATGCTGCCGCCCTTTCTCACTTGTCCGGGTATTTCATGGCGCGAGCCTTCCTGTTCGTTCTGGATTCTTTCGGCGTCGGCGGTGCCCGCGATGCAGAGGCTTATGGCGATCTTGGCGCGAACACGCTCGGACACATCGCTGAGTTTTGCGCAGCAGGTGCGGCAGACCGCGTGGGGCTCAGGGAAGGTCCGCTGAAGCTGCCAAACATGTCGTCCCTCGGTCTCCTGGAGATCGCACGGCTGGCGAGTGGTGAGGAACCCGCAGCCATGCCACGCCCGGAGCGGATCTTTGGCTTGCACGGAGCCGCCAACGAGATCTCCCGCGGGAAGGACACGCCTTCCGGCCACTGGGAGATCGCCGGCACGCCGGTCATGTTCGACTGGGGCTATTTCGCCGCCGAAGGCGATGCGTTTCCACCCGAACTCGTTGATGCAATCTGCGCGGAGGGCAATGTCCCGGGCGTTCTTGGAAACTGCCATGCCTCGGGCACCGACATTATCGCAAGGCTGGGTGAAGAGCATATCCGGACCGGCAAGCCGATCTGCTATACCTCGAGTGACTCCGTGTTACAGATCGCGGCGCATGAAGCCCATTTCGGACTGGAGCGGCTGATCGAGCTCAGCCAGACGGTTCGCCGCCTTGTCGACCCTCTCAACATCGGCCGTGTCATCGCGCGTCCGTTCATTGGTGAGACCGCGGACAGGTTCGAGCGAACCGGCAACCGCCGGGATTTCTCCGTACCGCCTCCGGAGCCCACGCTGCTCGACAGGGTCACACAGGCCGGCCGCACCGTTCATGCCGTCGGAAAGATCGGCGACATCTTTGCCCATCAGGGCATATCACGAGCGGTCAAGGCCAACGGCAATGGCGCCCTCATGGCGGCGACGCTGGAGGCGATGGAGAGTGCTGTCGAGGGCGATCTGGTCTTCACGAACTTTGTCGATTTCGACCAGTTGTATGGCCATCGCCGCGATGTACCGGGCTATGCAGCGGCACTGGAACATTTCGACCGTATGCTTCCGGAAGTTCACCGGCGGCTGCGGCCGGGGGATCTCGTCGTACTCACAGCCGATCATGGTTGTGATCCGACCTGGCGAGGAACCGACCATACCCGTGAACGCGTGCCGATCATGGCCTTCGGCCCCGGCATCCGCTCGCGTGACATCGGCCTTCGTCCGACATTCGCGGATATCGGAGAGACGGTGGCGGCCCATCTTGGCTTGCCCGCGGGTTCGCATGGATGGAGTTTCCTTTGACCCACCATCTCAAGGCGGAAATCCACTGTCATATCGAAGGGGCAGCGCCGCCGTCGCTGGCTTTCCAGCAGGCGGAGAAATATGGCGTCGATACCAGCGGCTTTCTCCGGGGCGGACGCTATCTGTGGGAAGATTTCTCCCAGTTTCTTGCCTGCTATGATCGCGTCGCGGGGCTCTTCAAAACCGAGAGCGATTACGCGCTGCTGACTGAAGCCTACCTTACCGAACTTGCTTCCGTAAATACGATCTACAGCGAGATCATCGTGTCCCCCGACCACGGCGACCGGATAGGACTCGGCGCCGACGCCTATCTCGCAGGCATCTCGGAAGGCATCAGGCGCGCCCGCGAGACAACAGGGATCGAAACGCGCATCATCGTCACCGGGGAGCGGCATTTCGGCCCCGAAAGCGTGATCGCTGCCGCGGAGTATGCTGCCCGCAGCAATAATCCGTTGATAACGGGCTTCAACATGGCCGGCGAGGAGCGGATGGGTCGTGTGTCCGACTATGCCCGCGCCTTCGACATCGCTCGCGATGCGGGCCTCGGTCTCACAATTCATGCCGGTGAGGTCTGTGGCGCCTTCAGCGTGTCAGACGCGCTGGACCTCGTCCGCCCGTCACGCATCGGGCATGGGGTCAGAGCAATCGAAGATCGAGATGTCGTGGCGAGACTCGTCGAGCTTGGTACGGTTCTGGAAGTCTGTCCGGGTTCCAACATTGCGCTTGGGGTCTATCCAGATTTCGACCACCACCCTTTGCGGCAGCTCAAGGAGGCTGGCGTGCGAGTCTGTATCAACTCCGACGATCCGCCTTTCTTTCATACCTCTCTTGATCGCGAATACGAGTTTGCTTCTCAGCTCATGAGGTTCTCCGACGCCGAGATCAACGTAATGACGAGGACAGCAATAGAAGCAGCCTTCGTCGAAGAAGATGTTCGGGCACGCCTGCTCTCGCAGATTGACGGCGCTCACGTGCTTGACCAACCACAGGCAAAGGGCAGCTGAGGGGTTGCGGTTTGCCGCACGTCCGATCAAGAAGAGAATACATCAACAGACAGGGGAAGGCAGGTTGCTGATGGACGGCGTCACAGTCATCAATCATCCGCTCGTGCAGCATAAGCTGACGATCATGCGCAAGAAGGAAACCTCGACGGCGGGTTTTCGGCGGCTGCTGCGCGAAATCTCCACCTTGCTCTGCTATGAGGTCACGCGCGATCTAGACCTGACGATGGAAACGATCGAGACGCCGCTTCAGCAGATCCAGTCTCCGGTTCTTGAAGGGAAGAAGCTGGTATTCGCCTCGATCCTTCGCGCGGGTAACGGCTTACTTGAAGGCATGCTGGAACTGGTGCCCTCGGCACGAGTGTCCCATATCGGCGTTTACCGGGACCATGACACGCTTCAGGCGGTTGAGTACTTCTTCAAGGCGCCGGAGGATATCGCCGAGCGGCTGATTATCGTTGTCGATCCCATGCTGGCGACAGGCAATTCGGCAATCGCCGCGATCGACAAGTTGAAGGAGCGCGGCGCGCACAATATTCGCTTCCTGTGCCTGTTGGCGGCTCCCGAAGGCCTCGAAAGCTTCCGCAAGCACCATCCGGATGTGCCCGTCTATACTGCCTCGATCGACAGCCACCTGAATGAGCAGGGCTACATCATGCCAGGGCTGGGCGACGCGGGCGACCGCATGTATGGCACGAAGTGACGGAAACCGAGAAGCTCTGCCGTTGATTGCCCGACCTTACGCGATGCGTTTGACAACCACCGGGGCAGAAGCCGGAGGTTGCTGCGCTATCGTGAAGCAGCCGCGGACCATCGCGGCAATCCGCTCTCCCTGCTCTTGATCTGCCGCATGCACGAAGGCAAGGGGTTGTCCCTTCGTCACCTGGCGACCCAGCGGCAGGATCCGATCAATCCCCACGGCATGGTCGATGCCGTCCTGTGGCCGCTTCCGGCCACCGCCAAGCTCCACCACAGCAAATCCTAGATCCCGAGTGGCGCAAGCTGCGAGCCAACCGCTGGCCGCGGCTGGGACCGGCACGATGATGTCGGCCTTTCGAAGATATCTATCCGGGCGATCCGTGAAGTCCTTTGGCCCGCCCAGCAGGGCAACCATACGAGCAAAGATCTCCAAGGCGCGTCCACTGTCCAGCGCCTCCCCCGCGCGCCGAGCCGCCGCCTCCGGTTCAGGCGCAACACCTGCTTGCATCAGCATCTCCGCCGCAAGCGCCATCACCACCTGATGAAGACGGGTGCCGTTCTTTTTCCCGCCAAGAAATTCGAGGCAATTGCTGACCTCCAGCGCATTCCCTGCCGCATCTGCCAACGGCTCGTTCATGTCTGTCAGGAGTGCCGTTGTGCGTGTGCCAGCTCCGTTGGCGACGTCAACCAGCGAGCGCGCCAGTGTTTCCGCCTCCTCCATGCTTTGCATAAAGGCGCCATTGCCAACCTTGACATCCAAGACAAGAGTTTGGAGCCCCGCGG
Organism: Pseudomonadota bacterium; assembly: GCA_023399635.1. GTDB lineage: Bacteria > Pseudomonadota > Alphaproteobacteria > Rhizobiales > Rhizobiaceae > Neorhizobium. Next base: position 18,129 of record JAEWOP010000212.1, read on the forward strand.
CAAGTTTCTTGGACAGGATGGAGGCTGTGATCAGTGGCACGGATTCAACCGTCGCGGTTACGTCACGAATGGCATAAAGCCGCCGGTCTGCCGGCGCCAGATCTCCGGTCTGCCCTATGATGGCGCAGCCGGCCTCGGTCACGACCCGGCGGAGAAGCTCCGGGTCTGGCATGACGTTGTAGCCAGGAATCGACTGCAACTTGTCAAGCGTGCCACCGGTATGGCCAAGACCGCGACCGGATATCATTGGCACAGCAAGGCCGCAGGCTGCTGCAATCGGCGCCAGCATGAGCGAGACATTATCGCCGACTCCACCGGTCGAGTGCTTGTCGGCGATGGGACGTGTCGTGCCAGGCCACGCCATGACGTCGCCGCTGTCACGCATCGCCAGCGTTAGCGCCACGATCTCGTCGCGCGACATGCCTCGAAAGAAGACCGCCATGGCGAATGCGGCAGCCTGGCCCTCCGTGATCTCGTTGCTGGTCAGCCCACGAATGAAGGCTGCAATCTCATCCTTCGAAAGAGCCAAACCGTCACGTTTTCGACGGATGATCTCCTGCGGGATCATCGCCCTCAATACCCCGTTGCCGCGCGTTGGGAGGGCTGACCGCTGAGGACTGCGATGATGTCATCGAGCAGACTGGATGCGCCAAAGCGGAAGGTGGAAGGAATGATCCAGTCTGGCCCCATGATGGTTTCCGCCAGCCGCAAGTAGAGGTCGGCATCCGCCACGGTGCTGATTCCGCCGGCCGGTTTAAACCCTACCGTCCTCTTGGACTCGCGGATTGCGCGCAGCATGATGTCGGCCGCCTCCAGCGTTGCATTGACCGCAACCTTGCCCGTCGAGGTCTTGATGAAGTCGGCGCCGGCATCGATTGCCAGTTGGGAGGCGCGGCGAATGTGGGTGCTGTCTCTCAGTTCCCCGGATTCGATGATAACTTTCAGACAAGTTCCGTTGCAGGCTTGGCGCACCTCCGTCACCATGTTCGTGACCGCCGCCTCGTCCCCGGCGAGGAAAGCCTTGTAGGGGATGACCAGGTCGATCTCGTTTGCGCCGTCCTCTATCGCTTGACGGGTCTCCGCGCTCACTGCTGCAACCGGGAGGTCTCCGGACGGAAAGTTGACTACTGTCGCTATCCGGATGGTGCTCCCTTCCCCCAGGATACCCCGAGCCTGCCGCACGAAGCGCGGCCAGATACAGACTGCAGCAGCAGATCCGTAAGGTGTGGCGGCCCGCCGGCAAAGAGCCTCGATTGCGCTGGCATCGCAATCCTCGCGCAAATTGGTGAGATCTAGCAGCGAGAGCGCGAGGCTTGCCGCCTCCCGGGGAGTGTTGATCTCCATGGCCGATGCCTCCTGTTTGACTGAGCCCATATTCATTGTCGAAGCGTCAACACGCAAGCCAGCCGGTACCAGAACCGGCCACCGAAGATCCCACTAGGAAGCGCACCTTTGTTTTGCCTAGGGTTTTTCTGAAAGCATTTCCTGAAGAATGGCTGCCAAGCGCCGACCGCCGACGGGAGCCATATCCTTCGTTTCCGCGTGACTTAGCTCGGCGCCCGTCATCCCGGCGCCGTAGTTGGTGATGACGGAGGCCGCGGCGACCCGCAGTCCGAAATAGCGCGCCAGGATAACCTCGGGCACGGTCGACATCCCGACAGCGTCTGCCCCCAGTGTTCGCGCCATGCGAATCTCCGCCGGCGTCTCAAAGCTCGGGCCGGAGAACCACATGTAGACGCCGGAGAACAGAGGGATCCCGCTTCGGATCGCGGCATTGCGCATGTCGAGGGACAGTCCGGCGTCATAAGCGCTCGTCATGCCAACGAAGCGGGCGTCACCCTCCTCACCAATCAGCGGGTTCATTCCCGAGTAGTTGATATGATCGGTGATCTGCATCACGGATCCTGGCGGCATATCTTCACGGACCGAGCCTGCCGAGTTCGTCAGGATCAGTGACTGGACGCCAAGTCCCTTCAGCACCTCGATCGGAAAGCGCATCGCCTTGGCATTGCCGTTCTCGTAATAGTGCGCCCGTCCGGACAGCATGATCACCGGCTCACGACCGAGATGCCCGGCCACCAATTCGCCTGCATGCCCTGTGACGCCGCTGACGGGGAAACCGGGAAGCTCACGATATGGGATGCGTATCTCGTCGGTGATATTCTCGACCAGTGTCCCGAGGCCCGAGCCAAGGACAACGGCGCAACGCGGCATCATTCCATTCAGCCGGTCGACAAGCAGGTCCGCAACATCCTTCATCCGATGACGTCCGTCTCGAACGCGTAGGGAAGAAGCTCTGCCATGGTGACCGTCTTCTGAACGCCTTGATCGTCACACAGGTAGATACGCGTTTCGGCAGAAGCAAACTCGGCGATCTTCTGCCGGCAGCCGCCACAGGGCGTGCAGAGCGGCAATTTCTCCGCGATCACTGCCAGTTCCTTGATCCGCCGGCCGCCGCCCATGACCATGGCCCCGATGGCTGTGGGTTCCGCGCACCAACCCTGCGGGAAGGACAGATTCTCGATGTTGGCACCGACATAGACCTTTCCGTCATCGGCACGGATTGCAGCACCGACAGGAAACTTCGAATATGGCGCATGGGCCTTGCCCATCGCTTCGCGTGCGGCTTCAAACAAATCGTGCGACATCTAGATCAGCGCTCCTTCACATAGGGTACACCGCCGGCCTTCGGCGCGCGGGCGACCCCGATAAAGCCGGCGAGTAGCACGCAAGTAAGGATGTAAGGCAGTGCCTGGAAAATCTGCACCGGCACCTCGCCGATCAACGGCACGGACTTTCCCTGCATGAAGTTCGCAACCGCATCCAGGAAGCCAAACAGAAGACATGCCAGCATGACCGGAACCGGGCGCCATTTGGCGAAGATGAGAGCGGCAAGGGCAATATAGCCCTTTCCTGCAGACATGTTGTTGATGAAGGCGGCGGACTGGGCGATGGCCAGATAGGTACCGGCAAATCCACAAAGGAAACCTGCCACGATGACTGCACGAAAGCGCATCCAGGCAACGGAGATGCCGGCTGTATCAACCGCGCCAGGGTTCTCACCCACGGCGCGCAGCCGGAGGCCGAAGCGGGTGCGAAACAGCACCCACCACGCTAGCGGAACCGCGGCGAAAGCCATGTAGGTGAGGATATTGTTGCCGGACAGGACGTTGGCATAGAGCGGCCCGATGATCGGGACCTCTCTCATGGCATCAGCGCCCGGGAGAATGATCGGAGAGAAGCGCCCCTCCCCCGACACCTGGGGGGTGCGGCCGCCTTGGCCGAACCAGGCTTGGCCAAGAACGACCGTCAGCCCAATGGCGACGAAGTTGAGCGCCACCCCGGAAACAATCTGGTTGCCTCGGTTGGTGATGGAGGCAAAACCATGCACCAGTGAAAAGGCTATCGATACACCGATGCCTGCCAGCAATCCCAACCACGCAGAGCCGGTGATGTAGGCAGCGACGGCCGAAGCAAAGGCAGCAGCCAACATCTTGCCCTCAAGCCCGATGTCGAAGATGCCCGCACGTTCGGAAAACAAACCCGCAAGAGCAGTAAAGAGCAGCGGGATCGATAAACGAATTGTTGAGCCGAGGATGCTGACGAAGATATCGAAATAATCCATCCACCCCTCCTCAGGCTCTGCCGAACTGTTGGTAGACACGGACGATCGCCGGGCGCAGCATGTATTCCAAGGCGCCGGCAAACAGGATCACCAGACCCTGGATCACAACGATCATATCGCGCGTGATGGTAGGCATCTCGAAGGAAAGGTCCGCGCCTCCCTGATAAAGGATACCGAAGAGAAACGCGGCGAGAATGATGCCGACGGGATGACTTCGACCCATCAGCGACACTGCAATGCCGACGAAGCCGGCGCCGGCGACGAATTCCACCTGTAAACGGGCGGCAGCGCCATTTACCGCATTCAGCGCCATCATGCCGGCAAGTGCGCCGGAGATCAGCATGGCGATGATCACGGTGCGGACATAGGGCACGCCTGCATAGATTGCCGCCGAAGGGCTTATTCCGAGCGTGCGCATCTCGTAGCCGAGCTTGGTGCGCCAGATCAGCAGCCAGACGAGGTAGCACATCACGAGCGCGATCAGGAACGAGACGTTGAAAGGCGCCGGGCCCAGCTTCAGCCCGAACAGGGACATCAGCCAGTCGAGTTTCGGCAATTGGCCACCGGGAAGGAAGGTTCGGGTTTCCGGTGCCATCTTGCCAGGCACGATGAACACGTTGACCAGAAGATAGACCATCAGCGCCGCGCCGATGAAGTTGAACATGATCGTGGTAATGACGATGTGGCTGCCGCGCTTGGCCTGCAGCCAGGCAGGAATGAAGGCCCAGGCCGCGCCAAAGACTGCAGCACCGGCGATCGCAAATGGCATGGTCACATACCAGGGCACGTAGTGATCCAGCGCCAGGGCCGCGAGTGCTGCGCCGAGGCCACCGACATAGGCTTGACCTTCCGACCCGATGTTGAAGAGACCGGCATGGAAGGCAACTGCCACTGATAATCCGGTGAAGATGAAGCTCGTTGTATAAAACAATGTAAAGCCGATGGCGTCGCCACGGCCGAGGGAGCCCTGGACGAGGAACTTCAACGCCTGGAACGGGCTTTCGCCAATCCACCAGACAACGAGCCCGGAGAAAAAGAAGGCAAGCAGGAGGTTGAGGAGCGGGATCAGGCCATAGCTGATCCAGTTCGGCAGAGGCACGGATGCAGTTGTCATAAGCGCCTCACGCTGCGATCCCGGCCATCATCAGGCCGAGGGTCTGTTCACCAGCATCACTCGTCTTTTCGCCGACGATCTTGCCGGCAAACATCACCAAGATGCGATCGGAAAGGGAGCGGATCTCGTCCAGCTCGACCGAGACGAGGAGGACGGCCTTGCCGGCATCACGTGTTTCAATGATGCGGCGGTGAATGAATTCGATAGCACCGACATCGACGCCGCGGGTCGGCTGGCCGACGATGAGAAGCTTCGGATCGCGCTCGATCTCGCGTGCGACGACGATCTTCTGCTGGTTGCCACCTGAAAAATTGGCCGTCTTCAGCCGCGGGTTCGGCGGACGGATGTCATACTTGCCGATCTTGTCCTCAGCATCCCTGCGGATCGCATCGAGGTCAAGAAAAGCACCCCGCCCATATTTCGGATCCCGATGATAGCCAAGGATGGAGTTCTCGTATTCCTCGAACTTCAGGACCAGTCCCATGTGGTGACGGTCCTCAGGAATGTGTGCCAGTCCCAGATCGCGGCGGCGCGCTGCATCCAGCCCTGCCACCGGCTGCCCGTCGATGAATATCTCGCCGGAGAACGGCTTGCGGATGCCGGCAATCGCCTCCAGAAGCTCCGACTGCCCATTACCAGCAACCCCTGCGATGCCCACAATCTCGCCGGCCCTGACATCGAAGGAAACGTTATCCACCATGGTGACACCGCGGCTGTCTTTCACCGTCAGGTTTCTCACCGACAGCATAACCGAACCAGGCGTCGCATTCCCTTTGTCAACATGCAGCAAGACGCGGCGTCCGACCATCAGCTCAGCCAGTTCCTCCACCGTCGTCTTCGCCGTTACCCGCGTGGCCACCATCTCTCCCCGCCGCATGACAGAGACATCATCGGTGATCGCCATGATCTCGCGCAGCTTGTGGGTGATCAACATGATCGTCTTGCCTTGCTCGCGCAGCACCCGCAGGACGTTGAACAGGTGGTCGGCTTCGGCCGGCGTGAGCACCCCAGTCGGTTCATCGAGGATCAGAATATCAGCGCCACGGTAAAGCGCCTTGAGGATTTCCACGCGCTGCTGGGCCCCGACCGGCAGCTCCTCGACAATAGCGTCGAGATCGACTTCGAGACCGTAATCCTTTTGAAGCCGGGTCAGCTCTTCCCGTGCGCGCGTTGCATCGCGCCCTAGCAACGCGCCTCCCTCGACGCCAAGGATGATGTTTTCCAGAACCGTGAAGTTCTCCACCAGCATGAAGTGCTGGTGGACCATGCCTATGCCGGCAGCAATGGCAGCCTGGCTATCGCGGATGCTCAACACCTTGCCATTGATACGTATCTGGCCCTGATCAGCTTGGTAGAAGCCGTAGATGATCGACATCAGCGTCGACTTCCCGGCTCCGTTTTCACCGATGATGCCGTGGATCGTGCCCTTGGCGACCGTGAGGTTGATGTTCTTATTGGCATGAACCGGCCCGAACTTCTTGTCGATCCCGACAAGCTCAATAGCCGGTACTGCTGAAGGGTCGAGGCTCAAGCGTCCGCCTTTCAATTCGGGCATGGAAAGGGCGCATGCAGAAATCTCCGCATGCGCCCGTTGTGTCTTAGTTCGGGCAGGAATTGTCCGACATGTAGTCGTGGACCTTGATCGTGCCGGCGATGATGTCGGCCTTGGCCTTTTCAGCGGCAGCAGCCATCTCGGGCGTGATCAGATCCTTGTTGTTGTCGTCGACTGCGTAGGTCACGCCATCCTGCTCCACGCCAAGGGCCTGAACGCCAGGGGTGAAAGCGTCGTTCTGGGTTTCCTTGAAGGCATTGTAGACCGCGAGGTCCACACGCTTGACCATGGAGGTCAGCACCTTGCCGGGGTGGAGGTGGTTCTGGTTGGAATCGACGCCGACACCGAGCTTTCCATTGTCGGCAGCCGTCTGCAGCACGCCCAGACCACTCGCACCGGCTGCCGCATAGACCACGTCAGCGCCCTGGTCGATCTGGTTCTTGGTCAGTTCGCCTGCGCGCACCGGATCGTTCCATGCCGCACCCGTCGTGCCAACCATGTTCTGGAAGACCTGGGCATCCGACTTTGCCGCCTTCACGCCCTGCACATAGCCGCAGCCGAACTTGCGGATGAGGGGGATGTCCATGCCGCCGACGAAACCAACCTTGCCGGTCTGGGATGCCATGCCTGCAAGCAGACCGACGAGGTAGGAGCCCTCTTCCTCCTTGTAGACCACCGAACGCACGTTCGGCAGGTCAACCACGGCATCAACGATCACGAACTTGGTATCGGGGAATTCAGCCGCGACCTTTTCCATGGCCGACGTCCAGGCGAAGGATACGGCAACAACAGGGTTGAAACCCCTGCTGGCAAAGTTGCGAATTGCCTGCTCGCCTTGCGTATCGCTCGTCGGCTCGAAATCGCGGTATTCGACGCCTGTTTCCTGCTTGAATTGTTCGGCACCACCGTAGGCTGCCTCATTGAAGGACTTGTCGAACTTGCCGCCCGTCCCGTAAACCAGCGCCGGCTTGATATCAGCGGCGAGTGCCGTCGCCGACATCGCGGCCATGGCCATAAGGGTCAAAAGGGTTTTCTTCATCATGCAGCCCTGTTTTTCTTGATGTTGATAGCTGGGTCCTCCCGCAGGCCTGCTAGAGGCTTGGTGCGGCAACCGATCCTCCCCGAGCGGGACCGGCTGCGCCACTTTTGCATGAGCGAAGGGAAAATTCACCCGATTTTTTTCACTTGGTAAATATCCCTTCGACAGACCTTACCTCCACGAAAAATGCCGCGGAGAGAAGTTCCGCGGCATCCATGAGTTATCCGAGTTGCGGGCATCAGCCGGCGACGCAACTGACCCCTGTGCCTTTCAGGCCGCAATAACCACCCGGGTTCTTCGCCAGATACTGCTGATGATCATCTTCCGCATAATAGAAGGTATCGATCGGCCCGATCTCCGTGGTGATCTTGCTTTTCCTACCAGCAGCCTCAAGGGCTTTCTGATATATCGCAGCTGTTTCAGCCGCTTCTGCCGCTTGTTTTTCCGTCGTCGTATAGATCGCGGAGCGGTAGGTGGTGCCGATGTCATTGCCTTGGCGCATGCCCTGGCTCGGATCGTGCTCCTCGAAAAACGTCTTCAACAGGTCACGGTAAGAGATGACCTTCGGGTCGAAGACGACCTTTACGATTTCGGCATGGCCGGTGAGGCCGGTGGTCGTTTCGTGGTAGGTGGGATTGGGAGTGATACCCCCTGCGTAACCAACCGCCGTGACGTAAATCCCCGGCATCTTCCAGAAGAGGCGTTCTGCGCCCCAGAAGCAACCCATGCCGAAATAAGCGACCTCAAGGCCGTCTGGATAAGGACCTTTGAGCGCACGGCCGTTCACGTAGTGTTTTTCAGAGGTCGGAATGGGCTGCGGGCGCCCCGGCAGTGCTGTCTCCGGCGTCGGCATCGCCGTCTTCTTGTTGAACATGTCAATCACAAACATTCTTGCCTCCGTTGGAAAGTGGTCCGCGGCGTTGCTGCCTATGGCGGGCGCTAGAACTGCCCGATCATGCAGAGAAACGCCCTGCAAATCGCGGCTTCCGGTAGCCAATCATCCAGAACAACAAGGCGAGCACCAGGAAAACGGCGAACGCCGGTTGAGCGAGCAAAGGCGCAACGACCCAAAGCCACGCGTCGGCATGGATATAGGTTCCCACCGCCTCCTCCGCCAGTGTCAGGCTTACAACGTCAAGGTTCTGCCAGTGATTTCCAAGCGAGGTCATCACAACGGATGAGGAGGACACAGACTCGATGGAATCAAGCGTCCCGGCCATGATGGCGGCGATGAGACACATCAGGCTGAGAAAGTGAAAGAAAGTTCGTATCAATGCCGCCAGCTCCATCTTCCCTCGGGGATGCCGCCCTTGCAGATACCCTGTGTCAGCGATACCCCGCCGCCACGCTCCGCGCAATAAATCGTCCGCCACGCAAGCTTACACATTTTCCTGTAGATTCCGGTTGATCCCAAACCGATCCTCGTTATATATCGCGCCCGACCGCTGCTTCGCCATTGCGTGCCAAGCAGCCCTTATTCTTCAAGGACAGGTGGCCGAGTGGTTGAAGGCGCACGCCTGGAACGCGTGTATACGTGAAAGCGTATCGAGGGTTCGAATCCCTCTCTGTCCGCCATCCTCCCTTTCCTGCATCAGCCAAACCAGCTTCGCTCTCTCTTTCCCGAGTTGGCGGTTTCCAAGCGCCTCAGCACTAGGTCCGCGCAAGGCTGAAATGCGAACCCTCAGCCGCCGGATGTTCGGTTGAAGGGGAAGATGACCTTGTCTCAGGAATGCGAAAACACAGAATCTATCTCGGAACAGACACTTGCTCTTTTCCTTGAGGACAACAGCATCGATCAGTTGACTGATATCCTTGTCCAGTCGCTGGAGGAAACGCTGAGCATTCTGCGGGACGAGTATTGCTTCGATACCGTTCACTGAGGTGAGTACGCTCGGGAGCCACCGTCGAACATAACCAGCTGTAATCAACGGTTACCAGGACCAGGGAACCAGTTTCGGACTTCGGAATTCTCCTGCTCGGAAGGGCACAAAAAAGGAGAAACCTGATGAAGAACGTTATCCTCGCTTCCGCGATTCTCGCAGCGTCAGCGGCGACTGGCGCATACGCTCAGGAAGGTACAGCAAGCGGTGCTGCCGGCGGTGCCGTGACCGGTGCCATTATCGGTGGTCCGGTTGGCGCAGCTGTAGGCGGCATTGCCGGTGCAGCTCTTGGAACAGCCATCGATCCGCCGCCTCAGGAAGTCGTGACCTATGTTCAGGAACAGCCGGTTCCTGCAACTCCAGTCGTCATCGAGCGGCAGGTCGAAGTTGGCCAGCCACTGCCTGAGACCGTGGTGCTGACACCGGTTCCCGATCACGACAACTATTCCTATGCGGTGGTCAACGAGCAGCGCGTGATCGTTGAGCCGCAGTCGCGCAAGGTCGTTCAAGTCATCCAGTAAGGGTATCGCCAATCATGGCGGAACCCAAGGCCCTGCCCAGGCGGGGCCTTTTTCGTTCTAGACGAACACTGCGTGCTCGACGCGATCCTGCGAGCCGAACAGGCGCAGGTAGCGTTCTACTTCCGCCGGGTCACCGGTTGCCTTGCGCGGATTGTCCGAAAGCTTCACGGCGGGACGACCGTTCGCGTCACTCACCTTGCAGACGAGCGAGATCGGCTTCAGGCTTTCGACATGCTGAGGTGCGCAGCCGGCGAAATCGTTGGTCAGGTTCGTACCCCAGCCGAAGCTCATCCGGACCCTGCCCTCGAAGTGTCGATAGGTGTCAATGATAGCATCGACGTCGAGGCCATCCGAGAAAATCAGAAGCTTTCCGCGGGGATCCCGGCCCATGCGGCGCCACCAGTCGATGATCTTCTCGCCACCTTCAATCGGCGGGGCACTGTCGGGGCGGAAACCGGTCCAGTCGGCCACCCATTCGGGCGCGTCATGAAGAAATGCGCTTGTGCCGAATGCATCCGGCAAAACGATCAGCAGATTTCCGCCGTAAAGGGTGTTCCAGTCTTTCAGAACCTTATAGGGCGCTGCACGCAGTTGCTCCTCCGTCTCCGCCAAGGCGGCAACCACCATCGGCAATTCATGAGCGTTGGTACCAACAGCCTCAAGATCGGAATCCATGGCCAGCAATACGTTGCTGGTGCCGGTGAAGGCTGGGCCGATGCCCTCCTTCAGAGCCTCCACGCACCAACGCTGCCAAAGGAAGCTGTGGCGCCTACGGGTGCCGAAGTCGGAGATGCGGAGCCCAGGCAGCGTGCGAAGGCGTTCCACCTTCGCCCACATCTTCGCTTTCGCCCGCGCGTAAAGCACATCCAGCGTGAACTGCCCCATGTGCCTCATCGCTGCACGCGACCGCAGTTCGTTGATGATGGCAAGTGCCGGGATCTCCCACATCGTGGTTTCCATCCAGCGGCCATGGAAGGTGAGCTCATATTGCCCATCGCGCGTCGAAAGTTCGTATTCCGGGAGTTGATACGTCGCCAGCCAGTTGAGGAACTCGGGCTCGAAGATCTTTTTCCTGCCGTAGAAGGTGTTACCGGCAAGCCAGATCATCTCCTTCTTGCTCAGGTGCAGTGACCGAGCATGATCGAGTTGCTCGCGCAATTCTTGCTCGTCGATCTCGTCTGCCAGACGCACCGTTTTCGTGCGGTTGATCAGCGAAAAGGTGGCGTTGACGTTGGGATAAAGCTTCCAGATCATCTGGAGCATCAACAGCTTGTAGAAGTCGGTATCGATGAGGCTGCGAATGATGGGATCGAGCTTCCAGGTGTGATTGTACACCCGGCTTGCAATATCGGTCTTGGTCATGCTGCCTGCCCCGGTCCTGTAGGACCCACTCCGCCAAACGCACTCGGTCGGAGGAAATGCGGATACCCCCCTGCTGCAGACTTAAGAAAAATCGCAAAGCAAGTCTACACGCAAGTAGGCCGCGGTTTCCCGCGGCCTACTTGCAAATATAATTCGTCGGTTAGTTGGAGGGCGCCTGTCCTGGTGCAGGGG
>JAEWOP010000003.1 GCA_023399635.1 Pseudomonadota bacterium
CCTATGGGCCCTATGCGCCTGCCCTTCGGCACGTCCTGACAAAGATGGATGGAGCTTACTTGAAGGGAGTCGGTGACGGAACGAAACCTTCAGAAATCACAGTTCTGGATGCGGCTCTAAAAGATGCGGACAATTATTTCTCCGCTGCCGGCGATCCGACAACGAATGAGCGCGTTCAGCGGATTGCGAAACTGATCGATGGCTTTGAATCGCCCTACGGTATGGAACTTCTGGGTACAGTCCATTGGGCCGCTGGAGAGAGCGAGACTAAGAGCTTCGAAGAGGTTATCCAACGTGTCCACGCTTGGAATGCTCGCAAGCGCGAACTGATGAAGCCGGCGCATATCAAGGTCGCTTATGAGCGGCTAATGAGCGAAGGTTGGATCGATTAAAGATCTTTTTGTGCGCTGAGATATCGGAAATAATTTCCGCCTTGCGGTCAGTCCATTGGCCGTGGCGCTGGTACGATCAATCGAAGGCGTTTTCCATCCAACCCGAGTTTTTCGACGGAGCCGCGATCGTTCGTCCCGCAGGGGAGCGGCATGAGGACTGACTCTCCGACGCCATCGCCACAAGGCCCCTGATGGTCTCCGGACACGTCCCCTGGTCTCCTGCCACGTACGGGCCGTAGTGAAGTGGGTTGAACTTAACCAAGCAATTGCAAGATGATCGGCCCGCCACGTGTTTGCAGATCTCCAAGATCACGGCATTCGGATCGCTCCCTGCTGCTAGGCAGCGCCCAAGGCCGTTGCGGGCAACATAGTCCACAATCTCGCCGCCGTTGCGGGCCATGCCCTCCACCAAATAGCTGGTAAGCTTGGGACCCAGGTCCTGACGCCAATCCAACAAAATCCGCAAGGTGCGTGCCAGCGTGCCGATATAATGTGGATTGGCTTCGAGGTTGATATCGACGATGCCGTGTTTGATGCTTGTCCAGAACCGGTCCGAACTTGTGATTTCAAGCGTGCGACAATGGAAGAGCACGGCATCGCAGTCGAAGAACGTGGTCTTGATCAGATCGTTCAGAGAGTGTGCGGCCACGTAGCCATTGCTTACGGCCCATGTCGATTGCAGCGCCCACACGTCGAAATCGAACCGACCATATTTGAGCCTGTATCCGCCAAAGCGGTTGCGGTGACCGCCAAGCGCGGCAAGAAGGGTATCCAACATATCCGGCGACGCATCGACCACCACATCGACATCGGAGTTGAAGGCATTACGCCCTTCGCGCGCGAAATCACGCGGCAGACCGCCAAAAATTGCACTGTCGCCAGCACCGCTCAGAATATCTACCAGGCTGCCGATGTCGCCGCCGTGCGATCCTCTGATGAAGTCGGCTATGTCGTGACTTAGATCCAGGTCCCGAACGTGGTGGACAGCACTCATACCGCTCCTCGCTCACGCAGATCCTTCAGCAGCGAAATCGCGAAGCTATCCGTCATGCCCGACATCATGTCCGTCATCAGTTGCAGTTCACGGTAGCGGATTGGCATGCGATTGTCCGGAGATTCAGCAACTCGCCGATAGTTCTCCGAGATACGTGAATAGACGTAGCTGTGCACGGGAGACGTTCGCTTCGACCCTATATCAAGCGGATCTTTCCGGTTGGTGATCGCGGCCCAGAAGATGTCCATGAGCCCGTGAATCGTTTGATGTCCCTTCAACTCGACCTCCAGCACCTGGCGGTGCGGATATATGTGCTTGCCGGCGAAATCTTTCAGCAGAGTCCACAAGCGTTTGGCATCGGACTCGGCCATGAGTTCCTTGTCGAAAGTGCCCGCCATCATGGCCGGCAAGTTTTCGGCAAAAGCCTTGGTCGCCGCCACGATCATGACGCCGATGGCATTAACCCGGAACATCTGCATGGTGATGTCGTCGAGTTCGGCGGCAGACAAAGACTGCGCACGAAATTCTTGATGTTGCTGCCTTGCCTTGGCGATGACAGAAGCAATGCATGCATCATCAGAGCCTTCGAACTCAAGGAACCCAGCTAGCCGATCGAAGTTTACCAAGCCCTTCTTGGCAGCATCTTCGACATCGACGATGGAATATGGCGAACTTGGTATCGAGATAGTCTCTCACCTCGTTCTGTCTCTTTGACGCGTTTTCCTGTTCGCGATCGTTAAGCTCAAGCCTCGACTTGAATTTCCTGAACGCGTCGTCGGTCGTAAGCATCAGCTCTTCCTCCAGTAGGCTGCGCTTCCGCCCAGGCCATTGTGGTCGATCGTCGATCCGAGATTGTGACGAATGAAGCCATCGGTAGAACGGTAAGAGCCGGGGCCCCAGCCCTGCACGTCCGGTCGTCCCGGTTTGCTTTTCATCTTGATGTCGTAGCAGGCGTCGGAAGGTGCGACGCCCGCCTTGCGAAGGTGATACTTGAGCTGATCAGTGTCAGTCCAAAAGCCGCCGCCGCCGTTCCAGCTATAGACGATGTCGATGTCCCAGCGGACGATGAGCGCACCTGTCGTCTTGTTGTAGATTTCCAGCACAACCCTTTCGAGGTCTTGCGTCCCCAACCACGTTTTGAGAGCCCGCATGTTGGTGTCCCAGTCGTTGACAAGGTTCGAAGGATCGAGTCCGCTCAGACGGATGATGTCTTTGAGACTCTTGAGGATATTGTCGGCCACGTAGGTTACCGAGTGGGTGTAGGTGTTTACGGCAACGGTGGTCATGAGCCGAGGAAACCTTTCGGATCGAGGACGAGCGCGCCGCTGGTGGAGGCCTTCGTGGTATCGCTGCCAGCGGTTTCCGCGCTGTCGCGGGCGGTGATCCGGTTGCTCTGCTTCTTCAGCGAGTTGTTGACCCATTCGAGGTCGTCGGTGGGGCAAGGTAGCGACAACTTCCAATCGCCCTTCAGAGGGTCGTAGCCCAGCGTGTCTTCCTTTGCATCCGACCCATCGATGGCATCGTCATCATGGAGGGTGTATATGCGCGTGCGCGGGCCGTCGCAGGTCACTACAATCGCAGCGTCCTTGGCCGCCTGTTCGGAGATGACGCTCGCCGCCGTGCCGCCGGCCGCGAGAAGTTCGTTCCGATTTGAACCATTACGCCCCTGCGTGAGCAGCTCGACAATCTCCTTCCAGGTGTCGAGCGCATCGCGGTGAGGATTGCTGCGGAAGACGCGGGAGTAGGTGCTGCTCATGTGCGGGCCTCCTTGACGCGAGTCTTATGGGCTGATTTTGCGGCAGCGATGATTGCCGACATTGTCACGCTGCCCGGGTTCATCGCGGTGGCCTGGTCGGAAGCCAGTGCGTTAGCCACCATCTTGCGAATGGCGCGGCCATCCAAACCGACGCAGGCAGCAGCGCACTCTTCCAAACCCTTAGCGTCCGTGAGCTTCCCCATCTCCGGGAAGACCTTAGCAAGGCCGCCAAGGCAATCGCGCAGGATGAGCAGGCAGGCTTCCTTGGTGGGGAGCGGGACTTCGAGGATGAGATCACAACGCGAGAGAAACGCGTCGTCAACGGCCTTGGGGAAGTTGCTCGTAGCTACGAACAGAAGGTTTGGATGCTTTTCTGCAAGGGCATCGAGCTGGACAAGGACTGCATCCGTGGCGCGGTGGACATCGACGGGGTTTGCCTCAAGGCTTAGCTTGCCGCGGTCCGCCGCCAAAGTCTCAACTTCGTCCAGCAGGACGATCGTCGGACCGACCTGTGCGGCCTCTGAGATCGCCTGGCCGAAAAGATCGGTCACTGCGCGCTGGGTCTTGCCGTGGGCAGCACTGGCGAGAGAATGAGGCTCCACTTCGAGAAGGCGGAAGGCATCGCTGCGGAAAGCTTGGGCAACGCGATGTGCCAGCCCCTTGGCGAGCGAGGTCTTCCCCGTCCCAGGAACGCCCGTAAGCATAATGACGCCATGCAACGGGATCACCGAGCGCGAAACCTTCGAACGCAGCGTGAAATTGAGCACGGCCTGCGACAGCAGCTTGGCCTTGGTGTCCTCGTCTAAGACGATCGAATTCCAGAGCTCGCCGAGCGGCGCGCTCGGCAGACGGGTTATGTTGTGAATACCTTTAGGCAGTTCGTTCATTGGGAATGTTTCTCGCTGGTTCATATCGATCCCTTTCCAGGCCACTCAGCGCCTTGGGCAAGCCTCGCGTGGAATTGGGATCGCCGCCATGGCTATCGCTGTCGATTATGTGACGAAAGCTGATGTCCCAAAGGTGCCACTTCATCACCGCACAGTCGCACACGCGGGTGTCAGAAGCTGTCACCCCCATATTCGCGTAACGTGCAGAGTGCGTTGACCAGCGCGATTTCCTCGATCGTCCGGCACGGAGTCTCAAGAAGCGCTGGAGCGGCGAATACCATCGCTGCGACTTGGGCACGCGAGACTGCCACGTTGATCCGGTTCAGCGAGAACAGGAATGCGATGTCGCGCGGCAGCTCCTCGCCGCTCGAGGTTGTCATGGACACTAAGCATATGGGCGCTTCTTGGCCTTGGAAACGGTCGACCGTGCCGACCCGGACCGTCCCCGGCAGCCGCGCCCGTAACGCGTTTACCTGTGCAATGTAGGGCGCAACGACGAGGATATCGGCATGACCGACGATATGCTCGCGACCATCTCTGTCGCGATATGTCGAGCCTTCCACCTCCGCGATCCGTGCAGCAATGGCGTCGATTTCCTCAGGGCTGACCTGCGAACGGCCGAAGTGTGCGACGGCACGCATGCCAGCGCCGACCAAGTCGTCGCCCCTGCGGGAGACGAGCGTCTGGCCGCCGGCCTCCTCGTCGCTCCTAAGTCGGCTCTCGTAGACTGCCGTCGAGACGTAGCCGCATACCCGCGGATGCATGCGGCGACTGATCGGCATAAAGACACCACGGTCGGACGGCACGACCCGATGGCCGTCGATGAGGTATTCCAGACACGACCTGCCACTGTCACCCGGATGGCTGCCCTGCAGTGGTTGCGGCAACTGCATAGGGTCGCCGACAAGCACGATGTTGCGAGCGCAGCGGGCCATGGCGAGGATGTTGGCGATTGAGACCTGCCCTGCCTCGTCGACGACAAGGTAGTCAAAGGCGAAATCAGCGTAGCGAGCGAAGTGCCAAGCAGTCGCACCGACCACGTGCGCCGTCGCGATCTCTGGCGCGTCGTTGTCGTTCACGACGACAATGCCGGGGTGCCCCTCGTCATCGCCGTCATCGGACGCCTTCTGGACGACGCGGCACGCCACGCCCTCTGAGCGTGCCCGATCGACCACCGCCTCCAGGAGGTTGCTGATCGCCTTATGGCTGTTGGATGAGACCGCGACGCGCTTGCCCGCGCGGACGAGGTCCACGATCGAGAGCGCGCTGACGAAGGTCTTGCCGGTGCCCGGCGGGCCCTGGATCGCGAGCGTCGTTCCCGCCATCGCCGCGATCGCGCGGCTAGTCTCGGTGGGAAGGTCGCCATCGGTCGGAATTACACTGACGGGTCGCAGGCCATCGACAAATACCGGCGGCGACTGCGTCAGCAGATGCTCGACAGCCGGCAGCCGGCCGGTGTTGGCGATGATCTCCTCGGTCACCGCAGCGACTGCGTCTTTGAGGACGCTGTTGCGGAGCGGCTGCGGCGGTAGGAGGTCGAGTCTGTCGGAAAGCGACCCTTTCGCCGTCGAGCGCCGTAGCACCAGAGTGTTTGCCTCGTGGTCAATGGAACGGAGGTTGACGTCCTCGGGCATAGCCGCCGGCTTCACGCACGGCGACTTGCCCGCGCGCAGCTTCGTTTCCTGCGGCGGGAAGCGGTAGGTACGCTCGAACGACTTCGCGGTGACTTTTACAGGCTCACCTATGGCCTCAAGTCCCTGAATGCACTCGAGGTCGTCAAGCAGTTCCTCGCTTTCCTGCGCGAGGCGGTCGAAGATCGCCCACCAGGTCGGCTTGTCCTCGCGCTTGTGGAACTGGCTGAGGTCAAGGAGCAAGTCGGCAACGCGCTCGCCGAGCCGCTCGCGGGCCGGTTGCAAGCGCGTACGCAGCACCGCGACCTCCTCGTCCTCGGCATCGACGTTGGAGAGAGTGCCATCCTCGGGCATGGCGCCGAGCATGGGCCACGGCATACCTGCCGGGCGCACGTCGCGGATCAGCCAGTCGCGGAGCATTTGCGTCGAGACGCAGTCGGTGCGGTTGTAGTCTTGTATCTCGTCGAGAAGTCGCTGCTCCCGCGTCTGCCGCCACTCCTCATAGAAGACGACGCTAGCGCCGGCGGTCGCGACGTCAGCCGCCCGCTTCTCCATGTAGAAGGCCTCGAGGTCCTTGATTGAGTAGCCCTTCTCGGACGCGACCATCCCGCCAGCAACCACCTTGAACAAATCAACAAAGCGCCGCTCCCGCTGGAGCTGGTCCATCGCTGCCTCGCCGGTGCGGTGCTGCGCGGTTAGCCGACGGAGCGCGGCGATCTCGTAGTTGGCGTAGTGGTAGACGTGCGCGTTCGGGAAGTGCCGTATGCGGTCGACGAGGAAAGCCAGCAGGTCAGCGGCGGCGCGGCCCTCGTCCTCGCGGGTATGCGCCCAGAAGGCTCGGAACTGCCAGTTCGCGCCCTCACGATACCAGACGCCATGAAGGTATTCGAGGCCGCCCGGGAAGTAGGGATCGCCCTCGATGTCGTAGAAGATGTCGCCGTCGTCGGGGGCGGGAAGGAGGCCGAAGCCCTTGCCGGGTTCCGCGTCGCGCAGCTCGAACGAGGGTGGGCCGCCAGCGCGTCGCGCCGACTGGAGGCGCGCCTGCGCGACCAGTTTGCGCTGTGTCTCGGCCGCCATCCTCGGGACGCGCTCACCGCGGGCGGCGAGGCCTGCCATTGTGCTCACGCCGACCGCCTCGAGCTTCTGGCGTTGCGACCGGCTGATTCCGGCGACAAGTGCGAGGCTGTCTTCCACCTCCCACTGCTTCCCGCACAGGTCGCTCCAGCGACAGAGCGCGCATGCCGACACCGGCTCGGGTCGCGTCTCGGGCCGTTCGACGAGGAACGTCTCTAGCATAAGGCGGGCGTGGCGCGCATAGGAGGATACCTCCGAAAGACGCACGGTGAAGCGACTGCCGTCGCCAAGCTGTAGATGGGCCGCCTCGGGCGCCACCCCCTGCACCTTCGCGATCAGGTCGCTGTAGAGGCAGAGTTGAAGGACATGTTTTGGGTCGGGCTTACGCTTTAGCTTGGTGTCGACGACCTCGTATGACCAGACGCCGAGATCGGACGGCCGTTCGACACGCTCGAGGAAGTCGCTGTAGCCGCCCCATGCGCCATCGAGCAGTGCGCCCTGGAAGATGACGTCGGGTCCATCCCGCATCGCATCTAGGGTGAGGCGCACAGACTCTTCGAGCGGGACTCCATCCTTGGGTATCTCGACTACCCGGCGGCCGCTCGCCTTGATCTGCTCGAGGAACGCGAGCTCGTGCTCATCGCCCTGACGCTGCAGCAATTCGGCCTCGGTGCTGTCCTTGCGTGGCTCAAGGTCGCCGACTTCGATCAAGCGTAGGTCGAGTGCGGTCGCGTGCCGACAACCCTTAAAGCGCATCAGGTCAGAGGCTGAGAGCCTCAAAGCATCGTCTATCTTACGCATGCGCATTTCCCTTTCCTTATGCGCATTCCCCTTTCCTGCCATATAGCATATAAGGGTGACAAAAGCTGTCGTGGTGATTTCTATGTCGTTTGCGAAGGCTCAGGAACTGCTCAAGCTCGCAATGATGGCGACGCGCCGGAGTGGCGTATCGCTGGAGGAGATCGTCGAGGAATGGGGCTGCTCCCATCGCACCGCGCAGCGAATGATGGAGGCGCTCCAGGCCGCATTTCCCCAGACCGAGTCCGAGGACGGAGAGGACCGCAAGCGCCGGTGGCGCATCCACGCTAAGGCAATCGCGCCGTTGCTGACTCCGTCGGCCGAGGAACTCGCAGCCATAGCCACCGCGATCAGCGAGCTCGAGGCGCAACATATGACGGCAGAGGCTGCGATGCTACGACAGCTTCAATCCAAAGTCCGCGCGCTCCTACCACCCGGCGCCGGGACTCGGCTCGCCGTCGACGAGGAGGCGTTGCTTGAGGCGCTGGGCCATGCAGCCCGCCCCGGCCCCCGGCCGGCAATCAGCAGCGAGGTCGATGCAGCGATCTCGGAAGCCCTGAAGGGGCCCTTTTTGCTACGAATCGTCTACCGCAAGCGTACCCAGGACAAGCCGAGCGAGCGCGTTGTCGCGCCGCACGGGCTGCTGCTCGGCGTGCGTCGCTATC
This sequence comes from Pseudomonadota bacterium, assembly GCA_023399635.1. Lineage (GTDB taxonomy): Bacteria > Pseudomonadota > Alphaproteobacteria > Rhizobiales > Rhizobiaceae > Neorhizobium. The sequence goes on from JAEWOP010000003.1 coordinate 8,198, forward strand.
TCGTTGCCCGCGACATGGCGAAGAAAGGCGGGGGGCTCCAGCACTACCGTGTAGAGGAGATATACTCAGCCGAGGTCCTGGGCGAGAGCTTCGAGCTCGACCCCGGATTCAGCATCCGCGCCCACGCCGAGAAGGGCTTCGGCTCTTACGAAAGCGCCGCCGAGCATGGCGACGTCGTGTGGCGCTTCAGCCCTGACGCTGCGCCGCACGCGAGACGGTTCGTGTTTCACCCAACGCAGACTGTCGAGGAGGAAGCAAATGGCTCGTTGCTGGTCCGTTTTAGGGCTTCGGGCCACCTTGAAATGTGTTGGCACCTCTACTCGTGGGGCAAGTCGGTCGAAGTGCTGCAGCCTGCTAGGCTGCGGGAGATGGTGCATGGCCATCAGCGGGAATTTGATGCGCTACCCTAAACACCACTGCTGGGCTCCGTCCGGCGATACCCGCGCCTGGCAGATTAACGTCCACCTATTAAAGTTCACCGCTCGAAAGCTGCCTGACCGCTACCGCCCCCAACTCGGTCGCTCATTGCGAGCGAGCAGACGTCCGCTATTAGCGTAAAAAGCGGCCATCCGCGCGGCGACCGCAGGACGGTGAGCTTCGGCCCCGAAGCGGAAATTATTTCCGCTCCACACCCATATTGACTGAGGCCCAAAGCCAGGGCACAAAGGTGGCATCCACGGCCGCTCGCGATGGAAAAACAGAGGGAATTCAAAGGCGATTTCATTAAGTCACTGAAATCATGTGAGAATCCAGGTCTCCCAGGCAAGTCGTTTTTGACCGGTTTTTCGATCCAAATTCGCGACCATCTCCAGCACGGAAAAGAGGCGTCTTCTCAATAAGTTGGGCGATCTCGGCCGCAATTTCTTAGGCTAACCGTCGCGTGCGAAAGTGGCTAGGAAAATTGGCTGGGGACCCGCGATTGATGACTGAAATGGGCCGTAAGGGGACTGTCCGGAGTTGGGTTGCTGACAAGTGATAGCGGGCATCCAAGCATTTGGCGATGTGGGGCGAGTTCAGCCCAAAATGGACATTGTCGGCGAGCGCTATCGCGCAGCTTTGCCCCCATCCCAGCCATCTGACGCAAAGCTGCCGTAGTGTCGGCGGCTGACATCCCCGGACCAGGTGAAACCTTTAATTATTCACCGTGATTTCGCCTATTCCGACAGCCTAATCGCTTCAAAAGCCTCATTGCTGTCGGCGAGATTTGTGAATTTCCTTCGAAGATCCTGCGAACACGCACCGGCTACCGGGCCGGTGCTGGTTACTCCATCTTCTTTGTCAACAGGAATGGACCTGTTTCAACCATCTCGACACGGAAGGATAGGACGATGGCTCTCAAAGATATTCTGCCCAGCAAGCTCGGTTTTGGCGCAGCTCCGCTCGGCAACATGTTTCGCGACATTCCCGAGGAGGAAGCGCTGGCAACCGTCGAGGCTGCCTGGAATGATGGCATCCGCTACTACGACAACGCGCCGTTTTATGGTGCGGGGCTCGCCGAAATCCGAATGGGAAAGGCGCTCGCGGGCAAGCCGCGTGACCAGTATGTGGTTAGCACGAAGGTCGGCCGCCTAATCCTGGACGAGGTCGAGGATGTCAGCGCCCGCGATCTGGGCGAGAAGGGCGACGTTTTCAAACATGGCCTGCCGAACAAGATCGTCAACGACTACACCGAGGACGCGACCTATCGCTCAATCGAAGACAGCCTCAAGCGTCTCAAGACCGACCATATCGATATCGCCTGGGTGCATGACATTGCGCAGGACTTCTACGGTGATGAATGGCTCGGCAGGTTCGAAGAGGCACGCAAGGGTGCATTCCGCGCGCTGGACCGGATGCGGGACGAGGGCGTGATCAAGGCTTGGGGTCTCGGCGTCAACAAGGTGGAGCCGATCGAGTTGCTGCTGGCGCTGGATGAACCCCGACCAGACGGTTTCCTGCTGGCGGGGCGCTATTCGCTCCTCGATCATGATCGCGCCCTGCAACGTGTGATGCCTCAAGTGGCGGAGCGTGACCTTGGGATCGTCGCGGGTGGACCTTACAGCTCCGGCGCCCTCGTGGGCGGCCCGAATTTCGAATATGCGCCGGCCACTGCGCAGATCCTGGAAAAGGTCGCAGCTATCAAGGCAATTGCCGATCGCTACGGCATTTCGATGAAGGCCGCAGGCTTGCAGTTCGCTCTGGCCAACCCGGCCGTAGCCGCCGTCATTCCCGGCGCGAGCCGCCCGGCTCGCATCGCCGAGGACGGCGCCGCTCTACGGGAAACCATCCCGGCGGATTTCTGGCACGAACTGCGCGATAGAGGTCTCGTCAATCCGGCAGCGCCGCTTCCGATTGATGCTTGAACCAACATAACTGCTTCTGTCGGCCGGGACGTAATAGCGCCAGGCCGACTTGACTTGCTAACGCGGCTGCAAAAATTTCTGCATCCTGGGAACCGCGAAATCCAGAAACGCGCGGACGCGGGCCGGCAGGAATTGCGATCCCCGGTAAAGGGCGTGGACGTCGTCTACGACGCCGATATCGCTGTCGGCCAGAAGCTCGACAAGCTCGCCGCGCTCGATCGGGCCACGCAGATGATAATCGGCAAGCCTGATAATACCGACGCCGGCGATCGCCATCCTGCGTAGGGTGTCGCCATTGTTGACCAGCAGGGATCCGCTCAGCATGCGTTCGACAATCCGTCCGCCTTCGCGCATTGGCCATACGGGCATGGCCCGGCGAAAATTAAAGCCGAGGCAATTATGGTTGACCAGTTCTTCCGGCGTTGACGGCGTCCCGTGACGTTCCAGATAGGCGGGTGAAGCGACGATGCAACGTTTGGTCTCGCCAATCTTGCGCGCCACCAGATTGGAATCGGGGAGCTTGCCGACCCGGATCGCGATATCCGTGCGGTCGAGATAGAGATCGACCACCTCGTCCGACAATGAAAGATCCACGATCACATTGGGATAGGCTTTGAAGAAGGCCGGCAGGATCGGCTCGACGGCCGTCGTGCCGAAGCTCACCGACGAGGTGATGCGGATGACCCCTTCAGCCTCTGCTCCTCCCTGTGCGATCTGCTGTTCGGTCTCATCGAGCTGGGCGAGCATTGCCTGGCTGCGCTCGTAATAGAACTGCCCTTCTTCGGTCAGAGCCAGGCGACGCGTCGAGCGCTCGATCAGCCGAACACCCAGCCGAGATTCCAGACGGGCGATCAGTTTCGACACCGTCGACGGCGTCATCAGCATGAGCCGCGCAGCCTCGGAGAAGCTTCCGGCCTCCACCACCCTAACGAACACCATCATTTCCCCTGCGCGATTATCCATTGCCACACCTGTGATCCGAGTTCACCGAGGTCGGTAGTATTTAGCGACTTCGCGCCCCTTTGCCCCCACGATATGTGAAGCAGATTATCAAATGCAGTCAAGAGGAGGCCTCAGCCACCTTCATCGGCGATATCCAAGTTTCCAACCGCATCGCCATGGCTCCACTCACCCGCTCGCGTGCGGGAATGGATGGGTTGCACAAACCCCTCGCGATCGATTACTACCGGCGACGTGCTTCGACGGGTCTCATCATCACCGGAGCAGCCAATATCTCGTGCCCAGGCCGAAGCTATGCCTGCACGGAAGGCATTTACACGGATGCTCAAGCAAAGGCCTGGCGTGCCGTGACCGACGCGGTTCATGCAGCAGGTGGGAAGATCGTAGTTCAACTCTGGCACGTCGGTCGGGTGTCCCACAGCAGCCTTCAGGAGAATGGTAGGTCGCCCGTTGCCCCCCTCTACGATTCCCGCAAGTGGGACGGTTTACACACTTGCCGGGAACGAAGCGCCCTCGATGCCAAGTGCATTGGAAACAGCCGAACTCCTCAGCCTAATCGAGGATTACGCGGATATGGTTTCGTTTGAGCGTGCCTTATCCGAACTGCCGATCTTGTGGAACGGCTTCGTAAGGATGCGCCGCCTCATGATGCACCCCAGAGTGTATATTTTGGCGGCGGAGCGGGGGATACAAGGATTTTCCGGCAATCGGAGCCTGAGCCGCCAAGTCCGTTAAACGCCATTATCAGAAGCCGCGCAATCGCCCGATTTGCCGGCTTCTGCGCGTACCCTTCAGAGGCTCGCGCCCGCTCCACTACGACGTTAACGCTGCCAGAATATTCCTGTGAAACGATTTCCAAAATGCTGAGAACAGGCTCCGTCTACTGATTACGCGTCCGATGTGAGATCTAATTCTCAGAGCAGCAGCCGGACACGAGTTCCGCACGAGACTGTTCTCCACACGGTTTTGGAAAGGATCATCATCATGGAAATCGTTTCGCAAACGAACATCGACGTGCCCGCGCCGGCCGATCATGCACGCTCTCGCAATCTGACGCTGCTAGCGCTGGCGCTCGGTAGCTTTTCGATTGGAACTTCCGAATTCGCCAGCATGGGCATTATTCAACTCTTCTCGAACAGCCTTGGCGTCAGCATCCCCGACGCGACCAGCGCCATCGCGGCCTATGCCTTTGGTGTCGTCATCGGTGCACCGCTTGTGACACTCGCCGCAGCCCGCCTCAATCGCCGCACGCTGCTTCTGGCGCTCATGGGCCTGTTCATCGTCGGCAACGTGCTCTCTGCCATGGCCTCCAATCTCGGCTTCTTCATGGTGGCCCGCTTCATCAGCGGCATGCCACAGGGCGCTTATTTCGGAGCTGGCGCCGTCGTCGCCTCCTATATCGTCGGACCGGGGCAGGCTGGCAAAGCTTTCGCGATCGTCATGACAGGCCTGACCGTCGCAACCATCTTCGGTTCGCCTCTCGCAACATTCCTCGGGCAGACGATCGGTTGGCGCGAAACCTATCTCGCGGTAGCAGCCATCTCGCTCCTCGCCTTCGGCGCAATCTTCCAGTGGGTGCCGCGCACCAAGGCGCTCGACGGTGTCCCGGTCATCCAGGAAGTCTCCTCGCTTCGCAAGCCACAGGTCTGGGGGGTGATGATCGTGGCAGCACTCGGTATCTCCAGCATCTTCGCCGTTTACACCTTTATCGCACCACTGGTCACCGACGTCGTGAAGCTGTCGCCCGAAATGATCCCGGTTGCTCTGGCGCTGTTCGGCATCGGCATGACAGCCGGTAATATCTACGGTGGCAAGCTTGCCGATCGCTATCCCGCCCGCGGCATCGTCCTTGGCTTTGGTAGCACTCTCGTTATCCTTGCTGCGCTGGCTATCGGCGGCACCCACCCAGTAGTCTTCTTCCCAGCCATGTTCGGCGTCGGTGCGGCCATGATGGCGGCAATCCCGACCATCCAGGTACGGCTGACGAACTTCGCACCGGAAGCCCCGAGCCTGATGGGTGCGATGAACCTCGCTTCGCTCAATGTCGCTAATGCCATCGGCGCGTGGGCAGGTAGCATCGCGGTCGGCGCTGGCTACGGTCTCCTCTCGGCCGGCTGGGCAGGGTTTGCCGTCACGTTGCTGGGGCTTGTTGTCTTCGGTGTCACCCTGTTGCACCGCCGCGGCTAGGATTGAAATCGTTGGATGTGATGGATATTCGGCGGAGCCCAAACCCCGGAATACTAGATCTCGGATCCATTTCGTTTGGAATGGGTCGGAGATCTTGATTCTTACCAATAGCCGTGACGAGATTTAGGTGCGACGTCGCAATCGGTAATCAACGAATGGCTCTTTCTAGGATTGTCCCATATCAGACTGTCAGCGTACGGTCCCAAATCAGCTCGTGGGTACTTCAAAGCTAATGTCCCGTGTTTGCCAAGGCGACCAAACTCTTGTCAGAGATTGTGTCCGCTTTCTGACGTGCGCCGCCTGGCCCTCAACGGCTGAGACCGAAGCGCAAAGCTGCCTAGAGTCTTATGGCCGCCTCACCGCAAACTGGAGTCCGAAAGCGGAAATTATTACCGGTCGCTCCGCCCAGTTGACTGATGCCCAAAGCCAGGGCACAAAGGTGGCATCCACGGTCGCTCGCGATGGGAAAACAGAGGGAATTTCAAGGCTTCTTCACTAAGCTATTGAAATCATGTGAGAATCCAGGTTCCCCAGCCAAAAACCTTGTTTTAATTCAATAATTTACGCCGATCTCGTCAGTGTTGGGAATGACCCCACATTGCACCCCCACAGGGCGCTTTTGACGATGACTAATTATCTTCGGCGCGAATCTGATTCCTTTTTGTTCAGAAGACGCGTACCTCCCCATTTACTAGCTCGCCTCCGGCGCAAGGAGTTATACCGCTCGTTAAATACAACCGTGCGAAAAACGGCCAAGGTCCGGGCAGCAATACTGTTGATCCAGACAGAAAGGCTGTTCCAAATGCTCGATGACGAACCTGACTACATTCCAACGGACGAGGATGTACGCGCGGCTGTTCGGCTGAGCATCGGGACCGAGAGGTGGCAAAAACGCCTAAAAGTTTTGGAGCAAACGACACCGGGCGGGTTACGCGCTCGACATGAAGATATGGCTCGCTCGCTTCTGCTAACGATTCCAACTGACGATCTTCTTACGGAGAGGGACGTCATGTGCATGGAAGCGCAGTACGCGCTTGACGATGCCGGATTCACCGGCGGTCAGAAAGTCTTATCGCGCACCGTGGATGTTCTCCTGCAAACGCTTCAAGGTTACGTGGACAGGCGCATGCAGGCAGTGTTTCAGCCCGATACCTTGGCTGTACCGTTAACGACTGCCACGCCAGCTATCGGTTTACCGGTGGCCACGTCTGCCGTTACTCCAGGAAAGATATCCCAATTTCTTACGGCATGGCATAAGGATATTATTGCTGGCTACAACCACAATAAGCGCCTGAAAGATGCAGATCAGTACCTTAAGACCGTGGAACTGTTTATTGGCTTGATGGGCGACCTACCTATCAGCCAGATCACATTCGATGTGGCCGCCGAGTTTCGCGCGCTATTGCTACAAATGCCCGCTACCCATGGCAAAGGGGCAATAGTTTCTCCAAAAAAAGAACTTGCCCGCGCCGCTGCCAACAAGACATTACCACGTGTTACGATGGTTACTGCCAAGCGCCATTTTTCGGGTATGCGCTCGATCTGGAAATGGCTGATCTACAAGAAGCACGTTCCTGCAAACGTTCAGCCATTCATGGGTCATCCTTTCCCCGGCACGAAATCGAAAAAATCCGCGCGCGATGACTGGTCTCGCGAAGACCTACAGCGCTTTTTCACATCACGCGACTACCGTGACGTACCAAGTTCCAGCGCATTGCACTGGTTGCCTCTCATCTCGTTGCATTCCGGCATGAGACTGGAGGAGATATGCCGTCTGCGTCCAAGCATCGATATCATTACCAGGGATGGCACACTATGCTTCGACATTGCCACTCGCGAGGGTTGGGACCCAAAAAGCGAAGCAGGAACACGTCTCATCCCCGTGCATTCGTGGCTGATCAAACACGGCTTCATGGACTTTGTGAAACTGCAACAGGCCCGAGATGCGGAACACTTGTTTTCACCTGAACTGACAATGGGAAAGAAAGGCATTAGTCCGGCGTTCAGTCGTGAATTCTCAAGGATCAAGATTGCTTTGGGTATCAGCCGGAAGACAGCTTTTCATTCATTCCGACACACTTTCCGCACTGTGTTGGAATCCACTGATCTCAAAGAGTCGCACATCGATGCGGTCATGGGCCATGAAGGCGGAGGTAGCGAAGGGCGAACCTACACCAAGCGCGTCACGACCGCGAAACTTAAAGAGGTTGTTGAAGCTTTCCAATCGCCTTTCGAACTCGGCTTTCTCGGGGCAGCGGATACACGCTCTTCTCCGCCTGCACCTAGAGTCATCATGAAGAAAAGGAAGCTGACGCCGCCAGTTCTCGATGAGGACGGAAAGGTCGTACGGCAACGCGGCAAGCGCCCATAGCAGTCATGCCTTGAGGCGGTGAAACGCCCGCAATCCATCCCTTTGGATTTCCTTTCGCAACTCTTCCGCTGCTCCGGGTAACCTCGACCGGCGCACGAGGCGCTTTTCCGTGCTTCCGTGAGGCTGTATGAAGATCGATGCGATATAGCAGATCAAGCCACCTGTAGCATGTTGATGATGGACCTCTTCAATAATGACATTAACCGTCAAACCGCGAATTCTCGTGATCGTCTGACGCATTGGAATCTCCGCTTTCTGATTGAATTTGTTGAATAAAATATAGCAGAAAACGAGATTCTTGAGAATCCTTCGGGGAGATTTGATGTCGGCCTTGGGATAGTATTCGTTAATATAAATGATTGGATTTTATCTCTTTTGGGAAGGGATCGTTCGCCTTAATCTCGGCGGCAGGCAGGGGTTGACAGTGCGAGGGGTGGCATAGGCTCTTGTTCCGCCTTGGCCAGAATGGGCATGGCGGTGCCTGAAGGGCATAAGAGCCGCCCCTCACACTGTCACCGAGCGACAAGGTTCCACGACTATTTTTTCCCCGGTCCGCAACGCGGAGCGGGGCGGGACACGTGGCCCGCCTCGAAGGGCAGGAAAAAATCGTAGTGGAAGAGAGCGTGGCTACCCCTGCTGGATTTTCAGTGCCTTGCGATCACCTTTGAATATGTCAACAATTACAAAATGATAAGAATTTCCTTGCCAGAGAAAATCGTTGACAAGGGCGTGGGTTGCGGTGACGCTTTTGCATCGGCAATTTGGAAATCGTTATGTCTCAGTCTCAATGCTTTGAAAGTCACATGGATCGTATTGTCCATGAAATGCCATCTCTCGCTCTACATCCGGGTTTTGATGGGTTCGTCCGCTTGATGGCGACCATTGAAGATCATGAGCAGATTGATTTCTCCACCGCAAATCGGATTTTTCTTACGCTGATGGATGCGTATGCGATTGGCAGGCAATCGAAGGAATTGGCTTGACCTAACCGCCGCCAGACCTGAGCATAAAAAAACCGACGTCACAGGGTTAGCGTCCCTCGGTCGGTTTTTCGTAGGAATGTTTGATAATGATGAACAATCTTTATTACATTGTAAAGCCGCCGTTGACGGCTGAGTGACCGGCGGGCTGGTACATAGCCCAGCCCAAAATACACAGGCCGACGATTTTCCAAAAAGAAATGTTGACATTAATTCGTGGCCGCACGGTTTCGACTACGGCGTGTTCGGTGCACGTCAGCACATTGAAAATCTCCATCCGAACAATTCACGCGGTGGCCTGAGAAATGGCGTTATTAGCTTTGCACAACGGGTGCGCGGGCAGGAAAAGCCGTGGAAGGAGTGGACCGCCCCAGTTGGCGGCGGCGCGATAATGGAAGCCGAGCGGCTCCTTCAGCAAGATAATCGGACCGACCTGTACGTGTCGCAGGCCGCGTTCTGGAAATGGCGCTCCATCTCACAGTTGACGGCGATTGGTGCATGCTACGCGGACCTCGACTATCACAACGTAGCTCGATTGCGTGGAAAGGCTCCTGGCGATGTAGCCAGTGCCGTTCTCGGTCATCTGGAAGACGCGATGATACCGCATCCGTCTTATATCCTTTCAACCGGGAGAGGCCTTGTCTGCGTCTGGCTGTCAGAATTGTTGCCTCGTGCCGTCCTCCCTCGGTGGAATGCCGTCCAGAAGCGCCTAGGAGCGATCCTAGAGCCGTTCGGAGCGGATAAGAAGGCTCTGGACGCTGCCCGCGTCTTTCGGCTCGCCGGGAGCGAGAATTCCAGCGCAGAACGAGAGAGATGCAAAGTCGGAATGGTCTGGTGTCATGGTTCACCTGAAACACCGACACGTCAAGATTTCGGGACGCTCGCAGATGAAGTCCTACCGGTCACCCATGCCGATCTCATCTCCCTCCGTGCGGAGCGGGCCAAACGCAAGGCAGAGGGAAAAGATAATACGCGTCCGGTCCTCACCTTGTCGGGAGCGACATATTGGGAATCAGTCCTCAGTGATTTGCAGCGCCTCCGAGCACATCGCTGTCCAGAAGGTGCGTTACCGGAAGGACAGCGCGATTCCTGGCTGTTTGTTGCAGGCGTAGCGGTATCATGGATTTCACCGCCAGAGGTCCTTGGCCGGGAAATCATATCACTCGCGAAGGAGGCGGCGGGATGGCGCGATAGTGAAACGAAATCCCGTATGTCTGCCGTCATAAAAAGGGCGCGGCAAGCTGCCGATGGGCAGAAGATGGATTTTGGCGGACGTGAGGTTGACTGCCGCTATAGGATGAAGGCCAGCACGATTGTCGAATGGCTGGGTATTGATCCGGCAGAACAGCGTGCGGCAGGACTCCGGGTGCTGGTCGATGGAGATCGGAAACGAGAGCTTTCCATTGAACGGACGGAAAAGTCGCGACGTGCAAAGGGCGTGAAAGATCGGACAGGGCAGCAGACTGCGAGGCTTGAGATGGGTGGTATGGCGCTGTATCTGCAAGAAACGAAGGGCATGCGACGTGACGACCTTGCAGCGCATTTCGGTGTGTCTGCGGGTCAGATTTCCAAGGCCATGTCTGAGGCACGCCAAGCGAGCCAAAGAAAAGGAAAATCTTGATTTTCCCATGACTGGGGGACAAAGCCCCCCAGACCCCGTGGAAGGTAAACACCATACACCGCATCACTTCGTGACGAACGCTGATTTTCCAGCGTTTCGGCTTGTCAGCTAATGCTGGCAACGAGGCCGTACGGCCCGAGCCTCGAAGAGGCGACGTCACCGAGCTTAATCGCCTCCCCGGCGACGAAGGGGGGTTCCCGGCAGGGTCTCCACGAAGTGGCCTCCATGGAATGGCCGACACTATCGAAGATAGTGATAGTCGGTCACTACGTCTTTGCTGCGGCGGCTTACTCGTATAACCTGTTTATCGTCGCTGGGAGCTAGAAAGGAACTCATCGACGACCACTTCCGCCTCGACAACCAACTCCCGCTCTGCCGCTTCCGCCTCCGCCATTCGTAGAGCCGCGTTCTCAGCCAGCTCACCGATTTCCGTCTCTAATTTCGCACCTAGTCGAACAATCGGAATGTTCGCGACATCGCTCGGATCAAGATGGGGAATAGATGTTCCGTATGCTTCCCGAATGACTAGAGGGCGACCCAGCGTCGGATGAGACAGGGCCGTCAAGATATAGCCCGGACGTGCCTTTTCTGGTTGAGTGGCAATCCTGATCAGATCATCTGAGAGCAACCAGTCAAGGTGATACCTTGTAAGAAGCTTGGCCGAGCCGTTTAGGCCATACGTTTGACCAGACCTCGCCATCACGATCCAATTCTCTCTGATTTGAAAATCAGCTTCGTTTCGCTTCCCCTCAACGAGAACCTTTTTTGTCTCAAACACGTTCGTGGTGAACAGTTCATCCGGCCCCATGTACGGTGTGCCCTCTTCGGCGAAGATGCGCTTGAACCGGTTAGGCCACCAAATGCGGTCCACAATCGCACTGAGGGGCTCCCATCGCTGAAACCTGGAGATGATATCCTTCACCTTCGGCGCGTGATAGGCGGCCTCCAGACGCCTTCTGCCCCCAGAAAAATGCTGAATACTGACACCCCCAAAAGGTGCAGCGATTGTCTCAGACTTTAGTCCCACTGACTTTTCGAAAAGGTTCTCTGCCCCCCTAGTGAGAGCGGTTGCCTCGTTCCGCAACTGGACGATGCGTTGGACCTTCGAATTGAAGTTTGATGCTAAATCGTCCGATATTATCGGAATGGGCAGCTCATTCAGGTGCGACCCCTCTATATGGCGGATCACGCTCGCATATTGAGAACTGCCAATCATCGCCTGACACTGAGGGGATCGAATAAAGGCATACAGCCAGCCCCAGTGTATTTTATCTCTTGGTTCCACACGCAGAAAATGATGAGATATGATCGTGTTCTCATGCTGTTGCGTGGCCACGATAGCTCGACCTACGGTCGCCGATGCCATCACGAGGATTGCTCCCTGTTCGACGAACCGCGACTGAGCTGCATTAGTTTTTTCGACGGCAAGCCACTTCCTCGGCGATGGTATCGGGTCGAAAACCTGGCTTGTGTTCAGGTACGGGACACCATTTTCTGGGGAGACAAGAACCTGTTTGATCCGAGGAGGTGCGGAGACCAACGCGAGAGCGCCAAAGCGGTCCCAACCATCGACTTTCGCCTCTATGGCGTGCCGTATCGCAAAGCCGCTCTTCAGAAAGCTTTCTGCTTCCATCCGACGATCACCACCAAACAACAGCGACGCTTGGAGAGAGGAAGATTTGACCTTGTGCCAAGGCCAATCGGTCTTTGGCTCGCGCGGCGGGGTTAGTCTTGCTCGTATAGCCATGACCGGAACGCCTGTGCGATTTGAAGGGTATTGTCGTCGATGACCTTGCGTAGCGTGCGCTGCCTTTTATAGACGGGCTTTCCGTCCTCGTATTCTTTTAGTGTTTCTTCGATTTCCTCGACTATCTCATTACCTTTGCTGTCTCGCACATAGATCACGTTGCCGCGCTTGTCGTGGCCAATGTGGTTGGCAACGGCCATGAAGACCTCGTAGTCGTTAAGGCGACCAGCCGCCGTCTCGACGGCGATCTGCTCGTCGGTTTTGCGTTCCAGGATAAGAACGCTGGTTTGCACACTAACGTGTGGCTGGAAGGTGTCGTGATGCAGATCGATACTGGCAAGCACGCGGGTGTTCTGCAATATCCACTCCCGGACGTAGCCAAGGCCAGGCGACCCGAGGATACCATCGGGGAGAACGATGGCGCAGCGTCCTGATCCCGGTTTCAGAAGCTTGACACACCGCTCGATGAACAAGATTTCAGGTGGCTGCGATTTTTGAACAGCGTCTGTCTTTATCCACTTATCTGTGTCGGCCTTATAGGTCCAAGTGTGCCCGAGATCGTATGCCTCCAAGATTGACGGTTCATCGATAGGAATCTTCGACCCGAAGGGAGGATTAGTAAAAAGTAGATCGATCTGCCCCATGATCTGCCGATCTCGAAGCGCATCCTCCCATGTGGCTGGGGCCTTGAGCGAATTCGCCTGATACAACCCGCCAGCGCCGTCATTGTTCATGACCATATTCATCTTGGAAGCTTTGACGAGGTTCGGGTTCAGGTCCATGCCGATAATGAAATTTTGGGCGAACCGCTGCACGCGCTGCCGGATTGCAGTTTCGGCGCGCTCAACGTCACCCCACTTAGTGATCTCGGCTGATCTAATTTTTTCGATCACATAGTTCATGGCCGTGATCAAAAAGCCTCCGGTACCGCAGGCTGGATCGAGAATCATCTGTCGCTCGCCTGGATCAAGCATCGCGACAGCCATTTGGCAAATGTTCCGAGGAGTGAAGAACTCACCACGATCCCCACGCAGGTTCGAGCCGACAATTTCCTCGTAAGCGCGGCCTTTAACGTCGATGTCGCTCTCAAGCAGCGAATACATCTGCAACTGACTAACGATGTAAGCGCGTACCCCATCATTCAGTTCGACCGTCTCAGTCTCCCGAAAGATAGTTGGATATTCGGCTTTCACGTGATCAAAAAGACGGGCGATCCGGGCCTTCACCTTGAGTTGCCCGTTCATCCCGTGTCGCTCTTTCGACGTGGCATAGAACTCCACTTCATCGGAGCTACGTTCGTCATGGATTTTACAAAAGATGATCTTAAGCAGTTCCCAAAACGCCTCGGGCTTCTGTAGTCCTTGGTTACCAGCAATGTAGTTGTGGCAGCGGCGGAAGGCGAACAGCAGCGCGTCAGAAGATGCGGCCTTCAACTGATCGAAACGCGGGCGCTCGACTTCATCTTCCGTCCGGCCCTTGGCTGGGATGTCAGGTATATCCTCGAACACCACTTTGCCGTTCGCGTCGACGCGTCGATAGCAATAGCGCTCAACGCCGTTCGTCCACATGCCATAGGCAACATTTGGGCAGGCGGCCATATAGCTTTGCAGCTGGCCGACGCCTTCCTTCCTGTCGGAAGACTTTATCTTCTGTGATTTGCATTCGATGATTATGCGGGCGCGATCCTGATCGTGCCTGTCACCCTCATCAAACACAACGAGGTCAGCCCTTGGCTTTCGCGAGCCAAGCCGCAGGGTTAGTTCCACCGAGACCTCGGCTTTCTCATACCCATATTCCCGCACAAGCGACTTCGCGATCTCCTGGCGAACGTATTCCTCGGGTGTCTCACTTCGCTGGGTAATTCCGTCGATGTAATCGAGGATTTTGCCCTGCTGAACAATGACAGCGATAGGCCGCACGGCTGTTTTCTGAATCTGAGCAGCTTGGGCAGCCACGATCACTCTCCCTCTTTAGCGACCCTGGGCCATTGCTCTGCCACCGCCTTCTCGACCAGCTGAACCATCCAGTCCTGGACGGACGTGTCTTCAGCGGCGACAACAATCCGCAGCCTTCGATGGAGGTCAGGTTCAAGCCTCACATGGACCATTCGCGGTCCATCTGGCCGTTTGGATTTGGCGGCGGCGCGAGCCATGGGTCAACCCTCGTCACGATTGTGATTCTTGTAACACAGTGACTCTAGGAACAGAAGTGAGGATTGCGCTACGTTGTCTCATGCAAGCCCATTGCCGAACGTTCTCCAAAATGGGGACGTTTCGCATTGGGCTACCAGTTCATTCACTTAGAAACTTATGCGCGTAAGGCTGACGCGAAGGGGCGGGACACAAATTTTATTTTTGCTGAGGCATCACGTCGCCCTGAAGCCTCGGTTCACGTCGTGAATCCGGCTCCACCTGTCATTGTGCATGGTCTCAGCGTCGGGGCGGTACAGGAATTGCACGACTTCGCTGTGGCCTCAGCGACGGTTGAGGTTAAGGGTGGCAAAAGTCGGAAAATCCGATCCGATCAAAAGACGTTGCACACGGTTGTTGCTTCGCACCCCTTCACAATGGATGAACTCCGTGCCGATCCTGGCAAGCGCCGTGAGGCTGAGCAATGGGAGCGCCGGACCATTGCATGGCTGCAAGACCAGTACGGGGACGACCTGAAATCGGTTATTCGCCACGAAGACGAATCCCATTATCACCTACATGGGTATATCGTCCCGATCTCCGATCCGGAAATGAAGGCCGCAAAGTTTCATCCCGGCGTGACAGCCAAGCGGACGGTCATGACCTCTGGGCCTGCCGCTGGGGAGGACCAGAAGGCTTTGGGAAAACGGGCTGACGCTGCCTACAAAGCCGCCATGCGCGAATGGCAGGACTCTTATCACGAGGCGGTCGCGATCCCTTGCGGCCTCACGCGCCTCGGTCCACAGCGCCGCCGCCTGACGCGGGATGAGTGGCAGCGTGAACAGGTACAAGCCCGATCATTGCAAAAGGTCGTCCAGCAAGCGCGGAAGGTAAAGGCGTCTGGGGAAGAATTCATCTCCCGCACGAAAACTGATGCCGCCAAGGTCG
>JAEWOP010000007.1 GCA_023399635.1 Pseudomonadota bacterium
ACCTGCCTGGACATGCTGCAGCCGGGCGGCACGTTCCTGTTTGCCAACTTCTCGACTGAAGTGCCCGATGACGGCTATATGGAAACAATGATGAACTGGACGCTGCTCCTTCGCTCTCAAGGAGATATGTGGAACATCATCAACGAGAGCTGCGTCGGACACGACGTGGTGACCGAGGTGAAGTTCGGGGCGAACCGAAACATCCTCTACGGCACAATACAGAAGCGCTCCTGATCCCGCCGAATGCCCTAAGCAAAGGTTACCTTTGCTGGGGCTTTCGTTAGCGCTCCATTAACCATAACGTCCCTAAGTTGCTGCCATCAAACGGACACCTTAAGGACACGATTCATGTCGCTATCCCGCCGCGGGTTTTTGCTCGGACTGCCACTTTTCGTTACTGCCTGTGCATCGAGCGGCGTGGATCACCGTTCCAACTATGCCGCTCTGCCGGATGAGCAGTTTCCGCTCCGAGCAGTTCCGCTCGACAAGATCAAGCCCGAGCTTCGCCGCCAGGTCGTGGCCTATGAGACGACGCACAAGCCAGGCACCATTGTTGTCGACACCCCGGCGCGTCGCCGCTACTACGTCATGGGAGGCGGGCAAGCCATGCGCTATGGCGTGGGCGTCGGCAAGGAAGGACTTGCATTCCGAGGCAACGCCTATGTCGGACGCAAGGCGGAGTGGCCGAGCTGGACGCCGACAGCAAACATGATCCGCCGCGATCCCGAGCGGAACCTAAAATATGCCGGCGGTGTACCCGGAGGCCCGAACAACCCGCTCGGAGCCCGCGCGATGTATCTCTATCGCAACGGCAATGACACGCATTTCCGCATCCATGGGACAAACCAGCCGCAGACGATCGGCTACGCGATGTCGAGCGGCTGCGTCCGGATGATGAACCACGACGTGATCGATCTTTATGAGCGGGTCAATGTCGGCGACCGCGTCGTGGTGCTGCAGGCCTAGGCGTGGCCGCCTATGCCTGGCGCGCCTTCCAGGCAACCACCATCAAGGCGCCGATCACTGTGATGTGCTCCATGACAACGTAGAACTCGATCGTCTTGAACGGCTCCTCCATCGCCCAGAAACTATGGGCGATAGGAATCGTCAGTGCGGTGAATACAGCCAGAGCGCCGGCACCGAGCCAGGTCCAGCGATTGAGAATAATCAGGATCGAGCCGCCAAGCTGCGTGATGATGACGGCGATATTGAAGAGTGCCGCCGGTTCCAACCCAAAATGCGCCATTTCGGCTGTGCCGGCCCCAAAATCGATCAGCTTTGATAGCCCGCTGCCCCAAAACATGAATGTGAGGACGGTTCTGGCTAGGTAACCGAACCAGGTTGTACCTGTGAGTGTAGTGATGGGATTGCCGAAAGCGTTCGTCTGCAAAGATGCCATGTTGTCCCCCTATGGCTCGACCCCTTGATGGTAACTGGATTTCCTCATTCTGTTAAGATTGACCTTCTCCGCACGAGGGAAGGCACTGCGACCTGCGTCGGGGGGTGGAGCAACCTTTGCGCACCTTGTCCGTTGATAGGCGGGCAATTCTGGGGAGTGCATCGCAGACCATGAACCTCGTCGGCGTCTTCAACCGCGATGGCGGCACCTTCAAGACCACCGACATGGACGCCTACTGCGCCCGTGCGACCAAAGCCTTCAGAGACGCCGGACATCAAATAGAATGCCACGTTGTATCAGGCGGCGATGTCGTGGCGACCATGCAGCGCGTGGCAGGGTTGCCCGGTGTGGAGGGGCTGATTGCAGGCGGTGGCGATGGCACCATCTCGGCTGCGGCAGACATAGTCTGGCGCAACAACCTGACGCTGGGGATCGTTCCGGCCGGAACGATGAACCTTTTTGCGCGATCCTTGAAGCTGCCGCTCGATATCTGGGAGGTACTGGACGTACTTGCTGAGGGCAAAGTTCTGCATGTCGACATCGCCAGCGCCAATGGTCGGAGCTTTGTGCATCAGTTTTCCGCTGGGCTTCATGCCCGCATGGTGCGCTACCGCAACTCCATGACCTTCGGCTCTCGCCTCGGCAAGATGCGCGCCAGCGCGCGTGCCGTTCTGGGCGTCATGTTCAACCCGCCTGTTTTCGAAGTCGAGTTCAATGCCGAAGGCAAGAAAGGCACGAGGAAGGTTTCCGCGATTTCAGTGTCCAACAACGAATTTGGACCGGACCCTCTTCTCTTCGCAGACGACGTTACCGGAGGCCATCTCGGCTTCTATACAGCCGATCCCCTGACACCCAAAGGGGTTGCCCGATTGACCGTGGACATCCTGCGGGGCCGGCTCAAGGACAATGAGGCCGTAACGGCCATGACTGCAACCGAGGTCGAGCTGCACTTCCCGCGGGAGCGCCACGACGTACGCTGTGTCATAGACGGTGAATTGTTGCCGATGGACCGGGATGTGGTTATCCGCATCCATGCGGGGCAGTTGAAGGTTCTGGTGGCCAGAGCCGAGGGCGACGAGCAGGAGCAGGGCGGAAGCGGTATCTGAAGTCGTCAGACGCGCGGCAGATAGGTTCTGTAGTCGAAATCCGAGACGGTCCTGAGATAGGTAATCGCTTCCTTCCGCTTCGTATCGCCGTAAAGCCGCTGGTAGCGCTCGCCGAAGATATCTCGAATGAAGGGTGAAGCGCGGAAATCTTCGACGGCCGTGAGAAAATCGTGCGTCAGGCGCCGGTCTGAGGAAGCGGGCTTTCCAGGTTCGGTTGCCTGGCCAGGATCGAGCGTTTTGTCGAGCCCCAGCAACATCCCGCCAATGATTGCCGTCAGCAGCAGGTACGGATTGGCGTCGGCACCCGCGACTCGATGTTCGATCCGTGCTGCGGAACCATCCTTGTCGGGAATACGGATCGCGGTGCCGCGATGGCCGAAACCCCAATCGATATCCACGGGTGCAAAGGATCCCGGCTGGAAGCGACGGTAGGAGTTGGCAAAGGGCGCGAATATCAGCTGCGCATCGCGCATCGTGTCCAGCATTCCGGCGCAGACCGATTTGAGCAGATCTGGATCGCCCCCCTTCGCATCCAGTATGTTCTGGCCGTTGCTGTCGATGATGCTCGCATGCACGTGCAGCCCGGACCCGGCATGGTCGGCATAAGGCTTTGCCATGCAGGTGGTTTTGAGGCCATGCCGTCGCGCCGCCTGCTCCGCCAGCCGCTTCAGGTAGATGCAGTCGTCAGCGGCGGCGAGTGCATCCGGGCGATGCAGCAGGTTGATCTCGAACTGTCCCGGGCCGAACTCTGCAGTGGTGGCATCACATGGAAGTTCCTGTTCCTTCGCCCATGCGCGCAGGGTTTGCAGATAATCGTCAAGCGCATCTACAGCGTTCATGTCGTATAGCTGAAAACCGTTCGGCTCCTGGCGGTAGGTCAGGCGCCCGGGCGGACGGGGAATGCCTGTCTCCCGCCAGTCGTCCTCGATGAGATAGAATTCCAGCTCAGTTGCAACCACCGGGGTCAGTCCACGGTCGGCGTAGCGATCAAGCATTTGCGCGAGGATCGCACGCGGATCCATGAAGCTCGGGCTTCCGTCAAGCTCGTGCATCGTGGCAAGCACCTGGCGAGATCCCGCCGGTGCCCATGGCATGGGTGCGAGGCTGCGGCGGTCGGGAACGCAGACGCCGTCAGGATCTCCGATCGACAACGAGAGCCCCGTGATGTCGTCGTTGTCGTCCCCCCAGATGTCGAGCGACTGCGTCGAACTGGGCAGGCGGACCTGCCCGTCCCACACCTTCTTTTCAGCCTCCAGCGGTATCTGCTTTCCGCGCAGGTCACCATTCATGCCGACGAGCAGGATCTCTATGCGGGGCAGGGCGGCGTCATTGGTCATGAAGATGTCTTTGAAGAAGGTTGCGGAGCCTCGTTCGTAGCCGATAAGAATTGGCCACACAATCTAAGGCAGAGAGTGCTTCATGACGCAAACGCCCGCCCTTTCCAACCTCGGCGCAATCGACGCAGCCCATCACCTGCATCCGTTCTCCGACATGAAGAAGCTGAACAGCGCGGGAACCCGCATCATCCAGCGGGCCGAAGGTGTCCACATCTTCGATAACCATGGCCGCGAGTATCTGGATGCTTTTGCCGGGCTGTGGTGCGTCAATGTTGGCTATGGTCGCAGAGAAATCGCTGATGCCGTTCATCGGCAGATGCAGGAACTGCCCTATTACAACACCTTCTTCGGGACGACGACCCCGGCTACGACGCTTCTTGCCCAGAAAATCGCGTCTCACACGGGTGACAAGCTCAACCGCGTCTTCTTCACCAATTCAGGTTCGGAAGCGAACGACACGTGGTTTCGCATGGCACGCGTTTATTGGAAGGCACTGGGAAAACCGAACAAGACCCAGGTGATTGCTCGCAAGAACGCCTATCACGGCTCCACCGTCGCCGGCGCCTCCTTGGGTGGCATGAAGTGGATGCACGAGCAGGGAAACCTTCCCATCCCCGGTATCTCCCACATCAACCAGCCTTACTGGTACGCGGAAGGGGGCGACCTGACGCCGGCGCAGTTTGGCTTGAAGGTTGCGCGCGAGCTCGAAGACAAGATTGATGAACTTGGCGAGGACAACGTCGCGGCTTTCGTCGCGGAACCGGTCCAGGGAGCCGGGGGCGTCATCATACCCCCGGACAGCTACTGGCCCGAGATCGCGCGGATCTGCCGGGAGCGCAACATCCTGCTGGTCTGCGACGAGGTCATCTGTGGGTTTGGCAGGCTCGGCTCCTGGTTCGGGCATCAGCACTACGGGGTAGAACCCGATCTCGCGCCAATCGCCAAGGGACTGTCGTCGGGTTACCTTCCGATCGGCGGCGTTCTTGTCAGCGACCGGGTGGCTGACGTGATGGTCGAGGAGCTAGGCGACTTCTATCACGGGTTCACCTACTCGGGGCACCCCGTCTGCGCTGCCGCCGCGCTGGAAAACATCCGGATCCTTGAGGAGGAAGGACTGGTCGAGCGGGTCCGGGATGATATCGGTCCCTATTTCGCGAACGCCTTGAGAAGCCTGGAGGACCACGAGGTGGTGGGCGAGGCGGTCAGTGTGGGTCTGATGGGTGGCGTACAGCTTGCCGCCGACAAGGCGACCCGCCGCCGTTATGCCAAGCCTGACGACGTCGGTACGCTAGTGCGCAACCACTGCCTCGAAAATGGCCTCATCATGCGCGCCACCGGCGATCGTATGCTTGCCTCGCCGGCCTTCACGATCTCGCACGCGCAGGTGGACCAGATGGTCGACACCTTGCGGAAAGGTCTGGACCATCTGCGCGATACGGCCACGGAGTAGATGGCGCCCGAGACCCCCGGCGCTACTGAAACGCGGTTTCGTAAAAGCTTCTGAGCTTGCGGGAGTGCAGTCGCTCCACCGGCATTGCCGCAAGTTTCTGAACGGCGCGGATGCCGATCTGAAGATGCTGGCTGACCTGCGTCCGGTAGAAGGCGGTCGCCATGCCTGGCAGCTTCAACTCTCCGTGCAGTGGCTTGTCCGAAACACAAAGCAGCGTGCCGTAGGGAACGCGAAAGCGAAAGCCGTTGGCGGCGATCGTTGCGGATTCCATATCAAGCGCAATTGCCCGTGACTGAGAGAGCCGCTTTACCGGTCCACGTTGATCGCGCAATTCCCAATTGCGGTTGTCGATGGTCGCGACGGTGCCGGTGCGCATGATGCGCTTGAGCTCGAAACCTTGGTAGCCGGTAATCTCTTCCACGGCGTCTTCCAACGCCTGCTGCACTTCCGCAAGGGCCGGAATGGGGACCCAAACCGGCAGGTCGTCGTCGAGGACGTGATCCTCGCGCACATAGGCGTGGGCAAGCACGTAATCGCCAAGCCGCTGGCTGTTGCGAAGGCCCGCGCAGTGGCCGACCATCAGCCATGCATGCGGCCGGAGCACGGCGATATGATCAGTGATGGTCTTGGCGTTGGAGGGGCCGACGCCGATGTTGACGAGCGTGATCCCGGCATGTCCCTTCTTCTTGAGATGGTATGCCGGCATCTGCGGCATTCTCCCAACCACATTCGCCAGGTCCTTAGCGGTGCCGGCAGGCGTGATGACATTGCCGGGCTCGACAAAGGAATCGTATCCCTCGCCGCCGTTCGCCATCATCTCGCGGGCCCACTGAGCGAACTCATCAATATAGAACTGGTAGTTCGTGAACAGAACGAAGTTCTGGAAGTGCTCAGCGCTCGTCGCCGTGTAGTGGCTGAGTCGGGCAAGCGAATAGTCGATGCGTTGCGCGGTAAAAGGCGCAAGCGGCGCCGGCACGCCGGGTATGTCCTCATATTCGCCGTTGGAGATGAGGTCGTCCGTATTGTTGAGGTCCGGCGTATCAAACAGGTCACGCAGGCTCTGGTCCGCAAGACCCGCCGTGGCACTTGCTTCTACATGTGCGCCTTCGCCAAAAGCAAAATGCAGCGGGATGGGGGTGGTGGATTCAGATACGATCACCGGGACGCTGTGGTTACGCATCAGAAGGTCAAGCTGCTCCTTAAGGTAGTGGCGGAACAGCCTTGGCCGGGTCACGGTCGTTGTGTAGAGGCCAGGCGAGGTCACGTGCCCGTAAGAAAGGCGCGAATCCGCGTGGCCGAAGGATGTTGTCTCTATACTCACTTGCGGATAGCACGCCCGATAACGCCCCTTGACCGGCTCTCCCTTGGCAAGTTCACCGAACGCATCCATCAAAAAAGCCGTGTTTCGCTCATAGAGCTCGGTCAACGCGTCCACTGCAGACGCCGCATCCTCGAAGACGCGCGGCTCAAACCTGCTCGGGCTGATGTAGGACAAGGGTGAAACAGGGGAGATTCGTGTGCTCATACACCATTATAGGATGAACTTGCTGACAAGCAAAAGACGCCTCTCCACTGGATCAGCTCATCGACTGGCGCTGCAGGCTGACAAAGAGGACGAACCCAGCACCCTGCTTTGGCAGCAGACCATGATCTGAAGAGTGTATCGTGACAGCGGCAAGAGGTCCGACGAGGGCAAGCGTTGCAAGCGTCAGGCGAAACACCGCCGCAAGCATTGCCCGGCGACGAATGAGAGTTGGTGACCTCATGCCAATACTCCACACCGGAGGAGCAGGCAGCTATCGAAAGCGCCCGGGCGCGAGAACAAATGTTTGGGCTTAGGGTGGGTGACCAGCGCCGACATCAAGGCAGCGAAACCAACACCAAGCAGACTCACGACAATCAGACGGCGAACCAGAATCGACATGTGCAGCTTCCCCAAACCCGTTGGAGAGACCATAACGTTCTGACACTGAACTGGCAGTGAGCCGCAGGTTCATCGGGAGTTCATCTTCACCGAAAGTTCTGGGCAGGTCAGCGCGCTATTGAGGGGACGAGATGTGTCGGTGCAAACAGTTCGTTGCTCCGCTGATCCCTCGTGTGGGCAAGCGGCACCCCGAAAGACGCCGCCTGCCAAGGGGATGAGTGCTAGAGGCGTGTCCAGGTCTGGGTTTTGCAGAGCACGGCCAGCACACATCCCTTCATCTTCAAGGAACTGCCGCTGACGGTGCCTGAGCCCTTGTAGGTCTTGTCGTTGGCTGGATCGGTGATCTCGCCGTTGTAGGTGCCGTTGCTACCGGCGAGCTTGCCGATCTGCTTGCCTGAATGCTTTCCAGTTTTGAGCGTGACGCAGTACGCGCCGCCGCAGGACGCGATAACGGCGGTTTCGCCGCTTGCAGTCTTCCAGTTGCCTTCAATGGGCTCGGCAGCAAAGGCCGCCGTGCCGAAAAGTGCGGCCGCCGCCACGATCGTCAGATCACGCATCATATCTTGTTCTCCATCCCGAGGCGGTGCTTCCGGCACCACCTATTCCTCCTGTGTGCTCCCAACGGATGGGGGCTCCCAGAGATTAGCTTACCCGCACGTAAAGGTAAACGGTCTGTAGAGCGCCTGCTGAAGTGGTGAGGGAGACGGCCTGAGACCCCAAAAGAGCAGCATGGGATGCGATTATAGTTAGCAAAGACTTGAAAATGGGATCTGAACATTCTGTAAATTTTGACGCCTTTCCCCTGCGACGCAGGCAATCGCATGTTTAATGAAAACCCAATTTTACCAAGCATTTGTACTTTGTTTTCAGCAAATTAAGCATGCATTTTAGTCGCCTGTTTGAAGATCTGGGCGATACTGAACTCATCAAACGAGCGGGAACTCCGCCAGCCGCGAGATCAGCCAAGCCGCATTAAGACGGCGATTCTGCGGGCCCGAAAGGGAAACAGGGACAGACGCAACACAGGCGAAACAGGGACGAAAACAATGGCACGCTTTGAAATGCAGGATTCCGAATCCTCCACCATGGGTGGGGAAACACGCGCAGATGCGTTCTGTGAAATGGGGCTGATGTACGCGACCGGTCGCGGTTGCGCGGTCGATCTTGTTTCGGCCCACAAGTGGCTGAACATCGCCGCGATCAAGGGATCGGAACGCGCAGCCGAACTGCGAGCTGATCTTGCGCAGACAATGAGCAAGGGCGATCTTGCCGCAGCGCTGCGTGCTGCACGCGAATGGATGACCGTGCATTGAGGCTGCCCTGGCGCAGCATCAGAAGTCGGCCGCTGTCGATTGGCATGTTGATCAAGGAATAAGCCCCGGTGGCGCATGATGCGCTTTCGCGGCTTTCACGTCAGAGCGTCTTGAGGACCTTCGGAAGGGCTTCTTCGAGAAGCATCATATCAGAGTCCGTCCCCGCGCTCACCCGGATGCACCGGTTAAGCGGCGCCACTCCGGGCATGCGAATGAAGACTCCATGCTCCATCAAGCCGTCGACGATCGCTTTGGCGTAAGCACCATCGCGACCACAGTCGATGGCGACGAAATTGGTCGCCGAGGGCAGGGGTTCCAGACCATTGCCACGGGCAATGTCACAGATGCGATCGCGAGATCCGCCGATCCGGCTCAAAACTTCTCTTAGATAGTCCTGATCGGCCAACGCGGCGAGCGCGGCTGCCGTGCTGATCCGCGCCATGCCGAAATGGTTGCGGATCTTGTCAAAGGCTGATGCCGTGCCGGGTGTGGAGATGGCGTAGCCGACCCGTGCGCCAGCCAAGCCGTAGGCTTTGGAGAAAGTGCGCGTGCGGATCACGTTCGGGCGGTCGATGAGCGCCTTGATCGAGGGCGTGGATCCGGCCGGCGCCGTCTCGCAATAGGCTTCATCGAGGATCAGCAGGGCCGTCTCAGGAACTGCTCTTGCAAAAGCGACAACGCTGTCGGCGTTCCACCAGCTTCCCATCGGGTTATCGGGATTGGCGAAATAAACGAGTGGCGGGTTCTCACGCCGAACCGTATCGAGCAGGCCATCCAGATCTTCCCGATCATTGACATAGGGAACCGTGACCAGGCGCCCGCCATGCCCTGTGACATGGAAGTTGAAGGTCGGGTAGGCGCCAAAGGAGGTCACGACGGCCAGGCCGGGCTCGATCACAAGGCGGACGATCTGCCCCAGCAGCGAATCAATGCCTTCACCGATAGCGAGGTTTTCTGCCTGGCAGCCGAGGTGAGCCGCGAGCGCCTGCTTGAGCGCATAATTCTCCGGATCGTTGTACTTCCACGTAGACGAGGCCGCCTCAGTGATGGCCGCAAGCACGGACGGTGCGGGGCCAAAGCCGCTTTCATTCGCCCCGATCCGTGCCTTGACGACAAGACCGCGGTTGCGCTCGATTGCTTCCGGTCCGACGAAGGGAACGGTTGCGGGTAGGGAAGTCACCAAAGGTGTGAAACGTGAAAAGGCGCTCATGATGCGGAACCTGCTGGAGGAAATCGGCTCACCATACGGCGGTACCGATGCCGCGCAAGCCCAACTGCCGCTCTTCCGGTTCGCCACGGTGACAGGCCGCCGTCACGAACTATCCAACCTGGGCTGGCGAAACTCGTAGCCGGATCGCGCGGGGCGCTGCGCGGACCTAATGGCTGGTTTCGAAGCTCAATCGGATCACATGATGAAGAAATTCCGGGTTGATCAGCATGTTGAAGCCGATCGTCACCTTTTCCTCCTCGCGCCTGATCAGCGTGCACCCGATCTCGTCATGGATGCCGAGGATCTCAAGAAAGAAGTTGTTCGGGACCGGCACCTGCGGACTGACATCCAGCTCGGCGCCGTAGAGCGAGATCGTGCGGATGAGGCAGCGCAGGTGCGTATTGGTGCTCAGGTGATGGCCGACGAAGATGATTTTGCCCGGCCGGTCGATGGTGAACTTCTCGAAGACCTGATCACGCGGAATGTTCTGTTTCGGGTCGCGGTCCATGTTCAAGGGCATCTCAACCCTCCTTCTGTCTCCTCAGGACCGTAATCTGCCGGATCTCCGCTAATATTTCCTGAAGAGGGAGCAACCAATTGAGGAGATATGCCCGGTTCCGCGACATCTTCCATGCTGATGTCGGCAGATGGCGCGTCGCCTGCTGGTTGACGGCCGCGCCTCGGCAAGGCTACCCCTCCGGGAGGAGACACGTGTTTTGCAAGGAGAGTGGCGATTGACGGAGAGGCTTGTGATTGTGGGCGCAGGGCAGGCCGCTTTCGCGATGGCGGCGAAGCTGCGCGCCTTGAAGGATACCCGCCCGATCACGATCCTCGGTGCCGAGGAGGTCCATCCCTACCAGCGCCCGCCGCTTTCCAAGAAATACCTGCTCGGCGAGATGCCCTTCGACCGGCTGACCTTTCGCCCGGACGCCTGGTACACAGAAAATGATATCGAGGTTCGCCTTTCCACCTTCGTGGAAGAAATCGATCGAGTCGCAAGGCGCGTACGCATGCAGGACGGTTCCGTTCTGGAGTATGAGACTTTGGCGCTCACAACAGGCGCCACTCCACGCAGGCTGCCGGCCGGCGTCGGCGGTGATCTCGATGGCGTCTACGTCATGCGCAGCAAGCGAGATGCCGACGCACTGGCCGACGAGATGCGGCCGGGCCGTCATTTGCTGGTAATTGGGGGCGGATATGTCGGCCTGGAAGCCGCGGCCGTCGCCCGGCATCTCGGCGTCGAAGTGACGCTGATCGAAATGGCAGATCGCATCCTCTCGCGTGTCGCTTGCGCGGAAACGGCCGATATCATGCGCAGCATCCATCTGCAGCATGGGGTCGATATCCGTGAGAAGACTGGTCTCATACGCCTGATCGGCGAAGAAGGCAGAGTGCGCGGCGCCGAACTCTCCGACGGTTCTACCATCCAGGTCGATTTCGTGCTCGTCGGGATCGGCGTCACGCCGAACGACCGACTGGCGCAGGAGAGTGGCCTTGATGTCGGCAACGGCGTGATCGTGGATGGCTTCGGACGCACCTCCGATCCTGCGATCGTTGCCGCCGGGGATTGCACGCTATTGCCGTGGAGACGCCAGAAGATCAGGCTTGAGTCGGTTCCGAACGCGGTAGACCAGGCAGAGGCGATCGCGTCCGTCCTTGCCGGAGGAAGCGAGCCATATGAGCCGAAGCCCTGGTTCTGGTCGGACCAGTACGATGTGAAACTGCAGATCGCCGGCTTCAACCTCAGATATGATGAGATCCTGGTTCGACCTGGGATGCGGGATGGTAGCGTCTCGGTCTGGTACTTCCAAAACGGGCAGTTCATCGCCGTGGATGCGATCAACGACGCCAAGGCCTATGTGACGGCCAAGAAGCTCCTCGACAACGGCCTCGAACCCGATAAGGCGGTGTTGGCGGACCCTGCCGCCGATCTGAAACAATTGCTTGCTTAGGAATATCGCCATGCCTGCTCCCAAGAACATCTTCAAAGCCGCCCTGCGCGAAGGGCGGCCGCAGATCGGCCTTTGGCTGAACACGGGAGAGCCGCTTCTGGCGGAACTTGCGGGAACCGCCGGCTTCGACTGGCTGGTCATCGACGGCGAGCATGGGCCGAACGACTTGCGCAGCATCATCGCTCAGTTGCAGGTTCTGTCAGCCTTCCCGGCGGAAGCTGTCGTGCGCCCGCCCATGGGCGAGCCCTGGATGATCAAGCAATTGCTGGATGCCGGAGCCCGCACCTTGCTCGTGCCCATGGTTGATTCGGCCGAGCAGGCACGCGCACTTGTCCGGGCGGTACGTTATCCGCCGCAGGGCCTCCGCGGCGTTGGTGCGCTTGTGGCACGCGCATCCGGCTTCAATACGATCACCGACTACGCCGAAACGGCAGCCGACGAGATCTGCCTCCTGGTTCAGGCGGAAACGCGGGCTGCGATGGCGGATCTCCAGAACATTGCCGCAGTCGAGGGGATCGATGGCGTTTTCATCGGCCCTGCCGATCTTTCCGCCGACATGGGCTATCTCGGACGGATCGAGGCACCGGAAGTTCAGGAAGCGATCGAGAAGGCAATCGGCACGATCAACAATGCCGGCAAGGCGGCTGGCATCCTGACCTTCAACGAGGCACTGAACCTGCGCTATCTCGATCTCGGTGCGCGATTCGTGGCGGTAGGGTCCGATGTGGCAGAATTTGCCGGCGTGCTGCGTCGACTGGCCGGCCGCTATGGCCGCGGAACGCCTCAGGCGGGCGCCTCTTCCGGCTACTGATCCCGATCTTCGCCGCGTTCTCCGGCATTTCCGCAAGCGCGGCGAAAACTCCTTGCAATCACGCCCCATCCGACATAATCAGGCCGCACCGGAGAGGTGGCCGAGTGGTCGAAGGCGCTCCCCTGCTAAGGGAGTATACGTCAAAAGCGTATCGTGGGTTCGAATCCCATCCTCTCCGCCACGAGGATTCCACTCTCCTCCAGTTCCCGCTAAGTCACTGGCTCTCATGCTGAATTCTGGTCGGAAGCCCCGCTCGAAGGGAGTTTTCGAATGCATGTATCACGCCATGTACATCGCCATGTATCAGCTGAAGGAGAACAGAATCGCACGAAGCGCCAGCTTGGCAAACCGGGCCCCGGCTCTTATCTCGTCCGTCAAGGGACAATTTATGTCTTCCAGATGCGATTGCCCAAGGACCTCGGAGGTACCAGCCATACCCGGCCGTTGCGACTGAGCCTTGGCGCATGCCCGTTCATCCGGGCACGCTTCCTGGCAGATGTGCTGGCTGCGGAGGCGCGGCTGTTTTTTGGAAGGCTGAGGAAGAAAATGGGATCAGATACGGGCGGAATGCCGCTTCAACCTCAGGACCTTCTTGAAGAGGGGGCATCGCCGGAGGAAAATCTGACTGCCCTAAAGACTTATCTCAAGGTCAAGCTGCACGAGCTGAACTCTGCGTCAGATCATCCGGTTGCCCCTCAACAGCAGGCGGGGTTGGCCGCGCTGAAGGGAATGATTCAGGTTCGACAGCAGACGCGTGCTAAGGAACAAGGGGAAGACTACCACGATCTGGTAGTCGAGAATGCTGACTTCCTCCTGGAAAAATATAAGAGGGAGCTGGCGACTTCCGTGTCCACTGATCCAGTGATGACCGTGTCCAGCCTTGAACGCAGAGTGCCATTGCCGGAACCTGCCCCGGTTGCTGCGCCGACGGCAGTCGAAGAGGTCGCGGCTGCGCCGGAGGTTCCATTAGCTGTATGGATGAAGGCGGAGGGAAACAGACCCTCCGGAGAGCCAGCAGCGTTCGAACTGGATCGAAGATTTGTACCGCGTAGGGCGTCGACAAAACCTCGGTTCAGCCGTGTGGCCGAGGTCTATTGAAGGCGCGCCAGGGATCGAAGGCCTCTGAGAACAAGGACATTGAAACGGCACGAACTCGCTTCCAACTGTTCATCGAGATCATCGGGGACTATCCCGTCGACACTTATGAGCCCGCAGATATCCAGGCCTATGTCAACGCCTTGCAATACTGGCCCGCAAATCTCTCAGACCGTCCCAAAGGCGCGACACCCCTTGAGATAATCGCGGGAAATCTAGGCAGAAGAAAACTGGCCATTGCCTTGAACACGCTAAAAGACGGCTACGTCACCATCATCAAGAGTGCCTTGAGATACGGCGTGTCTCATTTCGGATACGATTATCC
>JAEWOP010000074.1 GCA_023399635.1 Pseudomonadota bacterium
TATCAGCGGATGGCCCCGACGAATTCGACCTTTGCATACCGTGAACATCTTCCTCGTCTTTTTTGCTGACGGGTTCGAATGACTCATGCTAGCTGACGGTACGTTCTGCCGGGGGAGTTTCCGATCATGTCCAAGCCGCTGACCATCGCCGACCTGAAGACGCGCGCCCGGCGCCGGGTGCCGAAGATGTTCTTCGACTATGCCGACAGCGGCTCCTGGACGGAGGGCACCTACCGTGCCAACGAGGAAGACTTCTCGAAGGTGAAGCTTCGCCAGCGGGTGCTGGTGGACATGACGAACAGGTCGCTGGCAACGACCATGGCCGGCCAGGACGCGTCCATGCCGGTGGCACTCGCGCCGACCGGGCTGTGCGGCATGCAGCATGCCGACGGCGAGATGCTGGCAGCCAAGGCGGCGGAAGAATTCGGTGTGCCGTTCACCCTCTCGACGATGTCGATCTGCTCGATCGAGGACGTGGCCTCGGTCACCTCCAGGCCCTTCTGGTTCCAGCTCTACGTGATGAAGGACCGCGACTTCATCAACAACCTGATCGACCGCGCAAAGGCCGCAAACTGCTCGGCTCTGATGCTGACGCTCGACCTGCAGATCCTCGGCCAACGCCACAAGGACCTGCGCAATGGTCTCTCGGCGCCGCCGAAGTGGACCGTCCATCATGGCCTCCAACTGGCCACCAAGCCCTTCTGGTGCATGGACATGCTGCGCACCAAGCGCCGCGGCTTCGGCAACATCGTAGGTCACGCAAAGAACGTTTCCGACCTCTCCTCGCTCTCTTCATGGACGGCGGAGCAGTTCGATCCGCAGCTTTCCTGGAAGGACGTCGCATGGATCAGGGAACGCTGGGGCGGCAAGCTGATCCTGAAAGGCATCCTCGATGAGGAGGATGCGCGCGCTGCAGCCGAGACCGGCGCAGACGCAATCGTCGTTTCCAACCACGGCGGCCGGCAATTGGACGGCGCGCTGTCATCGATCAGCATGCTGCCGCGCATCGTCGATGCCGTAGGCGACAGGATCGAGGTGCATGTCGATGGCGGCATCCGTTCCGGCCAGGACGTGCTGAAGGCCGTTGCGCTTGGCGCGCGCGGCACCTATATCGGCCGACCGTATCTCTACGGCCTCGGCGCCATGGGTAAACCAGGCGTGACGACGGCGCTGGAGATCATCCGCAAGGAGATGGACATCACCATGGCGCTCTGCGGCAAGCGGGACATCCAAACGGTAGATCGCAGCGTGATCGCGGAAACGCGGTTCTGATCATTCCTTCCCGGTCTTGATCTCGATCGCGTCGAACGTCACCTGGACTGTTTCTGCATAGCGTTTCCCGTTCACCTCGTCATGGCGCATGAATGTCGGGGGCTTGATCGTCACGTCCAGCCGATATCTGCCGTCGCCTGGCACCTTGATGTTCTTGCCGTAGTGGTAAAGGCCCGGATGCCAGACGAAAGGCACCTGGAAGGGACCGATCGTCTCGCCGTCTTCCGCGGTCAAGGTTGCAGCGATCTCCAGATAGGGGATGAATCGCAGGTCGCCGGCATCGCTGACCGAAATCTCGAGATGGCAGTTTTTATCGGCCGGCTCCTCCCAGGACAGCTGGCCTTCGTCCTTCAGGGCATACATGCCCTCGGCGCGCTCCTGGGCGTAGGCCACAATGTAGTCCCCCGCTCGGATCTGGCCGCCGCTGTCGGCGACTTCCTCGGCCATGTACTTCAGCGATGCGTGGTAGGCAGCGCCTTCCTTCTTGGCCATGTCGAGCTGATGGCGGTCGGCTTCATCGCTGACTTTCTCTGGCGGATTGCGCATGCTCTCTCCTTCCGCTGTCACAGTTTCGGTCCTGTATTGTCTGGTAAGAGCCGGAAGCTGGAAAGGTTTCGCCGAACTCAGTCTTTGCGGGAATTTTCCATAGCCGGGTCCGTTGGATGCCGTCCTCGCTGCCACGGCCATTTCCCCTCAATTTCCACTTCGAGGGAGAAGCTCAGGAAGGTTCTGATCAGCACTATGCCTGCCAGCACGGCGAGGCTGTCGAGGGTCGGTTCGACCGCAACGGTGTTGATGATGTCCGCAGCCACCAGGAGCTCCAGACCCAACAGGATCGCTCTGCCAAGCGTTGCGCGCAGCTCATGATAAGCGCCCTCGCGCGACCCCTCCCTGAGGAAGTTGAATGCCGCAAAGAACAATCCGATGAGGATGACCGCCACGCCGGCGAGCTCGATGGCGCGGGTCGTGACGTGCAGCAACTGGGCGAATGCGGCGTCCATGAGGCCCCCCTTTCACAGCTGTTGAACAGCCATCGGCCTGCGGAGTTGCAGGACAGCCGCAAGAGGTTCGCCCCGGCCCGTCACAAGGCGCGGCTGTCAACAAGGCAAATGTAGCCAGCACGCCTTCGCTAGCACCAGCCGCCGGAGGAACCCGGACGCCTGGCAAGACCTTCGCGAACAAGGATGTCGGACAGAGAGACACCATTGCGGGTGACGGCGCGGATCTTCTGGCCGCCGCTGTCCTCGTCGCTGGCATTGGCGGAGATTACATCGAAGGCGCCGGAGTCCAGGAAGGCGCGGACGCGAAGCTTTGCATCGCTCGCCTTGATCCGCTCGGCCTCGCAGCGCGGCTTCTTGATGTCCGGCACCTCGATGCCGGCGATCCTGATCTTTTCGCCCTTGAGCATGAAGCTATCCGCAGCAATGACACAGTCATCCTGTTTGGCGGTGCCGCAGAGATAGAATTTCGTCTGGTGCCGACCGGTCCCGACTGCCGGGGCGTCAGGCTTCAACGCAGCCGGCGTGGCGACGGAAGCCGTCGGCTTGCCGATCGGAGCAGGAGGCGTGATCGCCGCCGTCTGCAAGGCATCATCATTCCGCTGCAAGCCACCCTGCCGCTTCTCATCCTTCGCAGCTACATTGCGCGGCGGAACGGGTGCCGTGGGTCGAGCCGTGGCAGTGTCTTTGGCCACCTTCTGCTGCGCCTTTGGTGCCGACGCATGGTGAGCGACTTTCCTCTCCGTTCCATAGGTCAGGCCGCCGGCAAAACGCCGCAGCTCAGCTGAGTTTTCGTAGGCCGCAATACCGCCGACGAGCGCGATCAGCGCAGCGCTCCAAAGCCACGTGGATCCACCACGGCCACTCGTCGCGCGCTTCTTCCTGCCGCCGCTCCTGCGCTGCGGCTTTCGTCTGGGACTGGCCATCTGGAACCTCTCATTGATTCCGGCGCAGTATCCCCGTCTATTGGTTTCCGAATGGTTTCGAACTGACGTGCCTATGCTTCAGACGCGGCCACGCGACAGCGCGCTTGCCCAATCGGGCCGGCCATTGGTGTCCGCCATCCGCGACATGGCCATGTTGTCATAGCGGACGTTGCGAAAATGCGCTTGCCAGCCGTCACCGGTCCTTTCGAGAACGGCATAGGATGCCAGGCAGTGCGCTGCCTCCACCTTATGGGAAACAGGGTTATCGTGATTATAGGCGGGACAGCCGACGCTGCCCGGGTTGACCACGAGTCGCCCGTCAGAAAGCGCGACCATACGCGGGACGTGGGTGTGGCCACACAAGATGAGGGACTGCTTAACGTCCCCCGCCAGCGCCTCGATCTCCTCCTGTGGTCGCAGGTGAACCCGCCCCTCCGCCGACACCTGTTCCAGCCAATAAAGATCGTCCCGCTCGGGCGCTGCATGACAGAGAAAGATGTCCTCGCGGTAGACCAGGCTCTGGGGCAGGTCTCGAAGCCAGTCGAGATGGTGCGGCGAAAGCTGCGCGTGCGCATGGGCATCCGAGGCACCCATGAGACCAGACGGCGTCTCCACCAGATATCGATCATGATTTCCGCGAACCGTCGGAAGACCGAGCGCCATCAGCCGGTCTGCCGTTCTTGCCGCCTCCAGGGGGCCACTGAGGCAGTCGCCCAGATTGACGATGTCGGTGATCCCCAGCTTCTGGATATCCAAAAGCACTGCGTCGAGCGCCGCCGCGTTACCATGAACATCCGCGATGGCGGCGAAGATCATCAACTTCCCCGATAGGTGGAATAGCCGAAGGGCGAGAGCAGCAGCGGGACGTGGTAATGTGCCGTTGTATCGGCAATGCCGAAGCGGATCGGGATGACATCGAGGAAGGCGGGCTCCGGCAGGGAGTGGCCGGTCATCCTCAGGTAATCGCCAGCATGGAAGACGAGCTCGTACTCGCCCGTCTTGAAGGTCTCGTCCGCAAGGATAGGGCCACCATCGACCCGCCCATCGCCATTCGTGCTGACGCTCTTCACCTTCTCGCGCGCGTCACCTGACAGCCGGTAAAGATCGATCTTCAATCCCTGTGCGGGGACGCCGCGCGCCGTGTCAAGGACATGGGTGGTGAGGCCGGTCATGGGCGTGGCTCCTCGATCAGGTAAGGCGTCTCGTAGACGAATTCTTCCAGGTTGGTTTCCGGCCGGTCGCGGTCGACGACAAGGAAATCGCTGACCGCATCCAGCGCCATCAGCGGATGATGCCAGACATTGCGGCGGTAGTTCACGCTCTGGCTGCCGGTGGCGAGGAAGACCTGAGGCCGGTCGGGCCGCCCATCCTTATCCTCGGCGACGGCGACGAGAAAGGGCCGACCCGAGAGCGGTGAGAAGCTCTGGCTGCCGAAGGGGTGCCGTTCCATCATGGTGATGGCGTAGGGAAACTGCCGGGGCTGGCCACGGAACAAACTGATGATGGCGCCCTCGCCTTCCGTCTCTACCACGCCGAGCCGATGAAAGCGTTCGGTCGTGCCGTTGTTGATCAGGCGCATGGTGGCCGGATCGGCCTCGATGACCTCGCCGAAGGGCGCGAAGGTGGCTTTGGTGAGGGCGCGGATCGGGAGGGTCTGCGGCATGATCATTCGCCTTGCGGGCGCCAGTGGCGGAGGGTGTGGAGGCGGTCAAGGAGGTCGGGGATCGCGGTCTGCACCGTGTCAAAGACAACCGGCAGATCAAGCTTGTAGTAGTCATGCACCACGACATTGCGCATACCCTTGATCTTGTTCCAGGGGATCTCGGGATGCTCAACTGGAAAATCAGGGTAGTGCTGCATGATCCGCGCGGCGGCATCGCCAATCAAGACGAGTGTCATACCGACAGCCATCTGCGTCCGCTCGTCTGCAGCGAAAGCGTCATAAGACATGCCGGAGAGAAAGTTGCTAGCCTTGAGCGCCGCCTCCTTCATCTGCGCGATGTAGTCCGCCAAGCGATCGACAGTCATATGGCTTTTGCTTCCGCCATGATCCGATTGCGCATCCTGTCGCGCAAAGCGCCGGGAGTGGCTACGTCCACCTTCGTTCCAGCGAGAAGTTGCTCGAGTTCATGCTGCAATCCGCCAAGGTCAAACAAGGTCATGCCGGGCAGCGCGTCGACGAGAATATCGAGATCGCTGCCATCCTTGTCCTCCCCCCGCGCCACCGAACCGAAGACGCGCGGGTTCGCCGCGTTGAAGCGCTTGGTCGCTTCGCGGATCGCCTCGCGGTTCTGTTCAAGCACCTCGGAGGGCTTCATGACACACGGTCTCCTTTGAGGAACGAATATAGGCGAGAGACCACAG
The DNA here is from genome assembly GCA_023399635.1 of Pseudomonadota bacterium. Taxonomy (GTDB): domain Bacteria; phylum Pseudomonadota; class Alphaproteobacteria; order Rhizobiales; family Rhizobiaceae; genus Neorhizobium. The sequence continues at coordinate 5,561 of JAEWOP010000074.1, forward strand.
CGAAGGAAGTCGGGTCACCCCTCCGGCAGAAGCGCTGCCAGGCGGAGGCCGGCGATCCGCTCGACCTGAGCTGCTGCGGTCTCAAATTCCTGCTCGGGGCTGTTGTGGATCCGCTTCTCGAAGGCGTGAAGGATTTCGTGCCTGTCGAGCCCCTTCACCGCAATAATGAAGGGAAAGCCGAACTTCTCCGTATAGGCGGTGTTGAGCTCGGTAAAGCGGGCGTGCTCCTGCGGGGTCAGCCGGTCAAGGCCGGCGCCCGCCTGCTCCTGGCGGCTGTCCTCCGTGAGGTCGCCGGCGATGGCGAGCTTGCCGGCCAGATCCGGATGCGCCCGCAGGACAGCGAGCCGCTCTTCTTGCGAAGCCTCCCTGAAGATCGACACCATTGCCTGGTGCACGCCCTTTGCCGTCAGCGGCACGAACACGAGGCCGCGATCATAGGCGCGCTCGGCGATGAACGGCGAATGTTCGAACACGCCGCCGAAGCGGGCGATGAAATCCCCGCGGGCGCTCATGCCGCGTCTCCCGGCTTGTGATGCTCGTGCCAGTGGCGGGCGATCTCGATCCGCTGCGGAATCCAGACCTTGTCGTGGGAGAGCACGTATTCGATGAACCGGCGAAGGGCCGCGGCGCGGCCGGGGCGGCCGACGAGGCGGCAATGGAGGCCGACCGACATCATCTTCGGGGCTCCTTCCTGGCCCTCCCGATAAAGGACGTCGAAGGCATCCTTGAGATAGGTGAAGAACTGGTCACCCGAGTTGAAGCCCTGGGGCGTGGCGAAGCGCATATCGTTGGTTTCGAGCGTATAGGGGATGATCAGGAATGGCTTCCCGTCGAGACCCGGCACCCAATAAGGCAGGTCGTCGGCATAGGAATCGGACGAGTAGAGGAAGCCGCCCTCCTCCTTGACGAGCCTGAGCGTGTTGTCGGAAGGCTTACCCTGGTACATGCCATAGGGTCGTTCACCCGTCAGCTCCGTGTGGAGGCGAACGGCCTCGCGAATATGCTCGCGCTCCTTGTCTTCCGGGAAGTCCTTGTATTCGAGCCATCGGTAGCCGTGGCTGGCGATTTCCCAGCCGGCTTCCTTCATGGCCGCGACCGCTTCCGGATTGCGCGCCATGGCAAGCGTCACGCCGTAGACCGTCGTCTGGACCTTGAGTTCGGTGAACATGCGCCATAGCCGCCAGAAGCCGGCGCGGGAGCCATATTCGTAAATCGATTCCATGTTGAGGTTGCGCTGGCCCGGCCAGGCGGCAGCGCCGACGATCTCCGACAGGAGGTTTTCGGACGCCGGGTCGCCGTCCAGAATGCAGCTCTCGCCGCCCTCTTCGTAGTTGATGACAAATTGCACCGCGACATGGGCGCCGCCAGGCCATTTGGGATCGGGCGGATTGCGGCCATAGCCGACGAGGCTGCGGGGATAGTCTTGAACGGACATCAAATCACCATGCGAAAAGAAAGCAACGGTATCCAGCCGCTCCACCGCTGTCGAGATGGAGCGTGCACGTGCCAAAGCTATGATTGCACCAGCCGCAAGTGGGCCTCGAAGAGATAGGTCGCAGGCACCTGCAGCGGGTTGCCAAGGACGGCGGCGAGCGCTGCATCGGCCAGAAGATGAGCAATGCCAAAGCTAACCTTGAAGCCGCCGCTCAGCGCAATGACGCGCGGGTGGTGGGGATGCGGACCGACTATCGGGTCGCGGCCGATGGCCTTGGGACGCAGGCCTGCCCAGCGCTCGACCACTTCCGCCTGCCGCAGCACCGGCACCAGCTGCCGCGCCCGCTCCAGGAGGTCGTCGAGCTTGCCGTCGGTCGCGAAGGGCTCTTCGAACTCCTCCTCGCTGGTGCTGCCGATTGCCACGGTTCCGTCGTCGTGCGGAACGACATAAAGGCCGTTGAGGAAGACGATCGGATGGGCGGGATCGACATCGGCCTTCAAGAGCGCCGCCTGCCCCTTCACCGGTCGCCCAAGCGAGCGCGGTGCGCCACCGCTCAACTCATCCAGAAGCGGAAACGACGACGGGCCTGCCGCGACGATGCAGTGGCCGAAACCGATCGCCGTTCCATCCGCCAACAGAACCCGGTCCTGGGCCGTATCGAGGCCCAGTGCCGGCACCCCCTCTAGTATCCGGACAGTGGAAGAGGCCTGCAACCGTGCGGCCAGCACCGAGGTGAGTGCGCGAGGCGACACCCGCCCCGCCAGCGTCTCATGGATTACGCCACCGCCGGTGAAGGTGGGATCAAGACCCTGAACGGCGTCCGGCTCGAGCACGTCCCATGCGAAATCATGTCCGGCAACCGCCCAGTTCACCTTCGCATCCTGCGCATGCCGCAAGGCGACTTCGCGCAGGTGCGGCTTCGGCAGCGGGATCAGCCGACCGGAGCGGCGATAACCGCAGGAGAGGCCTGTTTCGGCTTCGAGATGTGCTATTTCGGCTTCGAGCGAGGTGAGGGCATCAAACTGGAACTGCTTCTTGTCGTTCCAGCGATCGGGCACATGTGCCATCAGCGCCCCGAGCAGACCGCCGGAGGCGCCGCTTGCCAGCGTGCCGGCTTCCAGCAGCAGCGTGGGTATCCCCAGCCGATCTGCTTTCAGCGCGGCCCACAGCCCCATGATCCCGCCACCGAGGATAACGAGATCCTGTCGTGACGGAAGCGATTGACCGGCCTGGCCGGCGGGACTATCGGCTTTGGTCATGAACGACGAAATTTCTAAGAGCGATGGCGGGAGCCTTGAGTGGCATGAGGGCGATATGCCCTACTCGACCCAGTTTGGCGATCATTTTTATTGCCGAAACGACGGCAGGCTGGAATGCGGCCATGTCTTCCTCGCCGGTAACGGCCTGCCGGAGCGATGGCAGGCGGGCGGACGTTTCCGGATCGGCGAGCTGGGCTTCGGCACCGGCCTGAACTTCTGCGAAACATGGCGGCAGTGGAAGCTTGCCCGGCAGCCTGGGGCCATGCTGCACTTCACCTCCTTCGAGCTCTACCCGATGGTTGCGGACGAAATCGACCGGGCGCTCGCCCACTGGCCCGAAATCGATGACGAGCGGCGGACACTCGTCTCACGATGGCCGACGCAGCCGCAAGGGCAGGTGGATCTTGCCGTGGACGAACAGACCCGGCTTACCGTTGTCGTCGGCCAGGCGATGCACGGCGTGACGGCCGAGATGCCGGATTTTGACGCCTGGTTTCTCGACGGCTTCGCGCCCTCCCGCAATCCGGACATGTGGTCGCCGGACCTGATGCAGGCGGTCTACAACCGCACAGTCGATGGCGGCAGCTTCGCCACCTATGCCGCGGCGGGTTTCGTTCGCCGCAACCTGCAGGCGGCGGGCTTTGCCGTAGACCGCCGGCCGGGCTTTGCCGGCAAGCGAGAAATGCTATGCGGGACCAAAGGCGTCAGCGGGACGACAAGGCGATAGAGGGATCGCCGAGCCACTGACGGATCTTCTCCTCCAGGAGCTCCGGGCTGATCGGCTTCGACATGTAGTCGTCCATGCCGGCAGCGATGCAGAGCTCCTTGTCGCTTTCCAGCGCGTGCGCCGTGACCCCGATGATCGGCACATGGCCACCCGTCTGCTTCTCCAGCTCACGGATCTTCTGGGTCGCCTGATGACCGTTCATCACCGGCATCGAGACGTCCATGAGGACGAGAGACGGGTCCTTTTCCTGCCACGCCTCGACTGCCTTGGCACCATTATCCACGATCTCGAAGCGCCAGCCTGTTCCCTGGAGTATCTGCGTGAAGACGATCTGGTTGACGTCATTGTCTTCCGCTACCAGCACATCCAGCTCCGGTACCGAGCGCACGACCGGGGTCGAGGCAACGGGCGCCACTGGTTGAGAGGCCGGAGCAGCAACCGGGACGGGCGAAAGTGTCGGTGAGGGGGCGGTTGCCCGCCGTTTCACCCGAACGGATCGAACCACGTCGATCACTGTCGCCCGCAGGAGGTTCGCGCGTGCGGGTTTCATCAGATGGGCCTGGATGTTCAGCTCCGCGAAGGTCGTTTCATCGCCAGCCATGTCCATCGAAGTCAGGAAGATGACGCCCATTTCATCGAAGCGACGGTCGCTGCGGATCCGCTTTGCGACGTCGAGGCCGTTCATTTCGGGCATGTGATAGTCCAGCACGACGGCATCGATCGTGATGCCGAGCCGTGCCGCCTCTCCCATCACCGCAAGTCCTTCGGCCCCGCCATCGGCAGCAACCGTATCAAAGCCCCACATCGTCAGTTGCTCGGTTAAGATGCGACGGTTGACGGCGTTGTCGTCGATGACGAGCACCCGCGCGCCTGTCGTGTTGACCGGCAGTGCGGTGTTGGTGGTTCGTGCGCTGACGACGTGGAAGGGCAGATGCACCGTGAAGACCGAACCCTTGCCGACCTCGCTCGCAACATCGATATGGCCGCCGAAGAGATCCACCAGCCCAGCGGTGATGGCAAGACCCAGTCCTGTGCCTTCGTGGCGGCGGGTGGACGAGGTGTCGACCTGCGAGAACTTCTCAAAGACCGACCGGAGCTTTTCCTCCGGTATCCCTTGGCCGGTATCCTCGATCCGCACCGTCAGCATCATTTCCCCCTCGCCGATCGCCTCGGAATGGAGGTCAATGAAGACGTGACCCTTTTCGGTGAACTTGACGGCATTGCCGACGAGATTGGTGATGATCTGGCGGAA
>JAEWOP010000260.1 GCA_023399635.1 Pseudomonadota bacterium
CCCAAGCATTGGGGGGCTGAAGTTCCATGGCGGAAGAAATCTCATTTGCAGACTTCGAGAAAGTCGATATCCGAACGGGCACGATCATTGAGGTTTCGCCGTTTCCGGAGGCCCGCAAGCCCGCCTGGAAGCTGAAGATCGACTTTGGCACGGAGATTGGCATCAAGAAATCGTCGGCGCAGATAACCGTCCACTATCAGCCGCAAGATCTCGTCGGTCGGCAGGTTCTTGCCGTCGTCAACTTTCCACCGCGCCAGATCGGGCCGTTCCGTTCTGAAGTCCTGACCCTCGGATTTGAGGACGAAGCCGGCGCAATCGTATTGGCCGCAGTGGACCAGGCGGTTCCCAATGGCAGAAAGCTGATCTAGCTCAGGCAGGCACCCGTACCGTCGCCCGCAGGCCACCGATCGGGCTATCTGCCAGGGTGACGTTGCCACCGTGGGCATGGGCGATATCGCGCACGATGGACAGGCCAAGCCCCGTTCCTGTCTCGTCGATGTTGCGGGCTTCGTCGAGACGGAAGAAGGGCTTGAATACGTCTTCTCGGTTGGCCGCGGGTATGCCCGGTCCGTTATCGTCAAAGATCAGAGTCAGCCAGCGCGCTGTGTGCCGTGCTTCTACGTGGAGCTTATCGGCATAGCGTTCGCTGTTGCTTGCCAGGTTGTGGACCAGGCGGCTGAAAGCATTGGGCCTGACTGCAATAAGATCTTGTCCTTCAATCTCATAACTCATCGTCTTGCCCTTGAGCTTGAAATCATTGCTGACCTTTTCCAGAAGGTCGCTCAGACGCAGTTCACCCACATCCTCTTCGGCATCACCCTTTGCGAAGGCGAGGTAACCCTCCAGCATGGTTTGCATGGCGTCCACGTCTTCCGCCATGCCGGCTAGTTCCGGTTTGTTGCCGGCGAGGGCCAATTGCAACCGGAAGCGGGTGAGGATGGTGCGCAGGTCGTGACTGACACCCGACAACATAGCTGTGCGTTGCTCAATCTGCCGCTCGATCCGCTCGCGCATCAGGATAAAGGCTGATCCAGCAAGCCGAATTTCGTCGGCGCCGCGCGGGGTGAAGTCCGACATGCGCTGACCCTTGCCGAACGCTTCTGCTGCGTGTGCCAACATCAGGATCGGGCGGATCTGACCGCGCAGGAAAAGCATCGATATTGCCGTAAGGGCGAGGGCGGTTCCAGCCATCCAAACCAGAAAGATATGCGTATTGGAAGCATATGTCTGGCTTCTGCGGGTAAAGACCCTCAATATCTTGTTCTCCAATCTTATGCGGATCTCCACGAGCCGGCTGTTGCCAACCGTATCGATCCAAAACGGGCGCTTGATCTGGCTGCTGATCTGATCGGCAAGAATGCCGTCGAGGATAGAGAAGAACGGCTTTTGCCGCGGTGGCGGTAGTTCGCCCCCGGCCTCCACGATGACGTTCAGATCCAGTTGTTCTCGAGCAATGCGGGTGACAGTGCCGTAATTGTCCGTGTTCGGAAATTGCTCGATCATTTCTATGATCGCGGCGATGTCGCGTGTGACGCCTTCCGACAGCCTTTCCGTCACCATCCGCCAGTGGCGCTCCATGAAGACGGCAGCGACCACAGTTTGCAGCAGGATCATGGGGATGATGACAATCAGGACCGATCGCGTGTAGAGCCGTGTGGGCAGTATCCGCTTGATGCGCCGGCTTGTGCCGCGCAGACCCGGTACTCGCACCTTGCCGATGTCCCGTTTCAAGCTGTCGAACAGCGCCATCGCCATGCTGCTCCTGTCCGGCCCACGGCCCTCAATCGATGCTCAGGCGATAGCCGATTCCACGCACCGTCTGCAGATAGATCGGATTGGCGGGATCATCTTCGATCTTGCGCCGGAGGCGGTTGATCTGGACATCGATCGTCCGTTCGCCGACATCGGCATCGTCGCCGATGAGTTCGTGTCTTGGAATTGTATCCCCGGCCCGCAGTGCAAACAGCAGCATGATCTCCTGCTCGCGGTCGGTAAGCCGTATCTGCTGTGCCGCCTTGCGCAGTTCCTTGCGCGGGATCGAAAACGTATAGGGTCCGAACATCACCTGCTCGATCTTTGGACCGTCGGAGGCCCCATTGCGCCTGAGGATGTTGTTGATCCGCAGCACAAGCTCCCGGGGGTCGAAAGGTTTGGAGAGATAATCGTCAGCGCCGGCCTCAAGGCCGGCAATGCGTGATTCAGCCTCCGCCTTGGCTGTGAGCAGGATCACGGGGGTCGTCTTTTTCTTGTAGAGCGCTTCCGTCAGCGACAGGCCGGATTCGCCCGGCATCATCACGTCGAGAATGATCAGGTCGAACTGCAGGCCGTCCAGCTTGCGCCGTGCGTCCGCCGCGTCAGCCGCGACCGTTACCCGATAGCCCTGCTCGGCAAGGTAGCGGCTCAGGAGATCGCGAATGCGGGTATCGTCGTCAACGACCAGAAGATGAGCGGCGTCATCCGACAGAACTGGTGCCATCAATCCAACTCACTTTCTACAGGCGGGAGCGCCGGATCTCTTCCTCGCATCTCCCGCAGGAATGTTGCTACAGCAGCGCGTCCATCTGCCGTGAGAGTTTGCATTGCCTGTGTAACACGACGCGACTGTGGCTCCGACAGGGCCAGAGCCAATTCACGACCGGCAAGCGTGGGGTAAAGGCGCCTCTGCCGCCGGTCCTTGGCTCCCGCCATCTGGCGGATATATCCCATCTCGATCAATTGCTTGAGCACCCTGGCAAGGCTTTGCTTGGTGATCTGCAAGATGTCGAGCAGGTCTGTCACCATCAAGCCTGGATGGCGAGACACGAAATAGACGACCCGGTGATGGGCGCGACCCATCCCGATCTTCGAGAGAATAGCGTCGGGGTCGGAGACAAAGTCGCGGTAGGCGAAGAAGAGGAGCTCGATCGTGTCGAAATCGATAAGCGCCTCGTCGACCGCCGGCATCTCCGGCTGAACTCTCTTGATGGCTTTTGCGGCCGGTGCGCGTGACACACCTTGTTCCTTTCCCGTTTGAGACTTTGGCGAGGGGGTACTCGCTGAGTGTCTTCTGATTTTCGGGTTCAGGTGGATAAAGCGCGAAAGGTCAGAACAATCAACAGCAAACTTGGAGGGAGGGCGGCAGCACGCGCAGCGTGCAGTCAGCAACTGCATGTTCTTGAGGGAACCAATCAGCCATCGAGGCCGTTGCCGTCGCCAAAAGACACAGGAGAATACAATGGCCGCTCTATCGCTTTCAGATGGGTCCGACGCTGCTAATTCCGAAGCCTCGGTACAAGCTCATCCGCTTCGACCGGTGTTCGTTGCGGTACTCGCTGCAAAGGTGCTGGTCGCGGCCTTCCTTCTCACCACAGTTTCCATGGCGCCACCGGTTTCCGCCGAGACAAGCTACTTCGCTTCTCTGAACTGATTTTGCCTTCAAAGCGTAATGTCGCTATAGGTCGGCCGGCTTCCGGGAGTAGACCATGGGCAGACTTCAGGCCGGTATCGTTCCGGTGACACCCTTCCAGCAAAACTGCACGCTTCTCTTTGATGAGGACAGCAAGACCGCGGTCGTCGTCGATCCAGGTGGCGACGTTTCTGCAATCCTCGATGCGATATCGTCAAATGGTCTTTCTCTCAAGGAGATCTGGCTGACCCATGGTCATATCGACCATGCAGGTGGCGCCGACGAATTGCGTGAAGCGCTCGGCGTTCCGATCATCGGTCCCCATAAGGACGATCTTCCACTGCTACAGGGGCTGCAAGCGCAAGCTCAAATGTTCGGCCTGCCGATGGCGGTGAGGAATGTTGTGCCCGACCGGTTTCTGCAAGAGGGCGAACAGGTATCCTTCGACGACCATGTCTTCGAGGTCTTCCACTGCCCAGGTCATGCTCCTGGCCATGTTATCTACGTCAATCGGGAGGCAGGCTTCGCTCACCTCGGTGACGTTCTCTTCAACGGTTCGATCGGCCGGACAGACCTTCCGGGTGGCAATCACCAGCAATTGCTGGCGTCGATCCGTGACAAGGTATTGCCGCTGGGCGACGATGTCGGCTTTCTCTGTGGCCATGGCCCCGGCGGCCGTATTGGCGATGAGCGCCGTTCAAATCCGTTTCTGCAAGGGTTGGAAGCGAAAAAAAACCCGGCATAGCTGCCGGGCCTCAACTCGAAGAGAAGCCGTTTTGGCTTTAGCCGGAGATCTGCAGGTTTACGGCCTTGGGGCCTTTGCCACGACGATCCGGCTCCGTGTCGAAGCTTACTTTCTGGTTTTCTGAGAGACCGGACAGGCCGGAAGCCTGTACGGCAGAGATGTGAACAAAGATGTCAGCGCCACCATTGTCTGGCTTGATGAAGCCGAACCCTTTGTCCGTATTGAAGAATTTAACAATGCCAGTCTCGGCCATGCAGCAGGTCCTTTTCTTTCTGTCCGTGTTCAGTGCCGGACAGCATCAGAATGACGCCCCGTAGGGCGGGTGGCAGGCAGCTTTAAGAAAGGGTCCCTGTTGTTACCGCGAAGTTGACGGGCCACTACACTTGCCTGTCAAATCCGCCCGAAGTGTTAACGCCTCCGGAGCGCATATTATAGGTCTTCCCACGCTCGTAAATTGCCCGAACGCGGGCAGAGTGCTGTGTTTGTTGGAAATTGGCAAGAAAAAGTTTCAGCCTGCCTTGGCTGCGGAATTTGGCTCTTTGGATACCAAGGACAATAGGAGGTTGCTCCAGTACAAGCTTGAGACTTACTTGAAGCATCAACCGTTGTTCAAAGCAGTGTTCGCCGATCAAGGTCGCGCGGGACAGGGGACGATCGATGTCGCGCGCTAAGCCAATGCACGTCTGGATCGTCGGCGCGTTAGTTCCGGCACAAGTTCTACCAGCAGCATCGCCGCGAATATAATGGCGCAACCCAGGTAGCCAGCTGGCGGAAGCAGCTCACCAAGAAGCAGAGCACCCAGCAGTCCTCCGAACAGAGCCTCACTGGAAAGGAAGATGGCCGCCTGCGGTGCGGTTGTGTAGCGCTGTCCAATCACCTGCAGCACGAATGCAAGGCCGGAAGAGATGAGCCCGACATAAAGAATCTCACGCCCCGCCGAGAGGATCGCCGCAAAGCTGATCGTCTCGACGAAGGGCGCGATGGCGAGGCAACATACGGAGCAGACCGCAAACTGGGTCAGTGACAGCGCGAGCGGTCGTCCGGTGGAGGTGACGAAAAGGCCGGCCAAGATGATCTGTATGCCCCAGAAGAAGGCGCAGACGATGCTGAGGACATCACCGGGCGTGAGGTTCGAGACTGCGCCGCCGCTCAACAGGAAGATGCCGGTCAACGACATGCCTGCGGCTGGCCAGATGATCCAGTGAGGGTAGCGGCGCAGGGCAATCACCGAGATGACCGGGACGAAAACCACATAAAGGCCCGTCAGGAAGCTGGAATTGGTGACGGTCGTCGTCAGCAGTCCGATTTGCTGGGTGATTGCTCCCCCAAACAGCGCAAGCCCGACATAGCCAAACGCGAGGAGACTTCTGGAGTCGAGCGGCGTAACGGCGCGACGGGCTTCGATCAGCGCGAAGGGGAGGACGGCGAACGCCGCGATGGCGAAGCGCAAACCTACGAACCAGAACGGGCCAATCTTCGACATCGCCGTCGACTGGGCGACGAACCCACCGCCCCAGATTGCCGCGGCGAGCAAAAGGACGAGGTTCGCTTGGATGCGCGTCATGGTGTTTCCAGTTGAGTGATTGTCGCTCGGGTCTGTAAGCCGGCTGCTTTATCAGCTGGCTACTGGGGCGACAATAACCGACTTCTCTCTCAACTTGCCCGCGACTTGTTCAGTTGGTCCGTTGGGATTCTGCCTTCAAGGTATCGCGGAAACTGCGCCGCGACAGCACAAAGCATCCACCGGCCATCAACACGAAGCCGCCGAGAAGCAGCAAGAACACGAGCCGCTGGTCGGAAAACAAGGTTGCCGCATGCAGCGCACCCGTTGAAGGGAAGGGCGAGGCGGCAACAGTCGGGATATCCGGACGCTTGATCAGGCCGAGCACCATCAAACCGCAGCCGATGAACGCCAGCAGGGCCAGCGGGAAAGGGGACCGGAACTGCAATAGCCGGCTTGATCTCTTCTGGTCGTCGATAAACATCGTCCGTCTCCAGTTCCGTCTGTCTGGAGGTGCAGGAGGCAGTGGAAGAAGGGCAGATTTGAGGCAGTGATAAGAGGATCAGTTCGAGCGGGAGGCTCTATCTGCATAGATGGAGGCGGGACGCTCAACAGTTGCGGTTTTCAGCTTGAAACCCCGTGTCACATTCGACATACAGCCTAGCGGCGGCACCGGCGCGCGGTACCGTCTTATTCAACCGAACGTTCAGGACCTGAGATCATGGCCTTTCTTGCCGACGCCCTATCCCGCGTGAAGCCCTCCGCTACCATCGCCGTCTCCCAGAAAGCACGTGATCTTAAAGCGCAAGGACGTGATGTGATCGGTTTGGGCGCCGGAGAGCCAGACTTCGACACGCCCGACAATGTTAAGCAAGCAGCGATCGATGCGATCTCGCGCGGGGAGACCAAGTACACGCCGGTCGCAGGTATCCCGGAGCTGCGCAAGGCAATCTCGGAAAAGTTCAAGCGCGAGAACGGGCTTGATTACAAGCCGGAACAGACAATTGTCGGGACCGGTGGAAAACAGATTCTTTTCAATGCCTTCATGGCGACGCTGAATGCCGGGGATGAGGTCATCATCCCTGCGCCTTATTGGGTTTCCTATCCCGAGATGGTGGCGCTGTGCGGCGGTACGCCTATTTTCGTTTCGACCACGCAGGACAACAACTTCAAGCTGACGGCGGCCGATCTGGAGGCTGCCATCACGCCAAAGACGAAGTGGTTCTTGTTCAACTCACCTTCCAACCCGTCGGGTGCGGCGTACAGCCATGACGAGCTCAAGGCACTGACCGATGTCTTGTTGAAGTATGAGCATGTCTGGGTACTCACCGATGACATGTATGAGCATCTGACCTTCGGCGACTTCAAGTTTGCGACACCGGTCGAGGTGGAGCCGAAGCTTTATGATCGCACGTTGACAATGAACGGCGTCTCCAAGGCTTACGCGATGACCGGCTGGCGTATTGGATATGCGGCTGGCCCGCTGCCGCTGATCAAGGCGATGGACATGATCCAGGGCCAGCAGACCTCCGGTGCCTGCTCGATCGCCCAGTGGGCGGCTGTAGAAGCGCTCAACGGTCCGCAGGACTTTGTCGCGAAGAACAAGGCGATCTTCGAAGGCCGCCGTGATCTTGTCGTGTCGATGCTCAACCAGGCGACGGGCATCAAGTGCCCGACTCCGGAAGGTGCCTTTTACGTTTATCCTTCCTGCGCGGGATTGATCGGGAAAACCGCGCCTTCGGGGAAGGTCATCGAAACGGACGAGGATTTCGTATCGGAGCTGCTGGAAGCAGAAGGTGTTGCCGTCGTTCATGGCTCTGCCTTCGGCCTCGGGCCCAACTTCCGCATTTCCTATGCGACGTCGGAGGAGCAGCTGGAAGAGGCTTGCAAGCGCATTCAGCGCTTCTGCGCAAGCTGCCGCTGACATCTCCTCATTAGCGAACAAGTGGAAAGCCCGCCAATCGGCGGGCTTTCTCGTTAGCGCCCGAGAGTGCAACGTCAGTGCATAGCGTCAGCCTTTGGTGATCTTGACGATCGTGGATCCACCGCCGCCGCGCTGTTCCGTGACCGCGTAGACGGCACCGTCGGGACCCACTTTGACGTCACGGATGCGAGCCTCAAGCGGCACGCGCTCCTCGTGCTGGACTCGATCGCCATCCATATGGAGTACGACGATCCCTTGTGAGACCAGCCCGCCAACCAAGAAGGCGCCCTTCCACTGGGGGATCGCATCGCCATCATAGAAGGCCATGCCAGACGGAGCGATCACGGGATCCCAGTAGTAGAGCGGCTGCTCTGTCTCAGCCTGCTGGGTGATGCCTTCACCAACCGGGTCGCCGCTGTATTCCACCCCATAGGTGACCTCCGGCCAGCCGTAGTTCTTTCCAGGTTCCGGACGGTTCAGCTCATCTCCGCCCTTTGGCCCGTGCTCGACTGTCCAAAGACGCCCCTGACCATCAAGGGTTGCCGACTGAAGGTTCCGGTGACCAAGGCTCCAGATCTCCGGCTGTGCGTCCTCCTGCCCGACGAAGGGGTTGTCCGGCAATGCTTCGCCGTTGATGTCGATCCGGAAGACCTTCCCGAGCCCGCTCGCCAGGTCCTGCGCCTGAACGCGTGGTTCGGGATCCGAGCGCTCTCCCACGGTGACGTAAAGTTCATTGCTTGGGCCAAAGACCAGCCTCGAGCCAAAGTGCTTGTTGCCGTCATAGCTTGGCATCTGGCGGAAGATGACGTTGACGTCTTCCAGCCTGCCGCCTCCCTCTTCGTTGGCCACCAGCCTGGCGGAGGCGACGCTTGTGCCATTGCCCTCGTCCCGTTGTTCAGAAAACGAGAAGACGATCACGCCGGAGCTTTCGAAGTCGGGTGCGAGAGCGACATCAAGCAAACCGCCCTGGCCTGCAGAAAGCACATCCGGGACGCCTTCGATGGCAGCACCGGCTTCACCTTCCCGGCTGATGATGTGCATGGCACCTTCCTTTGCGGTGACCAGCATCCGGCCATCTGGCAAGAATTCCATCGCCCAAAGATGCGGCAGGCCATCGGCGACCACTTCCGTCTCGAGCTCGGGCATTTGTGCCGGCTGGGGTGCGCGTGTCTGTCCGGCGAAGGCCGGTTGCTGATCGGGTGCATTGGCAGGATTGGTTTCCACGGGCTCGCCGCCTTGCGTACTTTCTTCGCCAGTCGCGGGCTGAACGCCTTCCTGAGCCAAGACAGGCGCCGTAAGCAGCGCGGTGGTCAAGATGGTACCCGATAAGAGCAGTAACAGACGGTTCATAAGCAATCTCCCTGGAGTGAACTGCCGAGGGCCACAGCCCCGCGGTCACGAAGTTGATCTAGGGTGCTCAGGCGAAATAGTGGTACACGCCGACATCAAGATTACTTTATTGCCCATCGTCCCAAGCTGCGCGGATTAGAAACCGTCGAGTTTGCGGCAAACTCGGTTCGGTGTCATAGTCGCTTCAGAGCCGAACCTGATCGCGCCGCTGCGCATCCTCTAGCATCTGCCGCGCTGCGAACTTCGCGGCTCCGGCTGAATGATGAAGAGGAGGAAGCATGACCAAGGTCACTTACAAGGTCGTAAAACACGACGGCGGCTGGGCCTACAGGCTCGGCGATGTCTATTCCGAAACCTTCCCAACGCATTCCGATGCTCTGCAGGCGGCCCGTATCGTGGCGGCGGAGCAGCAGGTGGGTGGGGAACCTGAAGAAATCAGCTGGCAAGATGCAAACGGCGTGTGGCACACCGAATATAGCGACGGTGGTGATCGGCCGGAGGCGGAGGTTGTTGATGGTGATGAGGAAAATCAGCTCGACCAGCGTCAGGCTTGATTTTTTTCCAATTGGCGCAGCCCCTGCACGCGATGTTGCTCCCTGCGCGTAAGTCGAGGTAAGCGGCGCAGGGACCGGTGATGCTTCGCTTAGTTCGGAAGAACTGGGCGCTGTTCAGCGCCCAGTCTTGATCACGCTGCCGCCGTATCGAGCGAAGGGTAATCGGTATAACCTTTTGCCCCGCCGCCATAGAAGGTGTCGCGGTCGGGTTCGTTCAACGGACTGTTGGCCTTGAAGCGCTCGACCAGATCGGGATTGGCAATGAAGAGCCGCCCGAAGGACACAAGATCGGCGCGACCAGTTTCTACCGCTTCGATCGCAGATGCGCGATCATAGCCATTGTTGAGCATCCAGGCTGCCGTACCGCCGGCGTTGCGGAACGTGGCCTTGAAGGCATCGTAATCGAAGGTTGTCCCCGCGTAGAGGAAGCTGCGCTCGCCACCTGTTGCGCCTTCGATCACGTGGATGAAGGCCAGGTTGCGGCTCGCGAGCTGCTCTGCAACATAGTTGAACGTCGATTGTGGATCCTGGTCGATGATCCCGTTGGCAGGGGTAGTGGGCGACAACCTGAGGCCGGTGCGACCAGCGCCGATCTCGCCGGTGACTGCATCTACCACCTGGAGAAGGAAGCGGGCGCGGTTCTCAACCGAACCACCATATTCGTCGGTCCGCTGGTTGGCGCCCGTCTTGAGGAACTGGTCCAGCAGATAGCCATTGGCACCGTGGATTTCGACGCCGTCGAATCCGGCTTCGATCGCTGCGCGAGCGCCGCGACGATAATCCTCCACAATCTCGGCAATCTCCGCTGCTTCCAAGGCGCGTGGCTCGGAGGTTTCGGCAAAGCCGCCGCTGCCGTCGGTGTTGATGATGTAGGTCTTTGCACCAGCCGGAAGGGCGGAGGGAGCAACCGGCGCAGCGCCACCCGGCTGCAGTGAAACATGCGATACACGACCGACATGCCAAAGCTGCGTAACAATCCTGCCACCCTTCGCGTGGACCGCGTCAGTGACCTTCTTCCACCCGTCTATGGCCTGCGGCAGGTAGAGGCCAGGCACGTCGGCATATCCCTGACCCTGCTGCGTAATCGGGGTGCCTTCGGTGATGATCAGGCCGGCGCTTGCACGCTGCTCATAATAGGTCACGTTCAGGTCATTCGGGATGGCCTTCGGCGAACGGTTGCGGGTCAAGGGTGCCATGGCAATACGGTTGGCGACATCAATGTCGCCGAGCTTCAGCGGGTCAAAGAGTGTAGTCACAGATATTCCTTCGGTTGAGAGCAATGCGGGAGGGAGGTGATCAGAGCGTGGTTCTCAGCTCCTGGATAAACGCGTCGATCGCACTGTCGTTGCGCCGATAGAACGACCACTGGCCGACGCGGTGGATATCGACAAGGCCCGCCTTCTCTAGTGTAGAGAGATGAGCGGAGACGGTGGATTGGGAAAGTCCGCAGCGCTTCTCGAACTGATTGGCGCAGACCCCCATCTCCAGGGGATGAGCCTGTGAAGCGAAATGCTTCTCGGGTTCGCGCATCCATTCCAGGAACTCGACCCTGATGGGATGTGCAAGCGCCTTAAGAATGTCGTTCTTCCTCATATCAACCTTCATCGTTCCACAACGATAGATAGATCGTCGATTTCCGATGTAAAGGTCCGGGAGAGGGCGGGCGTAACCTGTTTCACTGACACAGGGCAAAAAAAGAGGGCCACCAGATTTCTCCGGGGCCCTGTAATTGTGAAGGTCAAAAACCTCCAGAGGGGAACAGCTGATGCGGTGGAACTGGGAGGAAAGCCACCGTGTGCATCAACTGAGTGCGATATGGTGGTTTTTTGTGCAGCGAACAATGCTTAAATGTGCACGACAGCCATGCGGCTCGCGCAACTCTTCAGTAGGTCACGGCAGCTTTTGTCAGAAGCTCCAGTTGCGGGCCTTCGAAACGATGAAATCGCGGAAAACTTTCAGCTTGGCTGAGTTCTTGATTTCGTCAGGATAGCAGAAATAGGTGTCGAAGGATGGAACATCGGCGGACAAGGGCAGCTGGATCAGGCCAGGGTCTCGACCGACGATGTAATCCGGCAGAACTGCTATCCCAATTCCGAGCAAGCAAGCGCGCTTGATGGACGTCTGACTGTTGATCTGCAGGTGCGGGATGCGCGGATTGTCGGAAGAGCGCCCGGCGTGTTCAAGCCAATTCACATCGAGCAGGTAATTCGGCGCCGGTTCACCGAAGGTGATGATCTTGTGCTCGTCAAGATCATCGATCGTCTGCGGCTCTCCGTAGCGATTGATGTAGGAAGGTGCGGCATAGACGTGCATGTGCACAGTAAACAGCTTGCGCTGGATGAGGTCGGATTGCTGGGGCTGGCGAAGCCGGATCGCGCAGTCGGCATGGCGCATGTTGACGTCGAGTTCCTCGTTGTCGAGCAACAACTGAATCGACATGTCCGGGTAGAGCTGCAGGAATTCCTGCACCTTGTCAGTGAGCCAGCCTTGGCCAAGCCCGACCGTTGTCGTCACCCGCAGTTTGCCGGAAGGCTTGTCCGTGGTTTCGGTCAGCTGAGCCTTGACCGTCTCGAGCTTCAGCAGAACATCATGCGCCGTTCGATAAAGGAGTTCGCCCTGTTCCGTAAGGATCAGGCCCCGGGCGTGACGGTGGAACAGCTTGACACCAACGTCCTGCTCCAGGGCACTCACCTGTCGGCTGATGGCCGACTGGGACAGGTGCAGCTTATCGGCCGCGTGGGTAAACGATCCCGCTTCCGCCGCCGCGTGAAAGATGCGCAATTTGTCCCAGTCGAGAGGCACCACCATGCGTCATGTCACTCCGCTGCTTCAGCGATGGGCTGAATGCCTGCCAGATACCGTTCCGCCTCGAGGGCCGCCATGCAGCCCATTCCAGCTGCGGTAATGGCCTGGCGGAACGTGTCGTCGGTCACATCGCCGGCGGCGAAGACGCCAGGAACGCTGGTTGCCGTGGAATCAGGGGCAGTCCAGAGATAGCCATTGGGCTTGATCTTGAGCGTATCCTTGAAAAGCTCGACGGCCGGCGCATGACCGATGGCCACAAACACGCCGTCGATCGTCTGCTCGCTGACAACGCCGGTGCGCGTATCGCGCAGGCGAACGCCGTTCACGGACGGCGGCATAGGTGGTTTGGCCGGCTCACCCAGGATTTCCGCAATCTCGGTGTTCCACAAGACCTTCACGTTGGGACGCTGGAAAAGGCGCTCAGACAGGATCCTTTCGGATCTGAAGCTCTCGCGGCGATGAACAACCGTGACCGTCTTGGCAATGTTGGAAAGGTAAAGAGCCTCTTCGACAGCTGTATTGCCGCCACCGACGACGATGACATCCTTGTTGCGATAGAAGAAGCCGTCGCAGGTGGCACAGGCGGAAACGCCAAATCCCTGGAACCGGTTCTCGCTTTCAAGGCCCAGCCATCTGGCCTTCGCACCTGTTGCGATGATGACCGATTCCGCTGTCCAAACGGCACCGGAATCGGTGCGGACAGTGAACGGGCGGCGAGACAGGTCAACGTCGGTGACGATGTCGTTGACGATTTCAGCACCTACATGGCTTGCTTGATGGAGCATCTGTTCCATCAGCCATGGCCCCTGGATCGGATCGGCGAAGCCGGGATAATTCTCCACATCCGTGGTGATCATCAACTGGCCGCCTTGTTCCATGCCGGCGATCAACACCGGTTTGAGCATGGCGCGTGCAGCATAGATGGCGGCTGTATAGCCAGCGGGGCCAGATCCGATGATCAGAACCTCGGTGTGACGGGCAGACATGGCCTTTCCTTTCGGCGGGCTGAATGTGGCGCGGATGCGCTTCTCCATATAGGGACGCCGCAAGCTATCCGCTGCATGTGTGGCGGCATTTAAGGGTGTTCCATGCACTACATCAAGGGCAGCATTGCATTAACAACAGATCAGTTGTCTCAGGCGCCACCTTAGGCGCGGCCGCTTGCTTGCGTTCGGTTCGCTTTCGATTAAAAGCGTGCGGGAGAACCAAGGGGATGACCGTGCTTCGCGCCGATCTCGACGTCATAGATATGAAGATCCTGCGCGAGTTGCAGCTGGACGGTCGCATGACCAATGTGGAGCTTGCCGAGCGCGTTGGCATTTCTGCCCCACCATGCCTGCGGCGCGTGCGAAAGCTGGAGGAAGCCGGCGTCATCGAAGGTTACCACGCGCTTCTCAACGGGCCGAAGCTCGGCTTCGATCTCGTCGCCTTCTGCATGGTAGGTTTGAAGCGGCAGGCGGATGCCGACCTGAAGTCGTTCGCCGCGCGCGTGGCCAACTGGCCGGTCGTGCGCGAAGCCTGGATGGTCTCGGGCGACAGCGATTTTCTTCTCCGCTGCACCGCCGAGAACCTCAGCGTCTTCCAGAATTTCGTCATCGAGGTTCTGACGGCCGACGAGCACGTAGACACCGTCCGCACCATGCTGACGATCCGCCAGGTGAAGCAGTTGGGGCTGGTGGAGGTGTAACGTTTGGCGCGTTCGGACCGACCCTTCTTCCGGCACCTCGTGAAGGTGGGAGCACGGCTCTTGCTGGGCGGTTCAGGTGCTCATGTGCAGGACTGGTTTCCGGGCCTGCGGCTGGAAAAGCCGACGAATGGTGAAACGGGCGCGGCCTTCTACCGCGGTCGGCAGGTCGCGACTATCTCTGCCAGCGATGCCATTTGTCAGAGGTCCGGCTCGGCCATCTACATCGTGGGATCCGGCCGCTCCATCCGAGATGCCGACCTGACGCGACTGCCGGAACAGAGTGCTGTTCTTCTCAATGGCGCCGTCTCGCTGATCGGAGACATCGTTGAAAAGCCGCTGGCCGTGGCGGTGGAAGATGAGCGCTTCATCTTTCGCCACTTCGACCTGATGCAGCGGGTGGTGCCGATGGACATACCTTGCCTGTTGTCGGTGAGTGCAATCCGCGCGATCTGCGAGCGGCAGCCAGATTTCCTGTCCGGCCGGACCATCGTGCTGATCGACAACATCCTCCGCCCTTATAAGGAAAAGCGCCGCTCGCTTGAAGAGGCGAGCAGGCTCCCGTCCGTCATCGTCGACAGGAAGCAACGCGCCGGGATGTCGCTTGATCCCGACCAAGGGGTCTTCCAGGCTGGCTCCGTTGCGGTTTCCGCGCTTCAGTTCGCCCTTCATTGCCGGCCGAGGTCGATCGGCTTCCTCGGCATTGACATTTCAAACGCGGCTACACAGGCTCGCTTCTACGAGAAGAGCGGCAGCGTTGCATTTTCGGGGGTGGCACGAGCCGAGGGCGCCATCCTCAGCCACTTTGGACTGGCAAGGGCGGTGGCGACGGAAAGGGACATTGCGCTGGTCAATCACTCGGCGGTTTCGGCTCTTATCAAGGTCGGATTTGACTATGATGACCGCTTCGCGTCCATCCGATCGTCGCTTCCGTGAAGCGTATGCGGGAGTATTTTGGTGATCCCGGGCGGCCTACAGGCCTGTTGCGAAGATTGGGAGAGAAAATTTGAAAATCGTAGTGTCCACTCAGGTCGCAAGACGAGCAAGATCCGCCGGAAGTCTTGAGCCTGGCAGAGCCGAAAAGCCGATCCGGCACTCTGCGGGGCTGCTCCGATGAGCCGGACTGTTGCCATCGCCTATGCCAATCTCAAGACGTATTTCGTGGCAGCAGGGTCATCGTGTTGGGTCCCGCCGCCACAGTTTTGAGCGATATCCAAGATACAGAGGTCGATGGCTTCGACGTCATCGTTAGACTCAACAACGGTATTGCGCTCGCCCTCGAAAATCCACAGGCGCTTGGTTCCCGCACGGACGTGCTCTTCCACAACCTGAACGAAACCGGCCCTCGCAATGCCGGCGAAATCCCACCATCGCTCCTCCTGATGCACAAGGTCCGGTTTCTTGTGTTTCCTCACTGGACCTTCAGGGGAGATAAAGCCCGCCTCAATGAAAAGAGACGGGAACTGTCGTTCCATCCTCAGCCCTCTCTTGTGGTCCCGCCCGCCAGCTTCTGCGGGCGGGTTCGGCAGCGCCTGGCCGATCACAAGCCCACAACAGGCATCAGCGCTCTTCTGTATTTTCTGGAATGCGACCTGAAAGAGCTTCAGGTGCACGGCTTCACCTTCTTCCAGACGCCATACCTGTCGGGCTACAATGACGAGGTGAAAACCGACGACGAGGCCGCCAAATGGGTTGCTGCCTCCAATATTCACGATCCGATCCGCGAAAAGACTGCTCTGATTGAGGAGATCGAGAAGTCGCGGGGGCGCGGGATGATCGTGACCTTGGGCAAAGAGGTCGCTCGACATCTGGGATGACTTTGTCGAACAACCTCGTCTGCCTACCGCCGTTGCAGGCCATCTAAAGAGAGACGGCCAAATTCTTTCATCTCGCGACGATAGGCCAAGCTTGACCAGAAGCCCTTCCTGAGGGTCGACGTCCGCAGACGATGCCAGGGCTTGTTCGGGCCGTGAAAATGCAGGATGAGCGGCTTGGGGCTGAAGCCGACCGTCGCCAGATTTCCGTTGTCGCGGCGCTGCAAGGCCAGCCGACCCCAGGAGCAGTTCCATGCCGGGTCGAGATGGGTGATGCGATCCTTGAAGATGATGTTGATGCGATCCTGGTCGACGGTCGGATAGCCTTGCGCCGCGACCATATCCTCCATCTGCGCCTGGAGGCCAGCGCTGGCACGGATGGCATCGCAATCCATCAGAAGGACACCCGAATTGATGTAGCTGGGAAGATATGCCTCGCCACCCAGGATTTCCGCTTGGCGATGCAGCGGCTCGACTTTTCCGGCAGCGCGCCAGCGCATCACGGCGAAATCACGCACGCCGGCCAGCGGATTGCCCCTCAGGTCTATGCCTGCCGCTGCCGACAGATCTCCCGTTACCATGGTGTCGCCGTCGATATAGAGCACGCGTCCGGATGCTATGCGCGGCAGGAACATGCGCCCCAGCGCGGTCGGCGTTATGAACGACTTGGGGCTGGTCGCTTCGCGCAACCACTCTTCCGGCAATTCGAACGGAGTGATGGCACATTGCGGGAACTGACGCTGCAGATCTTTCACGCCGTGCCACATCCAGTCTTCAAGCGATAAGCCGGCGAAGATGATCTTCAGCGGCCGGCTCGTGCGCTTCAATGCGGAATAGGCAGACCGCAGTGTCGGAAGAAAGAGGCCGCTATCGGTGACGTAAGCCACCGTGAAAAAGTCAGCATCATGCCATTGTCCTTGATGTACCTTCGGTGCTGGCATGAGGTCTCTCCTTCGACGCTCAAAGCGCTAATTTTGAGTAGATCTTCTGTAATCCGGCTGCCTCATTGGCGATCGCGAATGCGCCACGCACGTGAGCTAGTGACTTCACCCCGTGCTCTTCCGCTAAAGAGGGCGCACTCAAATACTGTGCTATCGCATCCCTCAGAGGCTCATACTCGCCCGCCGGTACGATCGCGCCAGTCTCGCCAGACACGATCATCTCTGCATAGGCACCTGCATCGCTTGCCACCACCGCAGTCTGCGATGCCATTGCCTCAAGCGGGGTGAGGCCGAAGCCCTCGTTGCGTGAAGGCGCGACGTAAAGTGTCAGGCGGCGGTACCACGGTTTGATGTCATCGACTTCGCCCAGAAACCGAATGCGGTCGGAGAGGCCGGCTTGTCGCACAGCCTGCTTCATATCGTCGGCAAAGCGTTGATTGTCGGCGGTTGCGCGGCCGCAGATGATGGCGGTCCAGTCGGGGTGCTTTGGCAGCAGTTCGATCATGGCGCGAACGAAGAGGTCAGTTCCCTTCTGGTGGCGCACACGACCGAAGCATCCCACCAGATGTTTGCCTGGCAGCCCGGTCGCTGAGATGGTGTCCTCGTCACCCTGAGGAGGGTGGAAGACTTCAAGGTCAATACCGTGGCGGATGACGGTATGCTGCACTTCCAGGAAGGATCCCGAGCGCGCACTGGTTGCGACTACCGCGTCCATGTTGCGGATCAGCCATTTCGTGTAGCGGGAGTGGTTGCGTTGGGCAGCTGAGGTAAACAACAGCTTCAGCGGCATCCGGAAGACGGTCTTCAAGATCAACCCGACGAGCATCTCGTTGTTACGGCGAGCATGCCACACCCGCCACCGGTAGCCCTTGGGCCGTTGCCAGAGGAGCGGCAGGTCCAGCCACCGCATCCTCGGCAAATAATCCGGCAAGCCGGGTCCCAGTGTCACAATCCCCAGCCCCAGCCGTTTCTGCTCAGGCACAAGCTGGACGACCGTGGAGGTCACGCCGGAGAGCCGCTTCTTGAAATGCGGCGCAATCACGATGATGTCGCTAAGCGAGCTCAAGTCTAAGCTACTCAGCCCCACGTAACCGACAGGATCTCATACGCCTTGGAGCCGCCTGGTGCGTTGACCTCGATGGAATCGCCCACCTCCTTGCCGATCATTGCTCGCGCGATGGGAGAGGAGACCGAGATACGTCCGGCTTTCACGTCGGCTTCCTGATCGCCGACGATCTGATAGCTCTTCTGTTCGTCTGTATCTTCGTCAACCAGCTTAACAGTCGCGCCGAACTTGACCTTGGAACCCGAAAGTTTCGACAGGTCGATGACTTCGGCACGTGCGATCAGGTCTTCCAGCTCTCCGACCCGTCCTTCGTTGTGGCTCTGCGCTTCCTTGGCCGCATGATACTCGGCATTTTCCGAAAGGTCGCCGTGGGCGCGCGCCTCGGCGATTGCCTCGATGATGCGAGGACGCTCCTCCTGCTGGCGCCAACGCAGTTCTTCCTGCAGCTGAGCGAAGCCAGTTTGCGTCATCGGTACCTTATCGACCATATCCATGTCCTTCATGCAGTAGTCGCGCTAGCCGCGGCCACAAAAAGAAACAGGTTCCGGAGTAAAACTTCGGAACCATCGCGCATCAAATTTTGTGGAACTATAACAGATCAATCATTGTCATTTCCAGCGTTTTCGAGATGGAGCACCGCGATCCTCTTTCAAGAGGATGCCAACTGCAATTGGCAATTGACGCCGCTATTCAGAACATATAGTGAACAGGCTAATGAAGAAAAGCCTGAAACAGCGTCTCGCCATTCTTTCCGATGCAGCCAAATATGACGCCTCCTGCGCTTCCAGCGGAACTGTACGCCGTTCCTCTGCCGGGACGGGCGGGCTAGGATCAACAGAAGGATCTGGCATTTGTCATGCCTATGCACCGGATGGCCGATGCATTTCGCTTCTCAAGATCCTGCTGACCAATTTTTGCATCTATGACTGTGCCTACTGCATCAATCGATCGTCCAGCAATGTGGAGAGGGCACGGTTTACCGTTGAAGAGGTTGTTTGGCTGACGCTGGAATTCTACCGTCGCAACTATATCGAGGGCCTTTTTCTGTCTTCGGGCATCATCCGCTCCTCTGACCATACCATGGAGGAGATGGTGCGTATCGCGCGGGAGCTGCGCACAACGCACAACTTCCGGGGCTATATTCACCTGAAGTCCATTCCGGAGGCGTCTCCCAAGCTGATCGAGGAGGCGGGTCTTTATGCCGACCGACTTTCGCTCAACATCGAATTACCGACCGACGCCGGCATCAGCCGTTATGCGCCGGAAAAGCAGCCTGATGGTATCCGGCGGTCGATGGGGCAGTTGCGCCTCAAAATCGAGGAGATGAGCGAGAAGACGCTGCAGACAAAGCGCAAGCGCAGGTTTGCACCCGCCGGCCAAAGCACCCAGATGATTGTTGGTGCCGATGGTGCCAATGATGCGACGATCCTCGGGACCAGCGCGCGGCTCTATGGCAGCTACGGCTTGAAGCGCGTCTACTACTCAGCCTTCAGCCCCATCCCCGATTCATCCAAGAACCTGCCGCTGATCAAGCCGCCGCTTATTCGCGAACATCGCCTCTATCAGGCGGATTGGCTTTATCGTTTTTATGGGTTTGATATCGGCGAAATTACATCCTCCCAAGCAGACGGCATGCTTGATCTTGATCTTGACCCGAAGCTTGCGTGGGCCCTAGGGCACCGCGAGCGCTTCCCGGTCGATGTCAATCGCGCGGAGCGGGAAATGCTGCTGCGGGTTCCCGGCTTCGGCACGAAAACTGTCAAGTCGATTCTAACGGCACGACAATTTGCTCGGCTGCGGCTGGATGACCTGAAACGCCTTGGCGTATCGCTGAAAAAGGTGCAGCCGTTCATCACGGCTGAGGGTTGGACACCAAACAAGCTTGTGGATCGAACGGACCTGCGGGCCATGTTCGAGCCGAAGCCGGAACAGCTGTCGCTGCTGTGATGCAGACGGTTTCGCTTAAGGGCAGGGGAGACTTCAAGGAATGGCGTGATGCTGCGCGCGTCCTGCTTCAGAACGAGGTTCTGCCCGAGCAGGTCCTATGGCTGGCTAGCGAACACGATGACGGCTTGTTTCAACAGGGATCACACGACCTGACGCCGACGGCACCTGAGCGACGTCCTGTCTCGGTTCCCGCCGAATTCATGAAGCTCGCCGAAGCCGTGATCTGCCATTCAGATCCAGGGCGGTTTTCTCTTCTGTACCGCCTGCTGTTTGGGCTCAAGCGGGAGCGCCGCCTCCTCGACATGGTGACCAACGCCGATGTTGTAGCTGCTCGGCAGATGGTCAAATCGGTTCGACGCGACTGTCACAAGATGACTGCATTTGTTCGCTTCAAGGAGATCCCTCTGGCTTCGGGCACCGCCGGTCGGCGGCGGTTCATAGCCTGGTTTGAGCCAGACCACTTCATCGTGGAGCGGGTGGCGCCCTTCTTCCAGAGACGTTTCAATGACATGGACTGGTTGATTGCCACGCCGAAGGGTTCTGCGTCGTGGGATGGTGATAGCCTTCAGACGACGGACGAGCCGGCGCATAAGCCGGACATGAAGGATGAGACCGAGGAACTTTGGCGCACCTACTACGCGTCCATCTTCAACCCCGCACGGTTGAAGGTGAAGGCGATGACGTCGGAGATGCCTCGAAAGTATTGGAAGAACCTACCCGAAGCGGATTTGATACCAGGGCTGATCGCCAATGCCGAACGAAGCGTTCTGGAGATGGCCGCGAGGGCTGCGAGCGAGCCTTTGCCGTTCCATCACCGGCTCCAGCAGGCCGCCGCCCAGGTGCCGGCGGCACCGAAGTCTTCGCCCGGGACGCTTGCAAGCGTGAAAGAGGAGGCGCGGCATTGTTCGCGATGCGACCTTCATTGCATGGCCACTCAGACTGTCTTTGGGGAGGGTCCGGAAGATGCAAAGGTGATGTTCGTCGGTGAACAGCCTGGCGACCAGGAGGATCTCGCAGGTAAGCCTTTCGTCGGCCCGGCAGGTCAACTGTTCAACGATGTATTGAAGCCGACAGGGCTCGATAGACGCTCCCTCTACGTCACGAATGCGGTCAAGCACTTCAAGTACGAGCCGCGCGGGAAGCGTCGCATCCACCAAAAGCCGAACATGGGGGAGGTTCAGCAATGCCGATGGTGGCTGAGCCAGGAGATGGAGATCGTCAAGCCGAAGCTGATCGTTGCCATGGGTGCGACCGCGTATTTCGCGCTCACCGACGATAAGCGGAAGCTGGCGGATGTGCGCGGGCGAACCATGGCGATGGAAGGCGGAAGAAGCCTGTTCGTGACGGTGCACCCATCCTACCTGCTGCGCATCCCGGATGGCGAGCAGAAGGCGACCGAACTTCTGCGGTTCAAACGGGACATCGAATCGATTCAGTCGCTTGCGCAGTCTTTCAGATAATTCAATTCAGCGGGCGTCACTCGATCGATGCCTTTGAGCAAGCGCACGACCATTGATGTGGGCACGTGCATCGACGATCGGCAGGGCCGTGATCAACGAGAGGCCAACGCTCAGGAGTTCAATTCGGCTGGCGTCGTCATTGCGATATTCGGGCAGCAGGAAAGGCGATATCGCGAGCACGATCGTCATCACCGGAATGTTGATCAGGGAGACAGACCCCCAGTGGAAATGCTGGAGCAACACGCCGCCGATAAGCGGACCAACGAGACAAGAGCCAAACAGCCAGTCCTGCGACGGTGATGGAGTGATGTTGGCGTCATCTGTTATGCCAGTGTCTGGGGCCCCGTGACATAGGCGTCCAGCCGCGCGAGTGTTTGCTTGCCGCCGTCCTCGGCGCCGTGTTCCGTCGCGGCCGTTCGCGCTTCTGCGGTCGGGAACTGCAACGAGATCGTGATGCGGGTTCCGTCGCCTTCGGCGTCAAGCGTGATCGTACCAAAGAACCATGGCGGCTCGCCGACCTCGCTGCCATGTTCATAGACAATGCGTTCCGGCGGCGTGATTTCTTTGTAGCGAATCCAGTTCGGCCAATCCTTGCCATCTGGCCCATGCATGGTGAAGCGCCACATTCCGCCGACGGCGAAATTCAGATCGTGAGTTTCCGTCTTGAAGCCGTCCGGCCCCCACCACAGGTCCAGATGGCCGGCATCGGTCAACATCTTGAAGACCAGTTCCCGCGGCGCGGCAATCAGGCGATCGACCGTAAGGCGCGTTTTAGGATCAAAACCTGTTGTCATGTCAGCGGGCTCCGACGGGTTTGAGAAGTTCTTCCAGGCGGTCAAAGTTCTGTTCATTTGCGGCAGTAATGAACTTCTGTAGCTGCAGGTTCTCCTGCGTCGGTTCAAAGAGCATTCGCCAGCAAAGCCGCGTGCCGCCGTCCTCCGGCAGGAAGTCGATCTCCATTGTGAAAACGTGCATGGGCTCGTGGTGGAGAAAGACGATGCGGCTGTTCTCGACGATTTCCTGAAAGGTTGACTGGTTCACGAAGTCTGTGCCGTTGGAGGCCGTCATGGTGATCTGCCAGGTGCCGCCTGGCCGGAAATCGAAGGTGTCGATGGTGTTGGTGAAGCCATGTGGCCCCCACCATTGCTCCAGCTTCTCGGGATCGGCGAAGGCATCGAAGAGCGTAGCAGCATCAACGCGGAACACACGGGTGTTGAGGATCTCCATATTTTCCGTCATTCCTGCTCCTCCTGTATCCGGGTCTGGCCCTTCAAATTGGCGATGTAGTCCTCTAGACGGTCGAGCCTCTTCTCCCAAAGCATCCGGTACTCGCCCAGCCAATCGTCTACCTGCTCCAGGGGAACGGTCTCGAGCCGGCAAGGGCGCCATTGGGCGTTGCGGGTGCGGGAGATCAGCTTCGCCCGCTCCAGCACCTTCAGGTGCCTGGAAATGGCAGGAAGGGTCATGTCGAAGGGTGCCGCCAGCTCGTTGACTGTCGCCTCGCCTTGAGACAACCGGGCGAGGATGGCACGGCGCGTCGGGTCCGCCAGCGCGGAGAGGGTTGTCGAAAGCGAATCCATGGGCTGACCAGCACCATCTCTACTTAACCTATCGGTTAAATACAGCAGAAAAAGAAGCCGGTCAACTTTGGGCAGACCGGCTTGTTCTTTGTCTGATGAGAACCTTAGAAGTAGCTTTGCAGCGGACGAACCTCGAGATTTCCGGCCTTCAATGCGCGGATGGCCATGGCCGCGGCTTCGGCGCCTGCCATAGTCGTGTAGTAGGGCACCTTCTGCATCAAGGTTGCGCGGCGCAGCGACTTGGAGTCAGAAATCGCTTTGTTGCCGTCTGTCGTGTTGATGACCAGTTGTACCTGCCGGTTGCGAATGGCGTCTTCGACGTGTGGACGGCCCTCCAAGACCTTGTTGATCTTGGTTGCGGCAATGCCCTGTTCAGCGAGGAAGCGGCAGGTGCCACCGGTGGCCATGACCTTGAACCCGATCTCGGTGAGAATGCGGATAGCCGGAAGCACACGTGACTTATCTTCATCGCGGACCGACACGAAGACTGTTCCTTCGCGGGGCAGTTCAACGCTCGCACCGAGCTGCGACTTGGCAAAGGCCAGTGCGAAGTCAACGTCGAGACCCATGACCTCGCCGGTTGAGCGCATTTCGGGGCCAAGAAGAGTATCAACGCCAGGGAATCGCGCGAACGGGAATACTGCTTCCTTGACCGCAATATGCTTGAGGTTGCGCGGGTCGGGTTTGGCACCATAGGCGGCGATGGCAGCATCCAGTTTTTCACCGGCCATGATGCGAGCAGCAATCTTGGCGATCGGTGCGCCGATCGTCTTGGCCACAAAGGGTACGGTACGCGAAGCGCGCGGGTTGACCTCCAGGACGTAGATCACGCCGTCCTTGATGGCATATTGCACGTTCATCAGGCCGCCGACGTTCAGCGCTTTCGCCATGGCCGCCGTCTGGCGCTCCAACTCGTCAAGCGTTTCCTTGGAAAGCGAGCGTGAGGGAAGCGAGCAGGCGCTGTCACCGGAATGGATCCCAGCCTCCTCGATGTGCTCCATGATACCTGAGACAAAGACGCTCTCGCCGTCGCACAGCGCATCGACGTCCACCTCGACGGCATTGGTCAGGTAGCTGTCGAACAGCAGCGGGTTCTTGCCGAGCAGGGTGTTGATCTGGCCGGTCTTGTCGTTCGGGTAGCGCTGCTTGATGTCTTCAGGAACCAGACCCGGGACCGTGTCGAGCAGGTAGCTCTGCAGCATGGACTCCGAATGAATGATCTGCATGGCGCGGCCGCCAAGCACGTAGGATGGGCGAACCACAAGCGGGAAGCCAATCTCGGCCGCCACGAGGCGCGCCTGCTCGACTGAGTAGGCGATGCCATTGTTCGGCTGCATGAGGTCGAGCTTCATCAGGAGCTTCTGGAAGCGATCGCGATCTTCGGCAAGATCGATCATGTCGGGCGCCGTGCCGAGGATCGGGATGCCGTTCTTTTCGAGAGCCTCCGCGAGCTTCAGTGGCGTCTGGCCACCAAACTGGACTATGACGCCGACGACTTCGCCCTTTTCCTGCTCAGCGCGCAGGATCTCGATCACGTCCTCGGCCGTCAGTGGTTCGAAATAGAGGCGGTCTGAGGTGTCGTAGTCGGTCGATACGGTTTCGGGGTTGCAGTTGATCATGATCGCTTCGAAGCCGGCGTCCTTCAGCGCGAAGGCGGCATGGCAGCAGCAATAATCGAACTCGATGCCCTGGCCGATGCGGTTGGGACCGCCGCCGAGGATGACGACCTTCCTGCGATCGGAGACTTCCGCTTCCGAGCGCAGCGCGCCGACAAAGGGTGTCTCGTAGGTCGAGTACATGTAGGCCGTTGGCGATGCGAATTCGGCAGCGCAGGTGTCGATGCGCTTGAAGACGGGACGCACCTGCAAGCTGTTGCGCAGTTCGGCCACTTCCTTCGGTCGCTTGTTGCTCAGGCTCGCGAGGCGGGCGTCGGAAAAGCCCATGGCCTTCAGGGCTCGCAGGTTGTCTGCATCCTGCGGCAGGCCGTGTTCGCGCACGCGCGCTTCCATGTCGACAATCGCCTTGAACTGGCTGATGAACCACGGGTCGATCTTGCAAGCCTCGTGGACCTCGCCTTCGGGCATTCCCATGCGCAGCGCCTGGACAACCATGCGCAGACGGTCGGGCGTCGGGGTGCCGATCGCGGCACGGATGGCGTTATTGGCGTTCTCGCCATCTTCGAGGCCAGGGATCTCGATTTCGTCCAGACCGGTCAGGCCGGTCTCTAGGCCGCGCAGCGCCTTCTGCAGGGACTCGGCAAAAGTGCGGCCGATCGCCATGACTTCACCAACCGACTTCATCGCGGTGGTCAGCGTCGGCTCAGCGCCCGGGAACTTTTCGAAGGCAAAGCGAGGGATCTTGGTGACGACATAGTCGATCGAGGGTTCGAAGGAGGCAGGCGTCGCACCGCCGGTGATGTCGTTGTCGAGCTCGTCCAGCGTATAGCCGACTGCAAGCTTTGCGGCGACCTTAGCGATTGGAAAGCCGGTTGCCTTTGATGCCAGTGCCGAAGAGCGCGAGACGCGCGGGTTCATCTCGATGACGACAAGACGGCCGTCCTTCGGGTTCACGGCAAACTGGACGTTCGAGCCGCCGGTCTCAACGCCAATTTCGCGCAGCACCGCAATCGAAGCGTTGCGCATGATCTGGTATTCCTTGTCGGTCAGCGTCAGCGCCGGCGCAACAGTGATGGAATCGCCCGTGTGGACGCCCATCGGGTCGATGTTTTCGATCGAGCAGATGATGATGCAGTTGTCCGCCTTGTCGCGGATCACCTCCATCTCGTACTCCTTCCATCCGAGTACCGACTCCTCGATCAGGACTTCCGTGGTCGGGGAGGCGTCAAGGCCGGAGCCGATGATCTCAAAGAACTCGGAGCGGTTATAGGCAATGCCGCCGCCGGTTCCGCCCATGGTGAACGAGGGGCGGATGATGGCGGGCAGGCCGATCGCATCCAGCGCCTG
The DNA here is from genome assembly GCA_023399635.1 of Pseudomonadota bacterium. Lineage (GTDB taxonomy): Bacteria > Pseudomonadota > Alphaproteobacteria > Rhizobiales > Rhizobiaceae > Neorhizobium. The sequence goes on from JAEWOP010000260.1 coordinate 25,720, forward strand.
CGCGGCGATCGCCATGGCATGGTTCATGTAGCGCTGCTTGCGGTCCGTCTCGCCAAGGTTCCACTGGTTCTCGAGTTCATCCAGCGCCTTGTCCAGGGAGTCGCCGGAAAGGCTTTCGCGCAGCTTAGCTCGTTCCGCCTCGTGCGCCTTGCGGTCCTGTTCCTTGATGTCCGTGGCGTTTGCCAGCATCGACTTCGGAGTTTCGAGCCCGATCTTCGCCATGGCCTCGCGGAAGAGGGCACGATCCTCGGCCTTGTCGATCGCTTCCGGCTTCGCGCCGATCATCTCGACATTGTAGCGATCGAGAACGCCCATGCGCTTCAAGGAAAGGGCGGTGTTGAGCGCGGTCTGGCCGCCCATGGTCGGCAGGAGTGCATCGGGACGCTCCTTGGCGATGATCTTGGCGACGACTTCCGGCGTGATCGGCTCGACATAAGTGGCGTCAGCAAGACCCGGATCGGTCATGATGGTGGCAGGGTTGGAGTTTACCAGGATCACCCGGTAACCCTCTTCTTTCAACGCCTTGACCGCCTGGGTGCCGGAATAATCGAACTCGCATGCCTGGCCGATAACGATCGGACCCGCGCCGATGATGAGGATCGATTTGATGTCTTGGCGCTTGGGCATAGCTTCTTTCCGTTTTCTTGCTGCGCGAAAAACCGGCCAAGGTGGAAGGTTCACCGGCCGGGCGCATGAGCATGGTCTTTTGAGGCTAGACGCGGCTTATAGGCAAATGTCGCAGCGAGCGAAACCCCATATTTGACCAAATCGACAGGAAAGAGCGACAGCCTTCAAGCTCGGCGAACAGGGCATAGACATGCGTACCGCTTGCCTTGCTAATGGCATGGACACGGCGCGCGGTGCGGCAGTATGACGATCCGCTTAAAGAATGTGGCAGGTCGCGGAGAAGATGATGGCCGATGCAGTGATGAAACCGGCAACTCTCACAGACGTCACCGTCCTGCCGATCATTCTTGCGGTCAGCTTCAGCCACATGCTGAACGACATCATGCAGTCGATGATCGCAGCCATCTATCCGATGCTGAAGACGGACTATAATCTCGACTTCTGGCAGATCGGCATCCTGACGCTGGCCTTCCAGTGTACAGCCTCGCTGCTTCAACCCGTCGTTGGCATCATTACCGACAAGAAGCCCTATCCTTACTCTCTGCCAGTCGGGATGGCGTCGACCTTCTGTGGCCTCGTGCTTCTGGCGACAGCGCATGATTACAGCGTGCTGGTTCTGGCAGCATCGCTGGTCGGGGTCGGCTCGGCCATATTCCACCCGGAATCGTCGCGCGTCGCCCGATTGGCGTCGGGTGGGCGCTATGGCTTTGCGCAGTCCGTGTTCCAGGTCGGCGGCAATCTGGGTACCGCGATCGGGCCGTTGCTGGCAGCCTTCATCATCGTGCCGCGCGGCCAGGGCAGCGTTGCCTGGTTTTGCATCGCGGCCATTCTCGGCATCATCGTCCTTAGCCGCGTCGCCAGGTGGTACAAGGCACATATGCTGGCGAATGCCGGCAAGAAGAAGGTGATGCAGGCGCATTCTCTCCCGCGCAATACGGTTGTGGTCGCGCTCGTCGTCCTGGTCCTCCTGACCTTCTCCAAGAACATCTACATGGCCAGCATCGGCAGCTACTACACCTTCTTCGTAATTGAGCGCTTTGGTGTGACGGTACAGCAATCGCAGCTGATGCTGTTCGTTTTCCTCGGTGCCTCAGCACTTGGCACCGTCTTTGGTGGTCCGATCGGAGACCGCTTCGGTTCCAAGGTGGTGATCTGGATTTCGATCCTTGGCGTGCTGCCGTTCACGCTCGCCATGCCCTTCGCCAACCTCCCGGCGACGATCGCCTTGTCTGCAGTTGTGGGCTTCATCATGGCGTCCTCTTTTCCGGCGATCATCGTCATGGCGCAGGAACTCGTTCCCGGGCGGGTAGGCATGATCGCCGGTGTCTTTTTCGGCTTCGCGTTCGGCATGGGCGGTATTGCCGCAGCCGTGCTCGGCGTGGTGGCAGACCGTCACGGCATCTCGACCGTCTATACGATCTGCGCTTTCCTCCCAGCGCTCGGATTGCTCACCGTGTTTCTTCCTAGCCGTAGAAAGCTGCGGGTGGCTTGATCAGCGCTAAGGCGTCGTGGGATCGTCTACCCCTCGGCCGCGTTGTGGAAGCAGAAGAAGCGCCTCAGGGAGACAGCGACATGGAATGGAAAGGCCGCCGACAGTCGAATAATGTTGAGGATCGACGCGGAGCAGGGGGACGAAGCCCCTTCGGCCGGGGTGGCATGCGTATTCCTGTTGGACGCGGCGGGGTTCGTCGCGCCGGAGGTGGGCTTGGCATTGGCAGCATCATCCTGATCCTCATCGTCTCCTGGGTCCTGGGCATAAACCCTCTGACGCTGCTTTCCGGCGGCGATATGGGGTTCGACGGCGGTGGATATGAGCAGCAGCAGACCAGATCCACACCCGCCAATGACGAAATGACTGCCTTCGTGCGTACGGTGCTTGCCGAGACCGAGGACACCTGGAACGGGATCTTCCAGGCGAGCGGGGGAACGTATGAGGAGCCGCAACTCGTTTTGTTTTCCGGCCAGGTCAACTCTGCCTGCGGATTTGCCTCTTCTGCAACGGGACCCTTCTACTG
>JAEWOP010000107.1 GCA_023399635.1 Pseudomonadota bacterium
TCGGGCCGGAGCTGGCGCCCCGGCCCTGATTTGACGCTCCGGGATGCGTTCGTTAAATCGAACGACCGAATTCAAAGCCACAAGTCGTCAGGGAGCACGCCATGTCAGACCGCGCACCGGGTTTCAGCACCCTCGCCATCCATGCAGGGGCCGCCCCGGATGCGGCGACGGGCGCGCGCGCCACGCCGATCTACCAGACGACCTCCTTCGTGTTCGACGACGCCGACCACGCAGCCTCGCTGTTCGGGCTGAAGGCGTTCGGCAACATCTACACCCGCATCATGAATCCGACGCAGGCGGTCCTGGAGGAGCGCGTTGCGGCACTGGAAGGTGGCACGGCGGCACTGGCAGTGGCATCCGGACATGCAGCGCAGATGTTGGTCTTCCACACCATCATGACGCCGGGCGACAACTTCATCGCTGCCCGCAAGCTCTATGGCGGCTCGATCAACCAGTTCGGCCATGCATTCAAGAATTTTGGATGGGAGGTGCGCTGGGCCGATCCTGCTGATCCGGAAAGCTTTGCGGGCCTGATCGACGAGCGCACCAAGGGCGTCTTCATCGAAAGCCTCGCCAATCCGGGCGGTACCTTTGTCGATATTGCGGCCATCGCCGATGTCGCGCACCGCCACGGCCTGCCTCTGATCGTCGATAGCACGATGGCAAGCCCCTATCTCCTTCGTCCGCTGGAGCACGGCGCCGATATCGTGATTCACTCGCTGACGAAGTTCCTCGGCGGCCATGGCAATTCCATGGGCGGCATCATCGTCGATGGTGGCACCTTCGACTGGTCGGCGTCCGGCAAGTATCCGATGCTCTCGGAACCACGGCCGGAATATGCCGGCGTCGTGCTGCACCAGACCTTTGGCAATATTGCCTTCGCCATCGCTTGCCGGGTGTTGGGCCTGCGCGATCTCGGCGCGGCCATCTCGCCCTTCAACGCCTTCATGATCCTGACCGGCATAGAAACGCTTCCGCTGCGTATGCAGCGCCATTGCGACAATGCCTTGGCGGTCGCCAAATGGCTGAAGGGACACGACAAGGTCGCATGGGTGAACTATGCCGGTCTGGACGACGATCCCAACAACGCCCTCCAGCGTCGCTATTCGCCAAAGGGTGCGGGTGCCGTGTTCACCTTCGGGCTGAAGGGGGGCTACGATGCGGGCAAGGCCTTCGTCGAAGGACTGCAGATGTTCTCGCATCTCGCCAACATCGGAGACACGCGCTCGCTCGTCATCCATCCGGCCTCCACCACGCACCGCCAGCTTTCGGAAGAACAGCAGGTGGCCGCAGGCGCTGGCCCGGACGTGGTGCGCCTGTCGATCGGTATCGAGGACCAGTCGGACATCATCGCCGACCTCGAGCAGTCGCTGGCGAAGATCTGAGCGCCATGTCCGCCGCGCTCCGCTTCGACCTGTCTTCAATTAAGCCGGAGCAGGGCGCTCCGGCGCCTGACCGGCGGATTTCGGGAGATCCGAGGTTCCGGACCTGGAACTTCGAAGAGGCGGAGGGTGGCCTCTATGCCGGCGTCTGGGAATCGACGCCGGGCAAGTGGCGGATCACCTACGAGGAGTGGGAGTATTTCCACATCCTCGAGGGGTATTCGATCGTTACGGAGGAGGGAGGCGAAGCCTTCCACCTCCGCGCGGGCGATCGCCTCGTTCTCAGACCCGGCTTCAAGGGAACCTGGGAGGTCGTTGAAACGACTCGCAAGGACTACGTGATCAGGCTCTGATCACCAGGCCAGATCCAGCCCCTCCAGGCCGTGGAAGTGATAGACATCCTTTACCCGCGGCGTCTCGACCATCCTGAGGTCGGGAAGGCGGCGGAAGAGGATCGGCAGCACCGTGTTGAGTTCCAGCCGGGCGAGCGGCGCCCCGATGCAGAAATGGATGCCGGCGCCAAAAGAGAGGTTGGGCGCCTCGTGCCGATCGGGCTTGAACGCCAGCGGGTCTGAAAACTTCGTCGGATCGAGATTGGCGGCGGCGAGAATGAGGCTCACCTTGTCTCCGCGCTTGAGGAAAACGCCGTCCACCTCGACGTCCTCCAGGGCCCAGCGCTGGAAGATGTGGACGGGAGCGCAGATGCGCAGCGTTTCCTCGACCGTCCGCTCCGTCTCCGCCTCGTCACGAAACATCTCCGCAGGTGGAAGGCCGCTCTCCAGGATCACCCGCACAGAATTGCCGATCTGGTGCACGGTCGCCTCGTGGCCGGCATTGAGGAGCACGATCGTGGTGGAGACGAGTTCGTCCTCGCTCAGATATTGCCCCTTGTGCTCCGTATGGATCATGTGGCTCAGCAGATCGTCGCGCGGGGCGTTCCGGCGCTTTGCGATCAGCGTCTTCACGTAGTCGGCGAACTCCCGCGCCGAGCGGTCGGCGGCAAGCTCATCCTCGCGGGTCCGCTTGAACATGTACATGCCGACATAGTCGTGGCTCCATTTCAGGAGCTGCGGACCCATCTCGTCGGGAATGCCGATCATCCGCGCGATCATCGTCACGGGAATGATGTCGGCAAAGGAGGAAAGCAGTTCAGTCTTTCCGTCTTTCTCGAAGCCATCGATCAGTTGCTCCGCCAGTGCGGCGATTTCCGGCCGCAGCCGTTCGATGTGCCGTGACACGAAGGCGCGGTTGACCAGCGTCCGGAGCCGCGTGTGTTCCGGCGGCTCGATCTCCAGCAGCGAATGACGCTCGGCAAGGTCGAAGTTTGCCAGATGCGGCTGCGGGTCCGGCAGTCCCAGTTCCTCGCGGCTGGCGATGTGGAGGATCTGGCGGCCGAAGCGGCGGTCGCGGAGCAGTGCGTTGACGTAATCATAGTCGGTGAAGAACCATTGCTTCTGCTCCTCCCAGTAAAAGGTGGGGCAGTGCTCGTGAAGCGCCGCATATACCCGGTTCGGCTCGCAGTAGAAGGCAGGGTCCCGCCCATTGAGCGAGACACGGCGGGTGGTGGGATCGATGTGAAGGAAGGAGGGCATATCGGTCATGGCCAGAGGCCTACCCCAATCACGCTACCTCCGAAAGAGCCTCCGACTACTCCCCGAGCGCCACGCCCTCGCGCCTTGGGTCGGCACTGCCGGCAAGGCCGCCCGGCGTCAGCTCGATCACGTGGAGACCGGAGGTCATGTCGCCGAGCTTCACCTCGTAGCCTAGTGCCTTGAGTGGTTCGGCCAATTCTTCAGCCCAAGTGCCGGCCTCCAAGTCATAGGTGCCGAAGCGGTTGATGAGGTGTGGCATGGCGACAATCTCTTCTACCGGCATCTGCCAGTCGATATAGGCGATGAGAGCCTGAGCGACGTAGCCGATGATCTGGCTGCCGCCGGGCGACCCGATCGCGAGAAGCGGCTTGCCGTCCTTCATGACGATCGTCGGCGACATGGATGAGCGCGGCCGTTTCCCAGGCTCCACACGGTTGGCGACCGGTACTCCGGCATTGTGGGTCTTGAAGGAGAAGTCGGTCAGCTCATTGTTGAGCAGGAAGCCGTTGGTCATCAGCCGCGAGCCGAAGCCATTCTCGATCGTGGTCGTCATGGAGACGACGTTGCCGTCCGCATCGACAATGGAAAAATGGCTGGTGGAGGGCAGTTCGATTGCCTCTCCATCGCCGAAGAGAAGCGCGTGATCCCATTCCGGCTCTCCCGCCTTTACGGCATCCGCAGGGAGGGCTTTGTCCGTGTCGAGGAGTGCTGCACGATCGGCGAGATATTCCTTCGAGAGCAAGCCCTTGATCGGCGCGGGCACGAAATCGGTATCGGCCAGGTAGCGCTCGCGATCGGCGAAGGCCAGCCGCTGGGCATCTCCGATCAGCCGCCAGCTCTCCGGGTTTCGCGCACCGAGGCCACGCAGGTCGAAGTTCTCCAGCATGCCGAGCATCTGGCCCACCGCAACGCCGCCGGAGGAGGGCGGTCCCATGCCGCAGACGTCAAGCGCCCTGTAGGTGACGCAGACGGCCTCCCGCTCCTTGATGCGATAGTCGGCGAGGTCCTCCAGCGACAGGACGCCCGCGTTGCCCGTCGCCTCACGCACCGTCGTCACGATGTCTTCTGCTATCGGCCCCTTGTAGAAGGCATCGGCTCCCTCGGCCGCAATCGCTCGCAAGGTCTCCGCATAGGGCTCATTCTTCAGGATGCTGCCGACCTTCAGCGGTTCGCCGGCCTCGTCGAAGAAGTAGCTCGTGGTGCT
>JAEWOP010000122.1 GCA_023399635.1 Pseudomonadota bacterium
CGGCCATAGCCGCCATCCTTGACCTCCTCGATCAGCACCATGGTATGGGGACGTGCCGCTTCGCTGAAGTAACCGACCAGCAGGTCTGTCGTGTGGTGCACGATCTCCTCCTTCTGGGCCCGCGTCAGCGCGCCCTCCGGGGTCTTGATGTTGACGAATGGCATGGATTTTTCCTCTCGCTCTCTCGCTAGGTCACAGCATGCCGCCATTGGCGCGCAGGACTTGACCGTTGACCCATCCGCCCTCGGGGCTTGCGAGGAAGGACACAACCGGGGCGATGTCGTCCGGCTGGCCGAGCCGTCCGAGCGGAATGCCCCGGACGATCGTCTGCACCAGTTCTTCCGATTTGCCGTGCATGAACATCTCGGTTTCCACCGGACCCGGCGCGACGGCGTTGACCGTAATGTCCCGGCTTCCGAATTCCTTCGAAGCCACATGAGTCATGGCCTCGACGCCGCCCTTGCTTGCCGCGTATCCGCCGTAGCGCGGGCCGTATGCGCCGATGACGCTGGAGGAGAAGTTGATGATGCGGCCACCGTCACGCAGCCGTCGGCCCGCCTCGCGGATGCCGTAGAAGGTACCGGTGAGATTGACGGCAATGTGCCGTTCGAAGGTGGCATCATCCATCTCCGTCAATGGGATGAGCGTCATCACGCCTGCATTGTTGACGAGGACGTCGGTGCCGCCGAAATGTTGTTCTGCAGCGTCGAACAGTGCGGCGATGCCCGCCGATGTGCTGACGTCTGCTTGCACGGCGAGAGCCTTGCCGCCGGCCGCTTCAATCTCCGCGACCACCTCGTCGGCGGCGGCCGGGCTTGAGGAATAGTTGACGATCACCGCAAAGCCGTCGGCTGCAAGGCGGATGGCAGCAGCCCGGCCAATCCCCTTCGAGGCTCCGGTGACGATCGCTACGCGTTGTTCTGTGTGTGTCATGGCATGTCTCCTTTCGTTCTCTCCAAGATACGAAGTCGCGTCGGAAGAACAATGACCGTGAATTGACATGAAAATTCATCTGTGCTGAACAATAGCGAATGGATCGCCTGACGCGCATGGAGCTCTTTGTCCGGGTGGTGGAGCGCGGCAGCTTCGCCGCGGCCGCCGCCGATCTCGGGCTCGCGCGGTCCACCGCGACGGCGGCGATCAAGGCGCTTGAGGCGGATCTCGGGGCGCGCCTCCTGGAGCGGACCACCCGGCACGTCGCCGTCACCCTTGACGGCCGTGCCTTCTACGAGCGCTGCCTGTCGATCCTTGCCGAGATGGCGGAGGCGGAAACGATCTTCCGCGAAGCAAAGCCGCAAGGCGTGCTGCGGGTGGACGCCCACCCGATGCTGACGCAGACATTCCTGCTTCCGCATCTTCGCGAGTTCCTCGATCGCTACCCGGCCCTGGAACTGCAGATCGGCCAGACGGATCGGTATGTGGACCTCATCCGGGAGGGGGTCGACTGCGTCATCCGCGCCGGCGAAATCTCCGACAGTTCATTGATCATGCGGAGGCTCGGCTCGATCACCGAGCTGACCTGCGCCAGCCCGGCCTATATCGAGGCCCATGGCATGCCCGAAACACCGGAAGCGTTGGAGGGTCACGAGGCAGTCGGCTTCATCTCCTCGCGCACCGGCCAGGTCCTGCCGCTGGAGTTCACCGTCAACGGGCAGATCCGCGAGATTACGTTGCCGACGCGCATCCGAGTCAACAATTCCGACACGATCGTGGACCTCGCCTGCCGTGGATTCGGCCTGATCCAGGCGCCGCGGCACCGCCTGCGGCCTTTCATCGAGAGGGGTGAACTCGTAGAGGTGCTGGCGGATTTCCTTCCGACGCCAACGCCGCTTTCGGCTCTCTATCCGCAGAACCGGCAGCTCTCACCGCGCGTGCGCGTGTTCCTCGACTGGATCAGCGAGATCTTTGCGAGAGCCGAACTCTGACATGCCGCATCCACCCTGCCGTCACGCCACGATCACCTTGAGGTGAAAGCTGGCCATCGCCATAGTCCCGCACCGGTACCGTCCTAGATTCGCTGCATGATCAAGCGACGCACGATTCTTTCCGCTCTTCCCCTGGCTCTTGCTGCCCCTCACGTACTGGCGCAGGCCGTGCCGCAGCCACCCTCGCGGCGCCCGTCGCTTGGCAGCGTCCTCGATGGCGTGCGCGGGCTCGAACCGCTCAAGGTGGTGCTGGTCTCGAGAGAGGGGGAAATGCTTGCCGAGCGCGCCTTCAACGGCAACGCGATCGATGCTTCGACCAACATCAAGTCCGCCTCCAAGTCGATCATCTCTGCCATGGTCGGAATCGCGATCGACAAGAACTTGCTGCAAGGACCTGACCAGAAAATTGTTTCGGTGCTCGAAAGTGAGCTGCCGGCTGATCGGGATCCACGGTTAAGCGAGATCACCATCGGCAATCTTCTCTCAATGCAGGCGGGTCTCGCCCGCATGTCTGGTCCCAACTACGGCCGCTGGGTGTCGAGCCGCAACTGGGTGCGGTTCGTGCTCTCGGAGCCTTTCGACGGCGAGCCGGGCGGGCAGATGCTCTACTCCACCGCTTCCACCCATCTCCTCTCGGCGATCCTCACCCGAGTCGGGAAGAAGTCGACATTGGCGCTGGCGCGCGAATGGTTCGAACCGGTGGAAGGCTTTCGCATCGGCTCCTGGGAACGGGATCCGCAGGGCATCTATCTCGGCGGCAACCAGATGGCGATGACGGCGCGGTCCTTGCTGGCCTTTGGGGAAGTCTACCGCAACGGCGGCAAGACGGAGGATGGCACGCGCATCATCTCCGAGGACTGGATAGAGCAGTCATGGACGCCGCGCACCAGTTCCCGCTTTTCCGGCGATGGCTACGGCTATGGCTGGTTCCTTCGCAGGATCGGCGGCGAAGAGGTGAAGTTCGGCTGGGGTTATGGCGGACAGATGCTCTATGTCGTTCCGTCGCTCGGCCTTACCGTGGTGATGACCTCGGACGAGAATTCACCCTCGGCGCGGACCGGCTATCGCGACGATCTGCATACCCTTTTGGCGGAGATCATCGGTGCCGTCCGCTCCGCCTGATGTGAGCAATGATGTTGCGCGGGCGAGAAATTCCGCTGCTCTTTCAAAGGGGGCCGCGCACAGATCCTCCCCGTTCATCCCCGCGCTCTCGGCTGGCCCTATCCTGAAGCAGTCATCGGGCAGGGGCCGGGTTCGCGAACCGGTTGCCTCCCCCCGGGAAGCACCCGGCGCCCGGTGATGGTTGCAGACGGTGGCGGGCTGGCGTCAGGCCAGTCCCCACCCGAAGCTCCGGAAAGGGAACTGACACCTCTCCTCCGGATCTTCGGGAAAGCCGGAAGCAATCGGGCAGGCAGTCACGCCTGACACCCCAATACCCTCGATGCCGATTGCCTGCCCACCCCCTGATCCCGTCGCGGAGTCCTCCGGCGCGGTTCCTCCTGCTGCCGTTCGGCAGGTGCAGAGGTTCTAGCGAGCCTGCTTCACGCCAAGCCAGATCATGTGCTTGGCGCCGCGTCCCCTGGTGCTGGCACGCGTCGGCACTTCTTCCACTGCGAAGCCTGCTGCCTGCAGCTTGCGGGTAAACCGGCTGTCGGGGGCAGAAGACCAGACCGAAAGCACGCCGCCCGGCTTCAGCGCAGCCTTTGCCGCTCCCAGCCCGCCTGCATCATAGATGCGGTCGTTCTCGTCTCGCGTCAGCGCTTCCGGCCCGTTGTCGACATCGAGAAGGATAGCGTCGTAGACGGTCTTCTCGCGACGGATCAGCTCGCCAACATCCGCTTCCACGACCATGACGCGCGGATCGTCCAGACAGCCCTTGAACACCTCGGCCATCTCGTTCTTCGCCCAGCGGATCACCGCCGGCACAAGCTCCGCCACGACGACGCGAGCCTCCTGCGGAAGTTCCGCCAAGGCCGCACGGAGCGTAAAGCCCATGCCGAGGCCGCCGATCAGGATCACGGGCCGCCCGCGATCACGGATCTTGTCGATGGAGAGACGCGCCAGTGCTTCCTCCGAGCCGGAGAGCCGGCTGTTCATCAGCTCGTTGGTGCCGAGCATGATGGAGAATTCGGTGCCGCGCTGCTTGAGGCGAAGTTCACCCCCGCCGGGAACGGTTGCAGTGTCGATCAGGGTCCAGGGGATCACGGGCTCAGGCCGAGATGTCGATGACGCCGCAGTCACCGGCTTCCGAAGCGAAGGCGAGCAGCTTGCCCGTGGCGCTCCAGCTCAGGCCGGTGATGGCGCCCTTGCCGGGGCGGCGCAGCAGCGCCTCCTTGCCGTCGGCGATCCGCACGCCGAGGATCATGCCGTCGACGAAGCCGATTGCAAGAACCTCCTCCGCCGGATGAAATGCAACCTGGGTGACCATGATGTTGGCGCGGGTGCCAAGCTCCAACGGCGCCTTGCCCATCGGGCCGTCCTTGGCCGAGAACGGCCAGACGATCGCGGCCGGCGCGCCGGAGGAGGCCAGCCACTTGCCCTTCACCGACCAGGAGAGCGACTTCACCTTGGCCGGATA
>JAEWOP010000172.1 GCA_023399635.1 Pseudomonadota bacterium
CGGTGGCTCTGGACGGCGGGGCTCGTTCTCGTGAGACAACGACCGGGATCAGCCAAAGGGGTCATGTTCCTGACACTGGAAGACGAGACAGGCATCGTGAGCGCCGTCGTTTGGCCGTCGCTGTTCGAGAAGCAGCGACGCGTTCTGATGACGGTCAGCATGATGGGTATTCACGGAAAGATACAGAGGGAGGGGGAGGTCGTGCATCTTGTCGCCCAGCGTCTGTTCGATTTCTCGAGCGACCTTTCAAGCCTTGGCGAACGGGATCGGGAGTTCCCCCTGCCGCACGGCAGGGGCGACCAGGTTAAGAGTGGAGGCGGCCCTGACCCTCGAGACACACCGAAGCAAGTGATGCCCACCCGGGACATCTTTATTCCGGACCTGCACATCGATACCTTGAAAGTTAAAGCACGGAACTTCCATTAGGCGGCAGTGCAGGTGACACACACACCGGACTTCATTTCGGAATTATTCGCGGCCGCAAATACCATTCACGACATTGCTCCGCTCGAACGTCGTCGGCTCATAGAACGCGGAATCGCAACCGTTAGAGCGCAGCGTGAGTTGTTGCACATGAATGGGAACACCGTTTCCCTCGAGCCTGGGTTCATGAAGGATATGCCTGGTTTGGCGGTGATGGCCGCTCGTGATGAGGGCATCGAGGTTCTCGTTGCGGCTGGTATGCTGATGTTGGCAGCGGAAATCCGACGGCTGCGTATCCTCCGGCTAGGGTGCGAACGCTAGAGTCTGCGGTTTATGGTCCATTGCCTTAGTGGAGCATAACCGCCTGTCTGCGGTACCTGGGAGCCGGGATGAATGGTGGTCGGAGAGAAAGGCGTTCTGTCTCGATCACCAATAATCGCGGTGCCGACCACACATGATGCGCAAGAAGGCTCTGGTCAATGGCTGCAAATGGCGCGAAGCCGCCGAGGCTCTTAGTCCGCAGTCGGCCCTAAGCGGTCATCACCGGAGTTGCTTGCCTCCCAATACAAGCAGGAGAAAAGCAAGCACTGCGCAAGCCATCGGCCGGACATACATCGGGTTTCGAGGTGAGTTCCAACTAAGCCGCCTGCCGCCACAGCCGCAGGTCTACTGGATATGCTCCCGAGCCGCACAGCCACCAACTCCTTAGATTCATTTTGGCTTGCTGCAGCGCTTGGCAAGCTCCCGATAAAACGCCTCCGGACTCACGCCGATCTCCTCTGCGACTTGCCTCCACTTCCCCTTTGACGGAAGCTGCTCGTGCCATGCGATCCAGGCATCCAGCCGTTCGGCAACTGTCTTCAGCGCAAGGATTTCTGCACGCATGCGGGTGTTCCTGATCTCGTGAGCTAAATAGGCCGCCCACGCTGCTGCAAAATCCGGTTCTCTGGCGAACTTCAACCTTATCCGTCGGCTCTCGATGATGCGAACCCGGGACACAGCAACTGCCACGGCCTCACAATGATAGACGTCGCTGAACATCGAAGCTTCCGCCAGGACCGAACCTGCCGAGGCACGTTGCAGGACTACAGCACGCCCATCATCCTGATGCCGAACAAGCCGTACCTCCCCAGAAAGAACCAGCATCAGAGAAGACACCACGTCGTTTCTGCTAAAGAGGACTGCACCTTCGTCGAAGACCCGCTCGGTTCCGGGCATCTCTATCAGTTCATGAAACATGATCGCTATCATGTGAATGTTTGCATCGAAATGACAAGGTGGTTCTTGATCGATGAAAGGAAATGCAGATGAACCTCCCGGTTACCGCTTTGTCTCTTCTATTGCTGTTTTCGACGTCCGTCCCTGCCCAGGAACATTCTGGAACTCACATGCACGGTATGGACGATGCAGCCATGACGGACGACGGTGAATTTCCCATCGAAGCTGGGCAGGCCGCTTTCGCGGCCATTCAGGAAATTGTCGATTTGCTGGAGAACGATCCCACGACCGACTGGTCAAAGGTCAACATAGAGGCTTTGCGTCAGCACCTCATAGACATGAACAACGTGACCATGTCAGCTCGTATTAAGGTTCAGGAAGATGGCGGAAGCATTCGCTTCATGGTCTCTGGTACGGGCTCGGTCGTCGGCTCCATTCGCAGGATGGTATCGGCTCACGCCTCCACGACGGAAGGCGAGAGTGGCTACAGGTTTTCGTCAACTGAGAGCGCGGACGGAGCGATTCTCACGGTTACACCGGATAATCCATCAGGGATCGCAAAGCTTCGCGCCTTGGGCTTCATCGGGGTGATGGCGCAGGGCATGCACCACCAGATGCACCATCTGATGCTGGCGAATGGCCAGTCTCCGCACAACTAGGCTAGGACGGAATCCGACCGGTATTCGCGTCGTCCACTTCAACGGCACGCTAACGAGCGGTACTCCAACCTCGTACTGACCGCGAAGACCTGACATTAACCGGGCTGCCTGAGCCTTTCCGGCATCAGGCAGCCCGGTTAGGTGCATCTTGCTGTCTCGCTACATTGCATGACTAGGGGCGAGCCCCGTCGAAGCGAGCGCCATCCAGATCGCCATGGCGATCATCATCAGGTTCTCGGTCAGAGAGATGAAGCCGAGCGGTACATTGCTCGATCCGCCGACGCAGGCGCATTTCAGCTCTCGTCTGTCGATGTAGACCGCCTTGAAGACCGAGACTGCTCCAATAGTGCCGATGAATAGCGCCACCGGGACAGAGAGCCAGTTCGCCACTCCGGCCACCATCAGGACACCCGCCAGCCCCTCCGCGTAAGGATAGATGTAGCTGTAGGGAACCCAACGCTTCGCCAGGAGGTCGTAGTTCAGGAACATGGTCGCGAAGCTCTCGACGTTCTGGAGCTTCAGCATCGCCAGGACGACCATGGAAAAGGCGATGAACCACTCTGCTGCGCGCAGCGTGAACGGGTCGCCCAGGACGTCATAGCTTGCAGCGATAGCCATCAGAGCCGTCAGCGTAAACAGAACGATGACCGGCCGATAGGTGGTCGCTTTGGGGTCGGCCACTGGCTTGCCGAGGAACCTGCGCAGGTCATCATGGCCGCCCACACGGTAGCCGCTGACAAATACCTGCGGAGTGGTCGAGACACCATGCTTCGCCTTGAACGCATCGGTCTCTTCACGGGTGGTCAGGTGGTGGTCCTCGACCTCGTAGCCTTCGCGGCGGAGCAGGTCCTTTGCCTTCAGGCCATACGGGCATGTATGCCCGGGCATGACCATTCGATAGAGAATGGCCTTCTTTTCCAGTAATGCGGGGTCTGTTCTCTCCAACATTTTCACGTCTCCTTCGTCTTGTGAAACCGTTGGTAAGACCATACGTTCCGTACCAAGGTACGGAGTCAAGCCCCTATGGATATGACAATCGGAAAGTTCGCGGCCACAGGAAAAGTCGGGGTGGAAACCATCAGGTTCTACCAGCGTAAGGGTCTTCTGCGGACGCCGAAGCGGCTGGAAGGCGGCAGGCGCTATGGAAGCGAGGACGTCCGGAGGCTCCTGTTCATCAAGCAGGCGCAGTCGGCCGGATTCACACTGGAGGAGATCAGGGAACTGCTCGATCTCGATGCGAGCGATGACAGGGAGCGCGCTCGCGAGGCCGCCAGGGCACGTCTCGCCGCACTCAATGAGCGGATCGCCGAATTGAACAGGGCGCGCGAGGCTCTGGAACGGCTGATCGGCGAATGCGCCTCAGGCAAGAAGGGGCCTTGCCCGATCCTGACGTCATTTGGGCTGTAGGCCCAGTGTCTGAAGCGTTCCTCGCAGTCGTCTTTGCGGCGGTTCCCCTTGCAGCGGCGAATGCTCTAGCTCGGTCTCACTGCAAGATAGACGTAAGGTGCTGTACCGTCGCGAGGCACGGCCATTACGTCATAGGTAGCCCGGGGGGCATCCCCCATGCCAAGCGAGCCGGATGGCATACCCGCGACGGCAAGCCCCGCGAGCGGCGGACGTTCGCGTAGAAGCTTCTCCGCAGCTTCCAGGGGGACATGGCCTTCAAGGTAGTAGCCGTCGACTTCCGCCGTATGGCAGCCCCACAGATCAGAGGGGACTTTGAGGCCGTTCTTTACGGCATCCATGTCGGCTTCGTTGACGGTTCTGACGTCATATCCGGCTTTGCCGAAGGCCGAAGCCCATGCGGCGCAGCACCCGCAGTTCGGGTCCTTGTGAACCGTCATCTTCGGTGCTGCCGCTAGGACCATGCCCGGAGCGGCTACTGCCGATGCGGCCAGGCTGATGAATGTTCTGCGTTTCATCTGTTTCTCCTGTAGGGTTTGGCCGCCACGGGTTGCCGGGGCGGCCAAGGCCTTTACTTCAGCTGCGTGACAGTCAGCTTTCCGTTCAGACGGTCGGCGACGAACTCTACCGTTGACCCCTGCTTCATTTTCTCCAGCATTGCCTCGTCCTGAACATAGAAGACCATGGTCATCGCTGGCATGTCGAGGCTCTTCAACTCCTCGTGGATGAGGGTCACCTTCTTCGCCTTGGCGTCGACCTTCTTGACCGTACCCTTGGTGAACTCCTGGGCGAAGGCCCCGGTGAACGCGCTCAAGGTCAGGACAGCGGCAAGCGCGACGTTGAGAATTGCTTTCATGGTGGTGCTCCTATCGTTGCTTACTTCTTGGCGACGGTGACGTTGCCGTGCATTCCGGCGTCGTAGTGGCCGGGCACGAGGCAGGCGACCCTGAAGACGCCGTCATTCGTGAACTTCCAGACGATCTCCCCGGATTCGCCCGGTGCCAGGCGGATTGCGTTGGGATCGTCGTGTTCCATCTCGGGGAACTTCTCCATGAGCGCCTTGTGCTCCATGACCTTGTCCTCCTGGTCGAGAACGAATTCATGGTCCACCTCACCATCGTTCTTCACGGCAAAGCGGATCGTCTGCCCCTTGCGGACCTTGAAGCTGTCCGGTTTGAAGACCATGCGGCCGTCATCGGTTTCCTTCATGCTGACACGGATCGTCTGGGTGACCTTCGACTTCTGTCCCGGCTCGCCCACCGCCATCTCTCCGTGACCTCCGGCGTGGCTTCCGGCCGCGATGACAGGGGTTGCGAGCGAGGCCAGAAGCAGGCCCGTCAATGTAGTCTTCATAGGCAATATCCTTCTCATGGTGAGCTTCGATCAGTGGTGTTCCGAATGGCTCGGGGTGATTGTTGTCGTCGCATCGGTGGCTTTAGGCGCATCCGGGAGGCTTCCGGTCCATTCCCATGCCTGGGTGCCGGGCGGGTTCTCGTACCAGCCGGGATCGCTGTAATCGCCAGCGGAGATGCCCTCGCGAACCTTCACGACCGAGAACATGCCGCCCATCTCGATGGGGCCGTGCGGCCCCCAGCCGGTCATCATCGGGATTGTGTTCTCCGGTATCTCCATCGACATCTCGCCCATGTCCGCCATACCGGCGGTGCCCATCGGCATGTATTCGGGCTGGAAGCGGCGGATTTTGCTGGCGACCTGCTTCTTGTCGACGCCTATGAAGGTCGGAATGTCATGGCCCATGGCATTCATGGTGTGGTGCGACTTGTGGCAGTGGATGGCCCAGTCGCCGACATACTTGGCGTCGAAGTCGTAGGCGCGCATCGCGCCAACCGGGATGTCGATGCTGACCTCCGGCCAGCGGGCCTCCGGACGCACCCAGCCCCCATCCGTGCAGGTGACTTCGAAGTCGTAGCCGTGCATGTGGATCGGATGGTTGGTCATCGTCAGATTTCCGACCCGGACCCGGACCTTGTCGTTCTTCGAAACCACAAGCGGGTCGATGCCGGGAAAGACGCGGCTGTTCCAGGCCCAGAGATTGAAGTCGGTCATTTCCATGATGCGCGGGACATAGGAGCCCGGCTCGATGTCGAAGGCATTCAGAAGGAAGACGAAATCGCGGTCGACTGGCATGAACGTCGGGTCCTTGGGATGGACCACGAAGAAGCCCATCATGCCCATCGCCATCTGGACCATTTCGTCCGAATGCGGGTGGTACATGAAGGTACCCGACTTCACGAGGTCGAACTCGTAGACGAAGGTCTTGCCGACCGGGATATGAGGCTGCGAGAGACCGCCGACACCGTCCATGCCAGAGGGCAGAATCATGCCATGCCAGTGGATCGTCGTGTGCTCCGGAAGCTTGTTCGTGACGAAGATGCGGACCCGGTCACCTTCGACAGCTTCAATCGTCGGCCCAGGGGACTGGCCGTTGTACCCCCAGAGATAGGCGGTCATCCCTTCCGCCATCTCCCGTTCGACCGGCTCGGCTACCAGATGGAATTCCTTGACGCCATTGTTCATCCGGAACGGCAGGGTCCATCCATTAAGGGTAACAACCGGATTGTAGTCGGGCCCAGTGGTGGGCTTGACCGGCGTCTGGGTGGCGGCCGTATCCATCAGTGCCGCCTCCGGCAAACCCATGTTGGAAGTCCGGCCCCACGTCTGCGAGGAAACCAATGCGGCACCTGCCGCACCTGCTCCCAGTAATTGTCTTCTGCTGAACATGATCGTTTCCTTTAGTGCCCGCCGCTCTCGGCCGCTTCCGCTGAGGGGACCTCCGTTTCACCGGAAGGCGCACCGGCGCTGCCGCCATAGATGGCGGGGGCGAGGTTCGCTTCGGCTAGCCAGAAGTCTCTCTTTGCGTTGACTGCGAGGAGGGCTGAATTGACGCTGTCCCGGCTGTCCGAGATCAGTTCGAATGTGCTTGTGAGCATGCCGTTGTAGGTGAGCAGCGACTGCTCCTCGACCGCCTTGCGCAAGGGAAGAACGTTGTTCCTGTAGTGGCGCGCGATGTCGTAGTTGGAGCGGTACGCCTGGTAGGCGGACCTCGCCTCCGAGCGAGCGTTGACCGCCTTTTCCGCCAGTTGGTTGGCCGCCCGCATGTAGGCCAACTCGCCTTTTCGGAGCCGCGCCTGACCGGAATCGAAGATCGGGATCGTGAATTCCAGCGAAGCGGTCCGCGACACTTCGGAGACGATGCCATGATCCTCGCGTTCGCGCTCCTTCTCCACCATGCCCACCAGCTCGATGTCCGTGACGATCCGGGTTGCGTCCTCCAGCTTGTAGGACTGCGCCGTCGCCTGAAGCTCCAGTCGGGCGATTTGGAGATCGATGCGCTTGTGGATTGCTTCGGCCTCGATGTCGTCTCGTTTGATCAGGACCCGAGGCAATGACGGGAGCTGGTTCGGTATCTGGAACTCGATGTCGGACCCAGACAGTCCCATCAGCCGGATCAGCTCTTCCTTCGCCAGCCCCGCAGCCAATCTTGCCTTCGCGGTTTCGCCCGTCAGCTCGGCATAGAACACATGCTCCCGGGCTTGCTCTCCCTTGGGCATCGACCCCGCTTCACCCAATTTCTGGGTCAAATCAGACGCCGCCTCTGCCGCAGCGCGCGCGCGGTTGAGGTAGGCGACATTCTCCCATGCCGCGACCGCGTTGATCCAGGCCCGGCGGGTATCGGCGGCAAGCGAGATGGTTGCGAGCGCCGCATTGAGCTGCGCCTGCCGGAAGCGTGTCTCCGCGATCTTCATGTTCCTGTCATAGGTCACCAATGACAGGATGTTTGCCGCGATGGCACCTTCCACCACCCTGTATGCTTCAAGCCCGGGTGTGCCGATACCGGAGACGCCAACCGAGAACTTGGGCAGAACCGAAAGCTGCGTCTGCCAGGCATCTGCTGCACTGTCACCGAGGTCGGCATAGGCCGCCTGAAGGCCCTTGTTGTTGAGCAGTGCCACTTGAACAGCAGTCTCGGCGTCCACCGTCTTCCTGGCCATCAGCGTCCTGACGCGGTCGCGTACGACCTGGGCGTGCTGCTGGTTCTGCACCCATACCGTCTGCTTGCCTGTCGCCTCTCCGGCCTTGAGAGAGACATTCAGGAATCCGGCATCCTTGGCGGCGTAGTCGGTAGAAACGCAGCCTGCCGCGATGAGCGGCAATGCCAGCACTGAGAGAACCTTGATCTTCCTGCCGAGCATCAGGCTCCCCCTTTCGGGGCCTGGGCGTCGTTGAGACCGCGCCAGGGTTTGGGATCGACAGGAGTGCGATGCGTGTATGCGCCAATGGGATTCTGGTAACGGACCGGTCGGACGTCAGTCACAGTGTCTGGATGGCCGGTCGAGGCCACGACTTCAGGTAGCGTGGAGGTGCATCCGCTCACAAAGAGCGGGACGCCCACCAATAGGAATGTCAGCTTCATGGTGAATTTCCGAGAATATAGTCACGACAGCACCAGGCACTCGAAGTGCTCAGGTACAGCAAGCCCGTCAGGCGGGTGTCGGTTCTCAGATGTTAGGTGGCCGATGAAGAGCCGGACACTCGCCGAACGCCCGTAGGTCGTTCATGAAGCCCTTGATGGATACGGCCACCGGGTGGGCGAGTTTCGGCATGGGAGAATCAATTGCGAACACGCCACAGTAATCCTGGCAGCAGCTGTTATCCGCAGTGTCGCCTTCGCTTTCAGCAGCATGCTCGGAATGATGTCCGTCATCGGCTATCTTGGGGTGAGCATGAGCGCCATGAGCCGAATGATCACCTTCAACGAAGGAGACGGAGTCAGGCATGGCGGGATGCATAGCGGCATTGGCGGCCGACATGCTGTAGCCAGCCAGCGACAGCACGACCGCCAACCTGAAGATCAGCATCAAAACCTGCGATGTGATTCTCAACATCCCACTCATGTCCAAAGAATCGCCGTCGGCTTGACGGTTGTCAATCGACCAGCCTCTACAGCACGGACATCTCGTCCTTTGTGTGGCGCTAGAACATCTATCCTATGGGAAGGTTTGCAGGAGTGACGACGGGGCACGTAATCGCTGCCGGAACTTTCTCCTTTGCTCCGGTGTTTCCAGCCATCGAGCGCGGAGACCGAAGGATGTCCCTATCGGACTTTTTGAAGGCAGGATTATCGGTGATGGCAGCGACGCTGCTTATCATCGGGCTCTTCGCTACGGCTCCTGCCTTCGCCGCGCCGAGCCACCATTGCCCGGAGGTGCAGGCGGGTCACCAGGCATTGGACAGCCAACGCGATGGCCTGGATGTTCAACTTGCCAGAACGTGTTGCGCGCAGATGCACTGCTGTCCGATCCTTCCTCAGCCGCTAGTTTATGCTCCGCCTGCGGTACCATTTGGCCAGCTGCATGTGCACGTCAGACCGGAGCGGCCGCTTCTCCTCCCGACTGCGATTGATCCCCCTCCCAGAACCCCTGCTGTTTGAGTCACGTTTCTCAAAACAACAGGAGTTCAACATGAACACGTACGTCAAACACGCAGCCGCCGCGCTCGCGCTCTCCGCTGCAATACTCGCATCGGTTCATCCTGCCGCAGCCGACGCAACATTCCCCGACAAGTGCAAGGGCGACATGCCGATGTCGGACATGCCAATGGGTGGCGAGATGCCGATGAGCAGTCAGCAGATGCCGATGGGCGGACAAGGCTCCAACAGTGGTCAGGGCCCGATGCCCGACCTCACTGACTATCAGCAGGCCTCGCTGGAGGCGATGATGTCGATGAACCAGAAGATGATGCAGGGGATGATGAAGGACGATCCCGACGTCTCCTTCATCTGCGGTCTGATTGCCCATCATCTGGGTGCAATCGACATGGCGAAGGTCGAGCTGGAGCACGGCGACAATGAAGAGGCCAAGGCGACCGCGCAGAAGGTCATCGATGATCAGATGAAAGAGGTCGAGCGACTGACTGAGTGGGTCGGGAAGGAAGTGAAGGAGTAACGCCATGCACCACATCTCCCCGGAAATGAAGCAGTGCATCGACAACTGTCTGGCCTGCCACAGCGAGTGCCTTTCCATGGCGATGGGACATTGCCTCGAAATGGGTGGCCAGCATACGGAGCCGAAACACTTCAAGCTGATGATGGCCTGCGCCGAAATCTGCCGCACCTCGGCCCATTTCATGCTGATCGGTACAGAGCACCACAAGCACACCTGCCGCGTGTGCGCGGAAATATGCCGCCAGTGCGCCGACGACTGCGAACGTGTCGGCGACATGCAGGCTTGCGTCGATGCCTGCCGCAAGTGTGCCGAAAGCTGCGAGCGTATGGCGCAGTAGCCCCTGCGGAAGCATGGGTACGGACGGGGTCTCTCCTTCCGTACCCACCTGGGGTTCATGCTGTGTGCATGCTGCTTTTTCGCACTCCCGATCCTGGCAGTATCCCGCTGCGCCCGAGGACCCGGAAGGGCGCGGGGCGACGGGTGAAGCATAGTCAAACGCATCAACTCGGCCGGATCAGCGGTATTGCGTAATCCACCAGGAGCCGAAGGAGAACATCTAATGGGAATGTCCTACTGGCGCTTTGCCGCCATGATCGCGACATCGACGGTCGTAATGTACGGTCTGATGTATCTGAACACCTACGCGCTGGAGCACGTCTTCTGGAGCGAGACCCGAGCCTGGATGGCCCTGGTCATGGGATCGACTATGGCGGTCATCATGCTCGCCTTCATGCTCGGGATGTACAAGAAGAAGATGCTCAACATGGCCATCTTTGGCGGGTCCGTCGCGGTCTTCGCCTTGTCGCTGTGGCTCGTCCGCAGCCAGGTGACCGTCGACGACGCCGAGTACATGAGCGCGATGATCCCGCATCATTCGATTGCCATCATGACGAGTGAGCGTGCGCAGATTTCCGATCCCCGCGTTCGAAAGCTGGCCGACGAGATCATCGAGGCCCAGGAGCGGGAGATTGCAGAGATGAAGTATCTGATCGAGGACCTGGAGGAGCGTGACTGATGAAGAACTCCCTCCTTTCACTGCTGGTCCTTACCTCGGCCAGTCTCCTGTCGGGATGTGGCGAACGGGAAGCTGCTGACGACATCATCAATCCCCCGCGTTCCGAAGAGGCCGCACGCGTGCTATCCGGTGAGGAGGCCATAGCTGGCGCAGATATACCCACACTCGATCCGGCGACGATGGTGGACGCGGAGATCGCCAAAGTCCTTGGTTCGCCTGCACAGTGCACGTTCAGGTACACCAGTGCTGGCAAGCCGATACTGGCCCTCAAGGGAACACCGGGCGGTACCGCGACAACTGCTGTCCTAAAGGTGAACGCTCACCTAGTGGAACTGCAGCCAGCTGGCGGGGACGGCAACCTCGTCCTGACCTCTGGGCCCATCAGCGTCACTCTCTCCGCCGATGATGTCCAAGCGGAAGAGAAGGTGGAAGCCGACATGGTATTCGCGATTGGTGAGAGCCTGCGCGTGGGATATTCAGGTTACTACCAGTGCGGCGGCTAGCGCGACGCGTGACTATCTCCGACCACCTTCTTCGAAGCGTTCAAGCGCAGGAGGCAGGAAATGTTGTTAGCACCCCGCCACCTGCGCCGTCGATCAGTGTGTCTCGTGTTTACCGTGTTCCGCCTGGGCAGTGCGTGTCGTTGCTGCTTGGAAGATTTCCGTCTGCTCGTTTCCGTCGACGACGAGCTTGCCCACCAGACCACGCGCTGCCCGTGACAGAGCATGGTCCACCAGCACGTACTCACCGGGAACGTCCATCGTCATGTCGACCACCGCAGCTCCGCCGGGCGGAACCGTGATGGTCTGCACGTCGGTCAGCGGCTCCGTCGTCAGCGACGCGAGCTGATACACCTTGTCGAAGATTTCGCCGATCACGTGGAAGCTCGACGTCTTGTTGGGGCCGCCGACACCGAAGTAGATGCGGACAGTCTCGCCGACTTTCGCGGTCAGCGCATCGTCGCCGGTCAGTGCGTTGGCCGCGCCGTTGAACACATAGTATTCCGGCGTCTCGTCCATCAGCCTGTCGATGCTCTCAGTGAGTTTGCCCTTCGTGCCATAGGCCTGCTCCGTGTAAACCTCGCCCTGCATCACGTAGAATTCGCGGTCCACCGGAGGAAGACCACCTTCCGGTTCCACCAGGATCAACCCGTACATGCCGTTGGCAATGTGGTGTGCCGCAAGCGGTACGGCGCAGTGGTAAACGTAAAGGCCGGGCTTCATTGCTTTGAAGGTGAAGCCCTTGGTCTCGCCGGGTGCGGCGTCCGTCGCCTCCGCTCCGCCTCCCGGTCCCGTGACCGCATGGAAGTCGACGCTGTGGCGTTCACTGCTATCGGCAAGGTTGGTCAGTTCAACTTCGACGGTGTCGCCGACTCTTGCTCGGACGAAGGGGCCCGGAACCTTCTTGTTGAAGGTCCAGTAGTGGTAGGTCGCCCCGTCCGCCAGGCTGCCAGTAACTTCGACCGTGTCGAGCTTCACCTTGATCGTTTCCGGTCCCCTCGCACCTACTGGCGGAGCAAGGTCTGTCGCCGCCCGTACGATATCGAGGGGAGCGGCAGCGGTCCCGTTCGCCGCCGGATGGTTGTGGGTGGCGTCGGCCAGCACCGGCATTGCCGTCGCCGACAGGAGTGCGACGGCGACGGCGGCGCGGAAGAGTGTTCTACTGGTCATAATTCTGGTCCTGCTATTTATGTCTGCGTTGCCTATTATTGGACACTGCGTCCGTCGGAGCATCCTTGCGATGCCGCAAATAGAAGCCTCGCTCGCATCTTCGTGATCGCCTGCAGTGTCGGCTCCGGAGTTACGGCGTCGGCTGAACAGAGCGGAAATGCGCAATTGCTCCGGCGGTCATCTTCGTCACGCACCAGTTGGCGTAGAACCCGCCCAGCAAGCGCCCCAGCAGCCTATCGGGGAGATGGGTGGGCAGGTTGTACTCGATCCTGACGTTCAGGCTGCATCCCGATCTGGCGGGACTGATCCTGAATCCCATACGGTAGGAACCGATGACGAGGAGACGCACCGTTCCGCGCGTCTCCCAAGTCTTTGAGAGCGGAGGATGCCGTTCCGTCATGACTTCCTCCACGGAGAGCGCCAGACCGAGTATCGACCCCCTCATCCTAATGACGGAGCCGACGGCACGTCCTTCCGCTTCGTCCAAGTCGTACTTCATGGAAGCCCCCAGCATCATGACCGAGGGCTCTTCCATGTGCGCACCGAGGAAGGCCGGATTGTCGAGCAACTCGAAAACCCGTTCGGCCAATGCCGACAAGGCTACAGTGCTCGATGCCGACCGCTGGTAGGTCACGACCGGTGATCCTTGTGGCCGTGACCGCCATGTCGATGAAACAGGTGCATCAGTGGGCAGACCAGCAGGATCAGGTAGGGGGCGTAGCCCAGAACGTGCCCCCAGTGCTCACGAAGGATGTAGAACACCAGGATCAGGGCCAGGGATGCGCCCATCAGCAGGAGCGTGCGGTTGACCGTCATATCTTCATGCTCCTCAACCTGAGAGAGTTGGCGATCACACTGACCGAAGACAATGCCATTGCCGCCGCCGCGATGATCGGTGAGAGCAACAGACCGAAGACGGGATAGAGGACGCCCGCCGCGACAGGCACGCCTGCAGCATTGTAGATGAAGGCGAAGAAGAGGTTCTGCCTGATGTTGCTCATCGTGGCGCGGCTCATCTGCCGTGCCCGGACAATGCCCTGCAGGTCTCCCTTCAGGAGGGTGACGCCCGCGCTTTCGATGGCGACGTCGGTTCCCGTTCCCATAGCCACGCCGACATCGGCCGCCGCAAGCGCGGGAGCATCATTCACACCATCGCCCGCCATGGCGACGATCCTGCCTTCACTGCGCAGGCGCGAGACGATCTTGCTCTTGTCCTCGGGCAGGACTTCCGCCTCCACCTCAGTAATCCCGAGGCGACGCGCGACGGCATGAGCGGTCGTCTTGTTGTCGCCCGTCAGCATCACGACCCGAACACCGTCTTCGACAAGCGCCTTCACCGCATCCGGTGTCGTCGGCTTGATGGGATCGGCGATAGCAAACAGACCTGCCAGCCTGCCATCGATGGCGGTGAATATGACGGTAGCGCCTTCGTTGCGCAGCTCTTCCGCCTTCGCGGTCATGGCGCTGACGTCGACACCCTCTTCCCCCATGATGCGGTGACTGCCGAGGATCAGCCGCTTTCCATCGACCGTCCCCGTCACTCCCTTGCCCACAGGGCTGTCGAAATCGATGGCATCTCCCAGGGCGATGCTACGCTCACCTGCCGCATTGACAATCGCGAGCGCCAGCGGATGTTCGCTTGAGCGTTCGACCGTGGCGGCCAGCCGCAGCAGCTCGTCTTCGGAGATGCCTTCCGCTGGTGCAATGGCCGTGACCTTGGGCCGTCCCTCTGTCAGGGTTCCGGTCTTGTCGACCACGAGCGTGTCGACCTTTTCGAAGCGCTCCAGTGCCTCCGCGTTCTTGATCAGTACGCCGAGACTAGCTCCCCGACCGACACCGACCATGATCGACATAGGTGTCGCAAGCCCCAGGGCACAGGGGCAGGCAATGATAAGAACGGCGACGGCTGCCACCAGGCCGTGGGCGAAGCGAGGCTCAGGCCCATAGATCATCCAGGCGGCAAAGGCGACGAGCGCAACCACAATGACGACCGGAACGAACCATCCCGAGACCTCATCTGCGAGGCGCTGGATGGGTGCGCGAGAGCGTTGGGCGTCCGCGACCATGCGAACAATCTGGGAGAGCATCGTGTCGCGTCCGACCTTGCCCGCCTCCATGATGAAGCCACCGGTCTGGTTCATGGTGCCGCCGATGAGCGTCGACCCGACCTCCTTGGTGACCGGCATCGACTCGCCGGTGATCATGGATTCGTCCACAGAGCTGCGGCCCTCCAGAAGCACACCATCAACAGGAACTTTCTCTCCCGGTCGAACCCGGAGGCGGTCGCCGACGGCCACGGCGTCAAGACCGACATCCTCGTCCGTCCCATCCGCAAGAACCCGACGCGCCGTCTTTGGTGCCAGATCGAGAAGCGCGCGGATCGCCCCGCCTGTCTGTTCGCGTGCCCTCAGTTCCAGAACCTGCCCGAGCAGGACCAGGACGGTGATGACGGCGGCCGCCTCGAAGTAGACGGCGACTGAACCTTCTTCCGCGCGGAACGTGTCGGGAAAGACGCCTGGCGCAACCGTTGCAACGTCGCTGTAAATCCAGGCGGCACCCGTCCCCATCGCAATCAGGGTGAACATGTTCAAATGACGGGTCACCAGGGACTTCCAACCCCGTTCAAAGAACGGCCAGCCCGCCCAGAGGACAACCGGTGTCGCGAGTACCATCTGCAGCCAGTTCGACGTCTGTGGCCCCAGTATCATGTGGAGATTCGTGAGATGGCCACCCATCTCCAAGGCAAGGACCGGGATGCTGAGGACGAGGCCAATCCAGAACCGTCGGCTCATGTCCACCAGTTCCGGACTTGGACCCGTTCCCAGGGTCGCCACTTCCGGCTCCAGTGCCATGCCGCAGATCGGGCAGTTGCCGGGGCCGATCTGCCTCACCTGCGGATGCATCGGGCAGGTGTAGATGACGCCTTCCCCCAGCATGACCGGAGGAGGTACTTGCTTCTCTGCCACCTGATGGTGGTGCTCATGGTCATGCTCTTGATGATGATCATCGTGAGCATGATGGCCGTGATGTTCGTGCTTCATCTCCGCTCTCCGATCAGATCGCGCGATTATAGGACACGAAGGACATCATCCCTGCCGCCATGTGGTAGAGGTGGTGGCAGTGGAACGGCCAGCGGCCCGGGTTGCTCGCATCGAACTCGATAGCAACCTCTGCCATGGGAGGAACATGAACCGTATCCCTCACGGCTCCCCGCATGCCTTGTCCGTTGATGCCGACCACCTGGAAATGGTGTCCGTGAAGGTGCATCGGGTGTGTCATCATCGACATGTTGCGCATCACGAGGCGGACCCTGTCATCAGGATTGACGGCCATCGCATCGCCGCTGATCCCCCATGAGTAGCCGGTCATGCTGCCGGAGAGGATCAGAGGATAGGTCTTCGTTGCGGGCCGTTCGTCCAGAGGTGACGTCGCTTTGAGGATCGCCTCCAGTGAAAGGTCGAGGACCGGTCCGGCGGAAGAAGCTTTTGTGGCAACCTTCGAAATGGTCGCGTCCGCCGTTGCGAGGATGACGCCTGTCTGCTCCTCGGAGCCTTCGCGTAAGGCAAGGATCGGAAGTGACGCGGTGCCCAGCGGGAGTTGCAGTACGATATCCAACCGCTGGCCCATGCTGATCGGGAAGCGGGTGCCGGTGACGGGCTCGATGGCCATGCCATCGACGGCGGCCAGACTTCCCACGACGGTTCCCGTGTCGATGGTGAAGGCGGTCGCCGTTGCACCATTGATGATGCGTAGCCGAACGCGGCCACCCTTCTCGACCTGCACGATCTCCGGATCGTCCAGCGTGCGGTCATTGGCGAGGTACGCATCATACTCGATGTCGTTCAGGTCCATCATGCCCATGCCGCCCATGCCCATGCCGCCCATCGCCATGCCACCCATGGGCATGCCGCCGCCGTGCATTTGCGCCATGTTGGACATCATGCTCCCGTGATCCATCGGCATCGAGCCGCCACCGTGTCCGCCGCCCATTGCGGAACCTTGCTGCAGTTCCGCCAGCAATTCCTCCGGCGACTTGAAAGAGAAGTCGTGAAGAAGGATGACGACGTCCTGCTCGTCACGAGCGCGGTCCTCCGCCGTCCGCACGATCAGCGGTGCCGCCAACAGGCTTTGTTCCTGTAGTGTATGGGCGTGCATCCAGTGGGTGCCGCCGCCTGCGAGATCGAACTGGTAGTGCCGTTTCTCTCCTGCAGTGAGGAGCGCTGCCGGATTGTCGGGGACACCGTCCAGCTCCCATGGAGGGGTAAGCCCATGCCAGTGAATGAGCGTCGCTTCATCCGTGGTGTTGGACAGGATGACATTGAAGCCGTCTTCCGCATCCAGGACGAGGCCGCTCCGTCCATTGCCCTGAACAAGACCGAAGACGCTGGCGGATCGGCCATTTACTTCAATGGAGCGCTTGGTGACTGCGAGTTCGATGGGTGACTGCAATCCTGTGCTCGTGAGCGCCCAGGACTTCTGTGCAAGGGGTGAAATAGCTGCCGCACTGACGGCGAGCGTCTTCAGAAATTGACGACGAAACATGACGTTCTCTCGATCTTCTTGGCCGTGATCGGCCCAATGGTGGGAATGGCCCGCCAGCGGCGAGCAGTTCATCAACCAATGGATCGAGGGGGTTCGAAGCTAGGAGACGGGTCGTGGCCTGCGACATCGTCAGCGACATCCAAGACCCTAGCCAGAAGCAGGACCGAGTGCGCCGATCCTGCTGGTTGTGCAACGACTGCGAGGCAGAAGACGCAGATGACGCTGCAACAGTTCTGTTTGGGAGAATGCTGGGCCTTGGAATTCTCGTCGCCCGGATCATCGTCCACCATCTGGTGGTGTCCGTCCAGGCAGGTCTGGGGCGCCGCATGCGTAACCGGCGCACTGAACATGAGAGCAACAGCAAGGAGTGCCGCGAGCAGCCTCCATACCAACGCTCTCTGTGCTAACGTGCGCATTGTCGATCCTCCGTCATCTCACCATGCCACGCCTCCCATTACGCACCTTGATCTTTATCAATGTTCGGGTGCCATTATGGTCGGTGGTCGCTTGGCATCGATTGCCAGGCTGCCGATGCTGGTGCTTCCAACGTGGGAAGGTCAAGGCCGTCACTCAGATGAATGTGTGTACCTGCCACGTTACCTTATCGATGTGTGGTCGGAGGTCCGCGCCCGTTGCAGAGCGGCGGCGGGAAGAAGCGAAGCCGACTCTGCGCCCATGTGGCCTTGATGAAGGCGAGAGGCAGCATCTCCAACCTCTCGCCTCAACGGGTTAGAGCGATGCCCTGCCGCTACCGCCAACAGGCCTGATCATCCAAGGCTTCACAGCAGGTTCCTTGGCAAGGATGCCCTTCTTCTTAGCAAAAGAGCGTATCGCATCGCGTGCTGCCCGAAGAGGTTTCAAACCGTCATGTGCCATGTAGCAGGTCCTCAAGGCCGCCTCATGGATCAGGTCCCGTTCCCGTTCTGGCCAATCCTCCAGATAATCAATCGCCTCCTCCACGGCCGTAATCTCGCGGACGAGGTTCTTTTGTTCCTTCAGATACACCGGACGATCAAAGAGCTTCGAGATCATTTCCACCTCACTGATTCTGTTTGTGATCAACAAGGAAGGCGCTGTGGCCAACGCCGATTATCGATGTGGTTTGCCGCGTCCTTCCGTTCAAGTCGGAACACCACTCAGGTCACTAAATCTGATAGGGAAACCGTATATGTCGACGGGAGCGAACGCAGGCGCTTACTGCACAGCAAGCCAGGTTGGCGGGTAGCTGATTGCCCCATACCAGAGCGGGATTACGCGGCGGCGAAAAATTTCCTCCCAGGTTCTTGAACAGGCATTTTTCGCCAACCAGATTCATTGCATCGGCAGCCTTAGTAGGGGCCGATAGGCCGGAGACGCAGGTTTTCGGTGGCGTCTCCAATCCATGTTGCTTTACGGAGGATATGGTAATGAGAACGGAACTTGATTTCGCACCCCTCTACCGGTCCAGCATTGGCTTCGACCGTGTGTTCAACCTTCTCAATAACGCGCAGCGCCTGCAGGCGGTTGACCTCTGGCCACCCTACGACATCGTCAAGCTTGGCGATGACGAGTATGCGATCACCATGGCAGTCGCAGGCTTCAGCCAGAGCGATCTCGACGTGACCCAGGAGCGCAACGTCCTGATCATCAAAGGGTCGAAAGCAGAGAAGAAGGAAGGGGAGTACCTACATCGGGGCATTGGCGGACAGTCGTTCGAGCGTCGCTTCGAACTGGCTGACCATGTTCACGTCGAGACGGCGTCGCTCTCCGACGGTCTCCTGCGAATTGTCCTAAAGCAGGAAGTGCCGGAGGCGATGAAGCCCCGGCGAATCGAGATAGGCAATGGGACGGCGGCCCGGCCGCTCCAGATTGAGTCTGACAAGCAGGTCGCCTGAACTCGCTGAACTTCCCACAATCAGGCACGATCACGAATAGAGGGCCCGCGTAGGGCGGGCCCGCCATTCGCACTGCATTCAGTCAAGCGGCACCCCGTGTTTCTCAGCTTTGATGGCCGCTATTGGCGCGAGAGAGACCACCGGCTGTCGCCGATGGTCAAGAACCTAAAGCTCAATTTGCTCCGCAATCCTGAGCGCATCGTCTATCTCGACGCCGAGGTATCGGACGGTGCTTTCGAGCTTCGTGTGACCGAGCAGAATCTGGACCGCCCGCAGATTGCCCGTCTTTTTATAAATCTGTGCTGCCTTGGTTCTCCTCATAGAGTGGGTGCCATATGCGCTGGCATCGAGCCCGATTGACGCGACCCATCGCTGGACAATCCGAGCATACTGCCTTGTCGAAAGATGCTGCGACCTCTTCCGATTGCTCGGAAACAGATAGCTGCTGCCGGTCCTTCGAACAAAGGGGAGCCACGCCGCAAGCGCGATCTTGGTCTGTTCGGTGACCTCGAACTGCACAGGCCGCTTCGTCTTCTTCTGGATGACGGTGGCCCGATCTCGGATCGAACTGCCGGACCATAAATCGTCAACCTTCAGCTTGACGAGGTCACAAGCACGAAGCTTGCTATCGATGGCGAGGTTAAAGAGCGCCAGTTCCCGGATCGCGCCGCTCATCTCCAGTCGAACGCGGATCGACCACACGTTCTTCGGCTGCAGTGGCCGCTTCTGGCCGACTAGAATTCCCTTGTTCCATGGATATCGATTACGCAGTACGGCGGTGTCCATGCCAAAGCCTCCGCCACACCTCCCACCACGTCGCCTCTCTTCAGGCGGTCGGATCATAGCACGCTTTGTCGCTGTGCGGCCCGAAGCAGACATCACGGTCCAATAGTCGTCGAGCTTTCGTTCGCCAGCAGACGATACCGACGTTCCGAAAAAGCATGCTATCGTGAGGCATCGTTCGCAGACGATCAGGGCGCGGACGGCAAGGAGATAGCAACTCTTGCCCAAGACAGGAGGGGCTACGATGCCGCTCTCCTCATATCAAAACAGACTCTTGGCCGGACTTCCCCACGACGAACTCGCTGCCATTGAGCCTCTTCTCGAACCTATCAACCTGCCAAAGGCTTTGAAGCTCGCTTTGCCTGAAGAGGCGATTGAGCATGTTTATTTCCTGGAAGAGGGCCTTGGCTCTATCGTTTCGGTCTCGCCGGAAGGACAGAAAGTTGAAGCAGGAATGTTTGGCTACGAAGGCTTCGCTCCGACGCCGCCAGCCGTTGGTTCATCAATAAGCTTTCATGAAGTGATAATTCAGGGAGCGGGTCACGGCCATCGCATCAAGGTAGAGGACATGTGGGCAGTGATGCCTGTATGCCAAGTCTTCTCCAATCGTCTGCATCGGTCAGCTCACAATCTGGCGACACAGGTGTCCTATACCGCACTGACCAACGCACTTCACCAGGTAGACGAACGTCTCGGACGTTGGCTGCTGATGTGTCACGATCGGTTGCGACAGGACGAGTTTCAGATCACCCACGAGTACATGGCCCTGATGCTCGCCGTTCGTCGCCCAAGCGTCACCACCTCCTTGCATGTGTTGGAGGGAAACCGGTTCATTCGTGCGGAGCGAGGGCGCGTCATCATCAGGAACCGGAAGGCTCTGGAAGACTTCGCCCGGGAATCCTATGGCAGGCCTGAGGCCGAGTACGCGCTCCTCTTTCCATCCAGCTAGGATGCGAGCCAACCTTCCGTGCTATCGGCAGAAATGCAAGACGACGTAGTGTCGCTTGTACGTGACCGGTACGGAACGAATATATTAGGAGAACGGCGAGTTGAGCGCTATCTTAGCTACTGTGTCGTCCAGTGACTTGGCGGTGACGACTGAGAGTTAAGTAGCTCTTGCCCGAGACGGAGCATGAGCATGGCTCGCTATTTCTTCAACATATACAATGGAACTCAGACCCGCGACGACGAGGGATCGGAATGTACGAGCGTCGACGAGGTGCGGGCTGAAGCCGTTGAAACGATCGAAGACCTTGTCAGGGATCGGCTGCTTCGACATGGGGACCCCTCTTCAATGACGGTCAATGTCATCGATACCGACGGCAAGACCGTGATGATCGTCACGGCAACGGCGACGATTGAGACCGTCAAAGGATCGTCTCTCACTCCTTAGGGCAAGCACCATGGTCAGCAGCGCCCCCTACGAGCGCGAAATGCGCATCATCTACGACGTGCTCACCAAGAGCGTCCTCGTCTCGTTCCGCGGCAACGTAAGATTGCTTGGGCCCTTCTCGGACAGAAACACGGCCATCGAGGCGGCGGAAGAACATTGCCGGCACCAAGGCTGGGGCGGATAGAGCTAGTCGAGGTAGGGGGCCGTCCCTTTAGGCTCCGCGCCCGTGAACATCTCGGAAACGAACTAGCCTTGCACGTTCCTCGTCCCAAAGAACCAACCTGACGCAGCCCACGCTATCCCTAAGGCTCACGCGCCCAATGGCGGCGAGTTCGGGGTGTCGGTGTAGGACTTCGGGTAGCCTGTAGAAGGGAATGAGGCTCGATCTGTGGTGCACGTGGTGAAGCCCGATGTTGCC
>JAEWOP010000185.1 GCA_023399635.1 Pseudomonadota bacterium
ACCGTCATCGTCACGCTGATCCTCTTCGGCCGCATGCTGGAGGCGCGCGCCAGCGGCCGCGCCAGCCAGGCGATCTCCAAGCTCGCCGGCCTGCAGGCCAAGACCGCCCGCGTCGAGCGCGACGGCACGGCCCTAGATATCCCGACTGAGGAGGTCGTGGTGGGTGACGTGGTCGTCATACGGCCCGGCGAGCGCGTGGCCGTGGACGGCACCGTTATCGACGGCGCCTCGCATGTCGATGAATCGATGATCTCCGGCGAGCCCCTACCGGTCGAGAAAGGCGAGGGCGCCACCGTCATCGGCGGCACCATCAACAAGACCGGCTCCTTCCGCTTCAAGGCCGAAAAGGTCGGCCGCGATACCATGCTGGCGCAGATCATCCGCATGGTGGAGCAGGCTCAAGGCGCCAAGCTGCCGATCCAGACCATGGTCGACAAGGTGACCGCCTGGTTCGTGCCGGCCGTCATCACGCTCGCCGTCGCAACCTTCTTCGCCTGGCTCGTCTTCGGCCCCTCGCTCAGCCACGCGGTGGTCGCCGCCGTTGCGGTGCTCATCATCGCCTGCCCTTGTGCCATGGGTCTCGCGGTGCCGACCTCGATCATGGTGGGGTCCGGCCGCGCCGCCGAACTCGGCGTCCTCTTCCGCAAGGGCGATGCGTTGCAGGAACTGCGCTCGGTCGATATGGTCGTTTTCGACAAGACCGGCACGATCACCAAGGGCCAGCCGGAACTGACCGATCTCGTCGCGGCCGAAGGCTTTACCGAGGACGAGGTCCTTTCCCTCGTCGCGGCCGTCGAGGCCCGCTCCGAACACCCGATCGCCGAGGCCATCGCAAAGGCGGGAGAGGAAAAGGGGCTTGCCGTGCCCGAGGCAGCCGGCTTCCAGGCCACCGCCGGCTACGGCATTGAGGCCGACGTTGCCGGTCGTCGGAGCGCCGTTGGCGCCGACCGGTTCATGGAAAAGCTCGGGCTTTCCGTCGCATCCTTCGCGGAGGCTGCCGCCAAGCTGGGGGATGAGGGCAAGACGCCGCTCTATGCCGCCATCGACGGCAAGGTCGCGGCTGCGATCGCCGTCGCCGACCCGATCAAGCCGGGCAGCGCCGCGGCGATCGCCGCGATGAATGACATGGGCCTGACCGTTGCCATGGTCACCGGCGACAACCGCCGCACGGCCGAAGCCGTCGCCCGCCAGGCAGGCATCGACCGGGTCGTGGCGGAAGTCCTGCCCGACGGAAAGGTTGCCGCCATCCATGACCTTCGCGCCGGAGGCCGCAAGCTCGCCTTCGTCGGCGACGGCATCAACGATGCGCCCGCACTTGCCGAGGCCGATATCGGCATTGCCGTCGGCACCGGCACGGATGTGGCGATCGAAAGCGCCGACGTGGTGCTCTCGGGCAGCGCGCTCTCCGGCGTCGCCGATGCCATTGCCGTCAGCCGGGCGACGATCCGCAACATCAAGGAGAACCTGTTCTGGGCCTTCGGCTACAACGTGGCGCTGATCCCGGTTGCCGCCGGCGTTCTCTATCCGGCCTTCGGCATCCAGCTGTCGCCGATGATCGCCGCCGGCGCCATGGCCTTCTCCAGCGTCTTCGTCGTCCTCAATGCGCTGAGGCTGCGCGCGGTCAAGGTCAAGTAGGGGAAAAGCCATGAACATCGGCCAGGCATCCGAAGCCTCCGGCGTCTCCGCCAAGATGATCCGTTATTACGAGCAGATCGGCCTGATCCGGCCCATGGGCCGCACCGGCAACAACTACCGCGTCTATGGAGAGGAGGAGGTGCACATCCTTCGCTTCATCAAGCGCGCACGCAATCTCGGCTTCTCGCTCGAGGAGACGGAGACGCTCCTGAAGCTCTGGCAGGACAAGGATCGCACCAGCGCCTCCGTCAAGGAGGTTGCCGAGGTTCACATCGTCGATCTGGAGCGGCGCATTGCGGAGATGCAGGGCATGGTCAAGACGCTGAAGCATCTATCCCATTGCTGCAGCGGCGACGACCGCCCCAACTGCCCGATCCTCGACGACTTGGCGGGTGCCGCTCCGGCTCCCGTCCGCGCGAAGAAACGTGCTTGACCCTCCCACTGTGGGAAGGTGCAGAAGGCAACAACAACAAAAGGAGACTGCTCGATGACACCCACTTTCAACGTCCCGGACATGACCTGCGGCCACTGCGAGAAGAGCGTCCGCTCTGCACTCGACCAGGCCCTGCCGGGCGCTACCGTGACCGTCGATCTGGACACCAAGCGTGTCACCGTCGAAGGCGATGCCGCCCGTGCGGAAGAGGCGATCCGGGATGCTGGCTATACGCCGGAAAAGGCAGGTTGATCAGCAACCGGAGAAAGAGGCGATGTCGCAGGAACATAGAAGGGTCAGGTCGCGCGTAACGGGAAAGGTCCAGGGCGTCGGCTTTCGCGCATGGGTCCAGCGCGAGGCACAAAGGCTCGAGTTACGCGGCTGGGTTCGCAACGAGGCCGATGGTGCCGTCGCCATGCTCATTGAAGGCCCGCCAGCACGGGTTTCAAAGATGCTTGCGCTTTTGTGGGAGGGGCCGCCCGCAGCGTCCGTTTCCGGAGTGGAAAGCGAGGAAGCGGCGCCTGAAGGACTGGTGGCGGGCTTCGAAATCAAGCGCTGACAGTCGCCCGATCAGGCGACTTGGATGAACCTCGGAGGTAAAACAAAAATGGGCCCCGAAGGGCCCATTTCCGCATGATCTGATGGTCAGATTAGAACTTCACACCGATACCGACCTGAACAACGTGCTGGTCGAATTCGACGTCTGCACCGCCAAGATCGCCGCTGCCGTAGTCGTTGTAACGGTATTCCAGACGACCAAAGACATTGTCCGTGAAGGCGTGGTCGACGCCGGCACCAATGGTCCAGCCGTGCAGAGTGTCGTCGTCGCTCCCGGCAGCACCCGCATCAATCTCAACATTCGTCGCTGTCCAGCCGCCAGCTGCGTAAATGAGTGTGCGGTCCATGCCATAACCAACGCGACCACGGACGGATCCGGAAAAGCCGGATTCAATGTCGGCGCTACCTAAACCGGCGACTGTGTAGGTGTTCTCGTTCCAGTCGTAGTTCACATCGCCTTCAACACCAGCAACGAAGCCGTTCGAGAACTGCCAGTTGTAGCCGACGAAGCCACCGAAGCGGCCGCCGTCAAAGCTATCATCAAGTGCGCCTACCTCACCGTCGCCCCAGCCGTAGCCGCCGTGGCCACCGATGTATGGGCCGCTCCAGCTGAATGCTGCAGGCATTTCAACGGCAGCAGGTGCTTCCGGAACATATTCTACCGCGTCAGCGGCAAGTGCCGAGGAGGATGCAAACATTGCAACGCCCGCCGCCAGGATGAGAATTCTCTTCATGAAGTGTCTCCTTGCTCGAATGCAGATGACGAGGATGTAATACTTCTCACTGATAAAGCTGTAGCTCAATTACAACAGCTTTTCATAAATGAGAAATCACAGTTTGTAGCCCCGACCGTCCGTAGTTGATGATGCCGACAGAACGAGGCGAGAGGTCGGCAGTTCCGCCGGTTTCCGTGGATGGTTCCAAAGAAAAACGCCTGTTGCAGATTTGCATCAATTCCGCCGTCCCGCCGTTTTCTCCGGCGGTCGCCCTGACTTGGTCTTGAGAATGCGGCGCAACCAAGGCGGTGCTCGCTTGTTGAGGGGCGGAGGCTTCCCATATCAGCGGAAAGGAGTTCCTCTTGTTCCACTTCGATAATTCCTATGCGCGCCTGCCGGATCGCTTCTACGCCTCTGTTTATCCGGAGCCGGTTGAAGGTCCCGTATTGCTGAAGTTCAACCAGATGCTTGCCGACGAACTGGGCCTTGAGGTGGATCTTTCAGACCCGGGTCGGCTGGCGACGATCCTTGCTGGCAACGCCGTGCCGCAGGGTGCCACCCCGCTTGCCATGGCCTATGCCGGCCATCAGTTCGGGTCGTTCGTGCCACAGCTTGGAGACGGTCGCGCGATCCTGCTCGGCGAAGTCGTCGACAGCAAGGGAAGGCGCCGCGATATCCAGCTGAAGGGGGCGGGACCCACGCCGTTTTCACGCCGGGGCGATGGTCGGGCGGCCCTTGGGCCGGTGCTGCGCGAATACATCTTGTCGGAAGCGATGCATGCGCTCGGCATCCCTGCCACGCGGGCGCTGGCGGCAGTTGCGACGGGGGAGCCTGTTCAACGCGAGACCCTGCAGCCCGGGGCCGTCTTTGTGCGTGTCGCCGCAAGTCATGTCCGCATTGGAACCTTCCAGTATTTTGCCGCGCGTCAGGACATCGATGGCCTGAGGACGCTAGCCGATTATGTGATCGAGCGGCACTATCGGCAGCTGAAGGAAGCGGAGAAGCCCTATCTGGAACTGCTGCGCGCGGTCGCCTTCGCCCAGGCGGATCTCGTGGCCCGTTGGCTGGGGGTCGGCTTCATCCATGGCGTGATGAACACCGACAAC
>JAEWOP010000230.1 GCA_023399635.1 Pseudomonadota bacterium
GACGTCAGCGACGCCGATGTTGTGTTCATGAAAGATGCCCAGGTCCCGATCAATATGTCGGCGTTCAGCACGAAGCTTGAACATGCTGCCTGGCGTATGAAGCCCAGCTGGGCTGTTATCGCAACCGAAGACAAGGCGTTCGATCAGGCAATGCTGATCCATATGGCCGAGCGCATCAAGGCAAAAATCACAAAGGTCTCGGCAAGTCACGCACTGTTCATGACCCAGCCGGAGGTCGTGGCCGATACCATTGATCAGGCCGCCAAGGCCGTCTCCGCGAAGAAGTAATGCCAGGCACGGCGTCATCGCAACAGCCAAATTCCCTGGTCGAAACAGGTCTGGAAACACCGGAATATGGCTGGACGATGTTCAACGGACTTGCCCATCCGAAGAGTCGGGGCCGGTTGCTACTCTCCGGCTCCGACGCAACTGATCCGATCCTGATCGAATCGAATTCACTCAGCGAGCCGGAAGACATGGCTGCCGCTTTGGCCGCCGCGGAATTGTGCCGCGAGCTCGGGAATGGTGACAGTTTCGCACCTCCGGTGAAAGGCGAAACTGCGCCGGGCGCGCGCGACCGATCGGGCATGATCGATTTTATTCGCCGCTCGGCCGTCACCTACTGGCATCAGTCCTGTACTGCAAAGATGGGTCGTGACAGCATGTCTGTTGTCGATAACAAGCTGAAAGTCTACGGGATCGGCGGCCTCCGTATTGCGGACGCCTCCGTCATGCAGGCATCTCCGGTCTTCATGTGGCGGCATTGAAGTGGGTCTGGCTAGAATCTCGAACGCCGAACAGTTCGTCTCCTTCCAGATTGCACAGAGTATTTTGCATCCTCACCGAGCTCGAAGAGCAAAACCTTTGGAATGCTGATGTGATTACGGACGAGATCACAACGACTGGAGAGGGGCGGCATTGTGCGACCGATTGTTCTGCACGGTTTCGACACGTCGTTTAGCATCTTGTTTCTGCTGCGAGCGTGCGCCATGGCGGCGAGGAGGTGGGGACTTCCGATGTATAGCCCAGGTCGTCTCGCCTTTCATGGCTTTCTCAAACAACGTGTGGTGAGCGTTTTTCCTGATAGGTTCACACCCCCGTAAGCAAGTCTCGGGTACTCACTCGGCAATCCTAGTCGTGTATTCCGGGTTTCGCGCCTTGTAGACGACAGCCTCCAAAGCGGGATCTGCGTAGGCATTCACATTGGTCAGGTGACCATTATATCCGCCGACTTTCGTAAGCGTCGCACCGTTTCGCCAAACCATCATGAGGCCACGTTCGACATCCCAGCCGCACTCAGCCTGCATCACGACGTACCAGTTTTCATCGCCCTTTCGCCCTTTCTTGACGGTAACAGGTCCGGGAGTGACATGATCCCATATATCGGCGGGTGATTGTGGAACGCCCATTTCCGCGTCCAGCCATTCTGGTTTCCCGGCCTCTTCGTAATAGTCCTTGTAGAAGGCAAAAACGTGCCGCGTGTCCAACAGCCTGTCCGCCTCCGTCTGCGCAAGAAACGAGGCCAGAGCAGCAGCGGACCCCGGAGCGTCAGGATCTGGCTCTTCGTCCAGTTCAACTTCAGCGCCATCAAAATAAGAAACGACGATCGTAGTCATAAATCTGCACCTTCAATCCTGCCGCAAGCCGATTTTCAATGCGCCTCCACGGGAGCGTCGGAGGCGCACTGTATCATGATGTTTCGCTGCCGGAAGGGATAGAGGGCGCAGGGCAGGCCGCGACGGGCGGCCTAGAGGCAAGACGCCTCTATCAGGTCCTCTGTATCTCCTTAACGGCCAATGTAACGAACATGGTCTAACTGCAGTAACTGAAAGTTCGGGGCAACTTCAAGCGCGGTGATGGGGTTGGTTTTTAGAGGACCGGTACGATTTTGCTCAATGCTGCCAGTCAAGTTAAACCGGCCTCTGCGTGCACCAGTTTTCATCTAGGTGCTGTGGTCGAAACAGATGATTTTGGCGATGGATTAAAGGCCCGCCAAGTTTTTTACCCGCCGTTCACGGGTTTCGCCGTACTGGTCACGACTTCTGAGAATGGGACATCAAATGCCCGACTTTTATACGCTCTTTCTCGTTGTCTTGCTGCTCGGTCTTTCTCAATGCCTTATTTGGGGGCTGGTGGTCTATCGCTACGGCGAGCTGAAAGCGGCACGTTATTGGTTCTCAGGCAGCGTTGCCAGTGTGCTCGGAGGAGCTATTCTGGCCCTCCAGGGAAATGATGGTCTGCTCATCCAGACTGTACTCGGTAACAGTTTCATAGTTCTGGGATTTTATCTGAACTGCGTGGGCGCTCGCTGTTTCCACGGCGCTCGATTAAAGTTGCTTTCTGTCGCTTGTCTTTTCGTGATCAGCGTAGTGCTGATGCTGGCAACTTTTTATCCCTGGTACGCGCGCAATCCTGTTTACACGTTGGCGCAGTTGTTGCCGCTAGCAATCACCGCAGTCTTTCTCTTGCGACACCATGGCGGCGAACTCGGCGCAATTGTCAGCAGCGGTGCAATGATCGTGGCCGTTTCCTCGCATGCGGTAATTGCTTGCGGCAACATCTTGATCGTCACCCGCCTAACGCCAGAACTGGACCTCAAAGCGGCAGCCGCTGTTGATCTCTTGGCATTCCTTTTTGCCGCAGTGGTCTGGAATTTCGGGTTCCTGTTGTCGGCTGTCGATCGGCTTCGAGGTGAAGTCGAACGCCTCGCCAATGAAGACGAACTGACGGGTCTCGCCAATCGTCGAATGCTGATGAACAAGCTTGCAGCTATGTGTGGTCCGTCCGATACCAAACGTGTTTTTAGCGTCCTGCTTTTCGATCTCGACCGCTTTAAGGCGATCAATGACAAGTATGGGCATGCTGCCGGGGATGCTGCGCTCCGGCATGCCGCTGCCGTTGTTTCCGAGAAATTATCTGCCAACGATGTTTTTGCTCGGCTTGGCGGGGACGAGTTTTGTCTGCTTCTACCCGGCGTGTCACCCGTCGATGCCGCCGCCAGGGCGAGGGCGATGATCAAGGCGCTCACGGCAACACCGATGATATGGAATGACTGTCCCTTGGTGATAAAGACAAGCATTGGCATTGCCTGCTGCACGACCCTGGATAAAATCGATCCTGAGGAACTTCTCGACCAGGCGGACCGTGCATTATACGAGACCAAAAAACGTAGTCGAAACGGATACTCTGTCTATAGAGGTTCGTCTGGCGCTGCGATCAGCGGTAACGTGATACAGCTCAATGATTTCGTCGCAGCAGAGGCAAAATCCAAGTCTTGAAAGTGGAAGCCGAGGGAACTCTCACGACTTGCGTCGCTCCTTCGACCGAAAACCCGCTTTTAATCTGCAAGCGAAGTTTCCGATCCAAGGCACTCGCGATGATGATCAACGGCCGGGCGGTTGGTCTCGCGCCGCGGCCGTAGATTTTTAGAACTCCTCCCAGCTGTCTTGCGCAACCGCGGCAGCCGAACCACCCCCGAACGCGTTCGCAATCTTGCGGCCAAGGGCTCTAGCCGGTGATGCTGAAGGTCGTGAAGCTGGCGATGCCGAGCGAACGGCCGCAGGGGCTACAGACGAACGACTTGTGCTTGTGCCATCGGCTAGATTGAAACGCGATAGCAGCTGGTTGAGGGATGCCGCCTCCTTGGCGAGGCTGTGGCTTGCGGCTGTCGACTGTTCGACCATGGCGGCATTCTGCTGTGTGCCCTGGTCCATGGTGTTGACGGCCGTGTTGATTTCCTGAAGGCCAACCGACTGTTCGCGCGAGGATTCGACAATCGCGGCGATGTGACGGTTAATCTCTTGCACTTCCGTGACGATCACTTCGAGTGCCCTGCCGGTTTCACCCACCAGTGTCACGCCGGAGCGAACGTGTTCACCGGATGTCGTGATCAATGCCTTGATCTCTTTCGCAGCCTTTGCAGACCGCTGGGCAAGTTCGCGGACTTCCTGTGCGACGACCGCAAAGCCCTTGCCGGCCTCGCCGGCGCGGGCGGCCTCAACGCCTGCATTCAAAGCCAGAAGATTGGTCTGGAAGGCAATTTCATCAATAACGCTGATGATGTTGGTAATTTCACCGGATGAACGTTCGATTTCGTTCATGGCGGTAACGGCCTGACGTACGACTGCTCCGGACTTTTCCGCACCATCACGGGCCCTCGCGACCAGATGGCCGACTTCTTCGGCACGGTTGCTGCTGTCCTTCACGGTCGTGGTGATTTCCTCCAGAGCGGCAGCTGTTTCTTCGACTGAGGCAGCCTGCTGCTCAGTGCGCTTGGACAGGTCGTCGGCGGCAGAGCGAATTTCGTTGGCACCGGCATCGATGCCGCGAGCGTTCTCGCCGACGGCGCGCAACGCGTCATTCAGATTCGCGACCGAGCCATTGAAGTTGTTGCGCAGAGTATCGAGATGGGCAACAAACGGTGTCTCGATACGATACGCGATATCACCATCGGCGAGACGGTCGAGCCCCTTGGCCAGTTGGTCAACGGCAAATTGGGTGTCGGCAGCGTCCTTCGCCTTTTGGGCCTCGCGTTCCAATCGTTCCTGTTCGGAAAGGCTGCGATTGGCATCAGCTTCTTTTTCCAGACGGATTTTCTCAAGAGCATTGTCGCGAAAAATGGAGACCGCCTTTGCCATCTGGCCCACTTCGTCCTTGCGATCCTGACCATCGACGAGGGCAGTGGTCTCCCCCTGCGCCAGAGTGATCATGCGCTCGCGCAAAGAGGCGATAGGCGTGGTGATCCCCTTGGCGGCAACAACGAGTGACGCGATGATGCCGAGTGCGAATGTGATGCCGACAACCATCAGCGAGGTAAAGATGGTGGAGTTTGTTTGGTCGGTCAGTTCGTCACTTCTCGCAGCCACGGATTTCAAGACCTGGTCCAGAAACGCTGCGTTGTCGGTCGTCAGGGGAAGAATCAAAGAGTCCGCTTTTGCCAGGGTCGCTCTTGCCGGTTCGTCCTGATCAGCTTTACCCAGTTGAACGGCCTGGTCAGTCAAGACGATGACTTCTTTCGTTCTCTCAATGATTTTGTCTATCGCAGCGCTCTCACGTGGGAGAAGTTCTTTCGTGTGCTGGAGACGCTCAAGAAGCTTGCCTTTGCTATCGCTGTAAAAGTCGATAGCTGTTTTCATGGCCGGATCGTCTTGGCGGTAGGTCAGGATTTGATAGGCGGCGTAAGCAGTTGCGACGACATTTCGGTTTACGCGCGACATCTCGACACTGGCGCCAGCATCATTGGAAATGAAATCGGAGTAGCTCGTATCTGCTGCTTTGTATCGGGTTGCGATAAACGCCGTGGCACACAGGCCCACCACGCACAGAGGTATGATCAGGGATAGAATTTTCGTGCGAATGCTCGCATTTTTAAGAAACGACATATTTCCTCGCGGTTCTGTTTTGAAATCGCGAACACGAAGCAGGGAGCATTGCGACCGGGAACTGGTCGAATGAAAAAAGAACTCTGCTGCAGGGGATTCGGCATGGATATGAAGAATTACAGAAGGTGCATGCCGTCATGGCAACCTGATTTTGCTCTGTCTGCTGTTATGGTAAATTAGTTATCGTTTAAATGTAATTAAAGAAACGGCGGCGCTCATAACAAAAGCCGAGGAGACAGGACTTCGCTTTTCGAGCCGAAGCGACCTGTATCCACGAAGTGCAATTTGGCACGTCACCGGATCATCTCTTCAAGATCGAGGACGCCGAAACGGCATTTTCTTGCGCGGTATGCCGATCGCCAGTTGCGACCGTTTTGCGCCTTCATGCCGGACACGGAAACCAGCTTGTCCGCTGACCGAAAGCAGACGTCACCAGCGATGGCGCGCCTTGGCATCCGCAACCGTCGGAGCCCGGCGCGCTGCTGTCACCGGATTCCGTTGCTTGGGGAGTGTCACAATGTGCCCATGCCACCGTCGATCATGATCTCGCTGCCGACCGTGTAGGCGGCTTCGTCCGATGCCAGGAACACTACCGCCTTTGCGATCTCGGACGGTTCGCCAAAGCGGCCGGCCGGGACCAGATTTTGTATGCTCTCAGCGACATTCTTCAGGTCAGTCTCGGTGAAACCCAGCTTGCCATAGAGCGGTGTAGAAATGGGACCTGGGCTCACCGCATTCAGCCGGATACCGCGTGTGATCAGTTCGCCGGATAACGTGCGGATGAATGACTGTAGTGCCGCTTTCGAGGCGGCGTAGACACTCGAGTTAGGCATGCCGATGTGGGCATTGACCGAGGTGTTCAGTACGATCGAAGCCGGATTGGCCAGTATCGGCAGTAGTGCCTGCAGCAAAAAATACGGGCCTTTCACATTGATGTCGAAGACCCTGTCAAAACCTTCTTCGTCCCATGCTTCCAAAGGCTTGAGAAGGGCGACGCCTGCATTGATGAAGACGATGTCCAGGCTCCCGAATGCCTCCCTGATCGTTTCAGCGACGACCTTCTGGCCCTTCACGTCGGCAGCGTCTGCCTTGATGACCAGTACACTGGGACCAAGCTCCCGCCGTGCAGCTTCCAGCGTCTCGGGATTGGTTCCCGTGACTGCTACCCGCGCAGCCTCACTGATGAATTGACGTGCTGTCTCAAGTCCGATGCCGCTGGTGCCACCGGTGATGAGCGCCCGCTTGCTTTTGAGCCTACCCATAATCCGAATTCCTTCTCGTTGTGTGGGTTTTCGTAAGTGCGAATGTGGCGCAAGCATGCTGTTCGTACTACTGTGCCAATGGCGGACGTACCTTTCGGAAAGGCCGAACAATGAAGCTGGATGGCATTTCGAGTTTCGTGGCTGTCGCCGAAGAGGGCTCGATCAGCGGGGCGGCACGCACGCTCAGGCTGTCAAAATCGGTCGTGAGCGAACGTCTGGCGGAATTGGAACGCAGCCTCGGCGCTACTTTACTCCACCGTACGACACGTCGCGTTTCGGTGACGGAAGATGGCGCTGCCTTTCTCGAACGCGCCAAGCGCATCCTGCGAGAGGTCTCTGAGGCAGCGGCGGATTTGTCCGAGCGGCGTGGAACGCTGGGCGGTCCAATCCGCATTGCTGCGCCTGTTACCTTCGGGCGGATGCACCTGGGACCGGCTCTGTATCCGTTTCTGGCTGCCAATCCCGAAATTGAGATGTCGCTCGAACTCGACGATCGGCGAGTCGATATTGCATCAGACGTTTACGATGGCGTTGTGCGCCATGGGGCGATTGACGATTCGAGACTGATGGTCTGGCGTTTGGCGCCAAGCCGCCGTGTCCTGGTGGCCTCCGAGGCCTATCTGTCGGTCAACGGGATGCCTGCAACAACTACCGAACTCGCTGCCCATAAGGGTTTGTTCTACACGAACCGGGGTGTTGCGGATTGGCGTTTCCTTACGCCTGGAGGCATTGAAATCGTTCGTGCACGCATTGGATTCAGAGTGAACAACGGCGACATGCTGCGAGATGCGGCAATCGCCGGTCTCGGTATTGCACTCCTTCCGCTCTTCATCGCAGGACCGGACATTCGCGATGGGAAGCTCAAGATCGTCGATGTCGGCGTTCGGCCGGATGCGGAATTCGTCTTTCTTGCGCACCCCGAGGGTCGCCGTCCTTCGGCAAAACTGCGCGCACTGGCGGCTCACTTGAAAGCGTCGTTCGGGGACCCGCCCTATTGGGAGGATGGCGTGGGTTAAGGGACGCATCATAACGGCCCCGCGCGCCTGCGCCTCGTCAGAGAGTTATATATACTAACCCGATGAAAAGTTACGTATTGATCGTCGCGGTGGCATAGGGTGGATTAGATCAAATATCTTCATCGATCGGCCGGTGTAACGTAAGTACGGTTGCCGGCCGGGCGCAGAC
Organism: Pseudomonadota bacterium; assembly: GCA_023399635.1. Classification (GTDB taxonomy): domain Bacteria; phylum Pseudomonadota; class Alphaproteobacteria; order Rhizobiales; family Rhizobiaceae; genus Neorhizobium. The sequence goes on from JAEWOP010000230.1 coordinate 7,829, forward strand.
AAGCTGGGTCAACATAGCTCGCCGCTGAATTGTCGATGGTGATCCAAATTCCGAATGTTGAGCTGGAGTGGATCTGGTCGCTTTCACGGATTTGTCAGGCCCTGAACACGCACATTATAGATTCGTACGGTGCCACGCTGATTTTCAGCGTATGCACGTAGCGAGCCTGCAATTCCGGTTTTGATGAAGGCTTCGAACATCGTCTTCGCATCTTCAAGGACCGAAACCTGCGTCGAGAGGTAAGCCTGGTCGAACTCACTTTGTGAAGCGGTTTCTAAAGCTCTCATCTTCTCGGCATATTCGGCGCTCAGGTCCGTCGGGACCGAGGTACCGTCCTTTTTAGCAGCATCGGCGAGATCGACGAGCGCTTTCTCATGGTCGCGCATGATGTCATTAGCGAACATTTTCGTCGCGTCATCCTGCGCGCTTTTAAGCGCCAGCCTGCTCGCCTCCACCTCAAACTGATTGAAGGAAGCCGCCTCGGCAGTGAAGTCCGCGGGTGATTGCGCGTTCGAGAAAGCGGGCATTAACATCGAAAGACACAGAGCGGCGCAGCAGGCACGGAATGGCTTCATGTTAAACTCTCCCTCAATGACTATTGTGGTCAGGGCGTCGTGTTCTGGCTGCCCGGCAGCGCATTCCTGTCAGCAGGCCCCGCAGGTGCTTGGTCTTCCGTCTGCCCCCTGTCTGGTGAATTTGACGGTGCTGTATCCGGAGTCGTCCTGACGAAGTAGACGGCCACGATCATCGCGAGAGCCACAGCCGCAGCCCCTACCAAGGGCCATATGGTTCTATAGTTCATATCAGTCTCCGCTTCCGGTTACTTTCCGTCGTAAAGCTTATGAACCTTGCGAGCTTGTTCTTGTTGCTCCTTGGCGGATAACCTGCGCTGACGCAGCAGGACATAAACGACCACGGCACCCAGCAGCAATGGGCCTCCAGCGACAACAACCAGCCAAAATACATCCGCCATAATCCGTCCTGTCAGTTCAAGAGGTTGGTGCCACGACGAACCACAGACGAGGGCCAATGTTCCTGGAAATTTGGAAAGCAAGCAGATGGGACAAAAATCGCCTGTCGGATGAGGCGCTGAAGCAACGCTCAGACGGTGGATTTCATCGCGGAAATTTCGCCAGCCCTTTGGCCAAGATCGGTCCGGTCGGTCTGCCTGTCGGCGATCCTCCCGCTTGTTCGAGCGTGATCTCGTATAGCTGGTTGTCACGCGGGGTGGGCAATGCGGGTCCATCAAGGCGAGCCGAGCGAACGCCTTTCAGCAATCCGAGCGAAACAGGCCCAATTTCTCGAGACGGAAGCGTCCATACCTCTATCGTCTTATCGTTCGGCACCGCAAAGTCGGCCAGTATACGGATCATCGCCCGTTCATCGCCAAAGTCCTCGACAACCGCCTGAATATCTCCAGCCTCATTGATCAAAACGGCGACGACAAGCGGCTCCGCCTTGTGAATGAGGCTGTATCCAAGACCGATGGCAAGCAACAATGCGGCGGCAATTGACGAAAGCGCAGCGATCTTCCAGCCTTTGCTGTTATTGTCATTCGCGAGCGTGGAAACAGACATGTAGCGGGTCACAGGCTGCGAAGTCAGCCCAGATTCAATGCGATGCCACAGGCTCTCGTTGACGGTTGCCGGTGTGATAGCGGTGTCGAGCGGCAGGAAACGCTCACGGCTTGCAGCAATCGCGGCCTTGAGTTCGGAATCTCGTTCCATGGCGTCCTCGATTTCCGCGGCGGCGGTGCTTTCGGTCAAGCCCAACACATACTCGTCAGCGAGGTTCGGTATATCCTTGCGGTCGTAGATCATCCCATGCACTCCCGAAGCGTCAGAAGCCCGCGCCTGATCCAGGATTTCGCTGTGCCAAGTGGAACGCGCAGCCTTCCGGCGATCTCGCCGTGAGAATAGCCTCCAACATAGGCCATCAGAATACCGTGCCGCTTTGTCTCATCGAGCGATCCCAGGCATTCGCGCAGGCGCGATTGTGTGTCCAGACGGTGCCACGCACCCATGATCGCGTCTGCCTGTTCGGCTTCCTGAAGCGCTTCTACCTCTTCGACCGAATGTTCAAGTTTGCCATCCCGCAGGAGATTGAGCGCTCTGTTTCGAACAATGGCATAAATCCATCCGCGCGCGGAGCCACGGTCCGCACTGTATTGATAAGCGTGGGTCCATATTCGGATAAAGGCTTCCTGCACGACCTCTTCGGCAAGTTCGCGACGTCCAACGATGCGTTGCGCCACGGCGACCAACCGCCCGGCCTCCTGATCGAAAATTCGGCGTAATGCCGAACGGTCACCCTTAGCGCAGGCAGCAAGCGCCTTATCCAGATCGTCCGGCCCGGAACCCATTAATATCCTTCCATGATCCAGCGGTGAAAATCGTCAGCTTTCACGAACTATACCCATCCGGCGATCAAATGGATGCATCCTGAGAATTATTTTTACGACCTGCATCCATTCGCCTCCCTTGCGGTGTCTTCAATGATGAAGGGTCAAGCGCCGAGTGCCTGACGCCTTCTCGAATGTTAAACGCACGGGAGAAAGACATGAAGACCATCCTTTTCGCACTGACCGCCTCCGCCGCCTTTGCTGCCATGGCATCGACAGCCTTTTCGGCACCCGTTCTCGGGCTGACGAGTGACAAAACACTTGTCATGTTCGATACCGCGAAGCCCGCCGTTACAAAGACCATGGAAGTAACCGGCGTCGATAAGCTCGTCGGCATTGATTACCGCCCCGCCAACAAGACAGTGATCGGTGTTACTGCGGACCATCGTATCGTTACCATCAACCTTGAAAGCGGTGCTGCCACTGATCTCGCAAAAATGGACAAGACGCTGACGGTGACACAGGCTCCGATCGTCGTCGATTTCAATCCGGTGGCTGATCGTCTTCGTTTCATGACTGGCACCACCAACCACCGTGTCCATCCTGACACCGGTGCAGTGACGGTCGACGGTGTCCTGGCCTTCGAAGATGGTGACATGCACAAGGGCGAGACGCCGAACATTGTCGCAGCCGCCTATACCAACTCCATCGGCAAGCCTGAAAAGACCGCAATGTACAATATCGATGCGACGATTGGCGCCTTGATCCAGCAGACCAAGCCGAATGACGGCACTTTGAAAGCAATTGGCAAGCTGGGTTTCAAAGACAAGCCAGCCACCTATGCTTTTGACATTCAGGGCACGGAAGCCGGAAAGAACACTGCCTATCTCGCTGCAAACAAAATGCTTTACACCGTTAATCTCGATACCGGCAACGCTACCGAAGTAGGCGCTATCACCGGCACGGACAACGAAGTCCGCGACATCGCTGTTCTTCCCGAAATGTGACACAGGAAGACGGGCGGAGGCTGATGACCGGCAATCTGCCTCCGTCCGATTTACTCTTCAAGTAATCAGGCCTCAATTGTCCTTGCGAGCTCGACCTGTCAACGGTCGAGCCGAGCCTTGCAGGTTTTTGCCGACCTCAGGACAAGATCCAGGTCTGCGGCACTCGCGATGCAATCCTCAACATGCGAGAAGTGCTGGCCATTTTTGTCGAGAGTAGCCCGAATCATGGCGCAGTTGCGATCGCCGCAATTACCAGCTGTACAAATACTTCGTATCCCCCGTTTGCTAGTTGCGCTGGCTTGCGCGCCTGGAAAGCGACGGAGCTTGGCATTCAGCCAGCGGAATGGGTCGAGACCTCACTGGCGCGAGGCTCGCTTACCGCGGAGCGATATCTCCGCCGCGCGGGCTTCCTGCCGATCTGGAAGCTTTGGGTTTGGGGGTGGTGCGAATGTCACCCGCACCGTGCGAGGATCGGCTTTGAGGAAAAAGGCCTCCTTCCGTTCCGGTCGAATAAGTCCCACCCAAATTTGGGCACTAAGTCCCAATCGATGAACCCCTCCGCATAATGAGTGTTGATTGTTTGGAAGTTGTCGCTCGAGGAACTCCAGCCGGAAACGATCCGGAGAACTCGACACAAGCCAATCATGGGCGCATTTCGCGCCCGGCGTCTCGGATACGCAATCGATCGCACAGCATCTGATTGCAGAACGTAAAGAGGATAAGATGGACCAGAGCTTACGACCCGAGCCTTACACCGTTGAGCAACTTCAACAAAAATACTCTCTGAGCATTTCGAAGGCAGTCGACATTCTGGATCACTGTAACGGAGACAGGGCCCTGATCGACAAAATGTTGAAGAGATGCCACCAGAAGCAGCTCGATGCTCATCCGAAAAGCGATACGGACGGGAGCTGCTGACGCTTACTTTTGAGACGACGTTGCTTTTTTGGTCGCGCTGGACCAGCGGGAAAGTGCGGGGTTTCTTCACTTTGTTTTACGCGCGGATCTTGTGCAACCATCACGTCAGTCGCTTTTAGACGGCGATTATTTCAGAACAAGCGGGTTCAAGACTACCCCAGGTCAGTTCTCAACTGAGCCAAACTCTGGCAGCCTGTGCAGAGATAATTGGTTCGCGTCCATTCCGGCAGGACGGCAGATATGGAGAACGGAGTGCGTACAAGAAGAAACATGCTTAAGTACCTCTTCACCTTTCCCATGGTCGGACGGCCCGTGGTTGCGTTGATCGCTGTCCAACTCTTGCAGGCCGCCGGTGTTCGGGTTGCTGTCGCTCAAGGTAATGGCGGCGGCAACGGTAACGGGAATAACGGTGGCAATGGCGGAGGAAACAACGGCGGCGGCAATGGAAACGGAAATGGCGGTAGTAACAGCGGCGGAAACGGAAGCGCAAACGGTGGCGGCAACGGCAATGGCGGCAGCAATGATGGCGGACATGGAAATGGAGGTGGCAAAGGGAACGGAAACGAGAGCGGAAGCGGAAGCGGGAAAGCACCAGATCCTGGAGCAGCCGGAAATTCCGGTCAGAACCGGGCTGGCGTTCAGCAGTCTGGCCAGGCTCTCGAAGTGCGCCACGCCAATGGCATCACCGAGACTTTACGAAAAGGCCGGTATTCGATGCGCGACAATAAGGGCCGTGTCATCGTTGATCGGCTTGCGACGGTCAAGGATCGTTCAAGGTTTCAGGGCTCACGCTGAGCAGAGATACGATCTCTCCAAAGAAGTGCCGCCTCCGTGCGATTGCTGACCTTTAACTTGGCAAAAATCCTTGTCACGTGATGCTTCACCGTTTTCTCGTGGAGACCCAGTTTGCGGGCGACAAGCTTGTTGCTCATTCCGATGGCGATGAGGTCCATGACTTGCCGCTCTCTTCTGCTCAGATCCTGACGCTGCTCGATCAGTTCCGATGCGGCCTTTCTTTCAGCCAGCAACTTGGCGCCCAGTTCGGGTGGAATGTAACGCCCGCCGTCTGCGATGGTCCGCAGCATCTGTACCAGCTCACGAGAGCCGACGCCTTTCAAGGCGTATCCCGCCGCGCCCGACTGGATTGCTGTCTGAAGATCATCCACGCTCTCAGATGCTGTGAGAATGAGAATTCGAATGGACGGAGACAGGCTCAATATGGATTTGATCGCCGCTAGGCCGTTGCCGGGCATCGAGATATCCAGAAGGATGATGTCCGGCGCTAATCTGGTCGCAAGGGCTAGTGCGTCGTCGGCGTTTTCTCCTTCGCCCAGGACGTCGAAACCACACTCTTTCAGGCTCTGCGATACACCCGAGCGAAACATCGGGTGATCATCAACGATGACGACCTTTATATTTTCTGTCATGGATCGCTCACATCGACGGTGTTCAGTCTCATGGTGAGGTGCGTTCCGCGTGCCGATGTCTGCACTTCGAAACGGCCTCCCAGACTTTCAATTCGTTCTTTAAGGCCTGACAACCCGATGCAATCGGGTCCAATCTCGTCGAACGAAAAACCACTGCCGCCGTCTGAAACAGTAGCGACGATCTCTGTGCCTTCCTGTCGGAGTGACACGCATTGATTTGTTGATGCTGCGTGGCGCCAACCGTTGTTCAGACCCTCCTGGACGAACCGATAAGCGCAGATTTTAACGGGAACTCCGACTTGCGCGTTCACATCCTCAATTGAGGTCGTTATTCGCGTACCAGCACGGGACTGATGATGTTCAACTGCCCGACCAACAACGTCTTCGATGGGCAGATTTTCTATATCCGGCAAAACAAGGCCGCGGCAGATGTTGCGGATATCCCGGATAGCTTCATCCAGACTGGCCTTGATCGATGTCGTCTCGGATTCTCGTTCATTCCGACTTGTCTGGTCACTGACGAGCTTCTCGCTGTCCACCCGAAGTGCTGCGTAGGCGATGAGCTGTGCAGGCCCATCGTGCAGATCGGCACCGATCTTGCGCAACAGCCGCTCGTTCAAGGCCACCGTGCGCTGCGATCCTTTCTGCACGCGACGCGCCAGGTCCTCGATCTCACGCAGTTGATGCCGGATCATCCTGCTGCCCTTGAGCACAATTGTGGAAAGAACGGCGAAAAATGCAGAGGCAACCGCGATGACGACGATCCAGCTCTTCCAGCGCGCTCGCGCCAGGCTTTTTTCAAGATCCGTTGCCCGCTCGTAAAACTCTGCGACGGCAACCACCTCTCCCGACCATGGCTGCAAGACGGGATTATATATCTCCAGGAGGGGTTCCCCGAGCGCTCGCTCCGCCTCGCTCTCTGGGTCTCCTGCCTCTTCGAAATTTGCGACGAGCTCGCCAGCGAACGCTTTTGTCCTGTTTTCGCCAGGCGGCACGACCATGTTCATCAGCCGCTTGTCGTTCGAGTAGATAATGGTTCCGTCTTTCGTCCACAGCCGGAAGGAAACCAGTCGTCTGCCCAGTGCACCCTGTCCCAGAGTTTCATCCAGCGTTCGTTCGATGGAATCGTCGAGTTTTGCCGCGCGGGTAAGATCCGGCAGGATAGGCGCAATGATGCTGTCGACATAAAGCGCGGTTGTCGAGCCTGCATTCCTTGTTACAGTCTCAACAATCTGATCTGTCACCAGCAATCCAATCAAAACCGTCGCACCCAACGTAACAAGACCGCCGGCGAGGAAAAACTGTTGGGCGAGTGACAATGAGCCCAAGGTCTTCGATGAAAGACGAGTGAGTGTGCGACCTGACATAGTGACACGCGTGCCTGTGACTTTGCCGCCGAGGGTCAGCCCAGCGAACTTCAGACAACAGTAAATTATGATCTCGAGGACGGAAAGCGAAGCCTGAAGGCATGAAGATTTTTATTTCTGAAAATACTAATTTATTCCCAGGAAAAGGCCTGCCGGGAAGAAAACCCGGCAGGCAATGCCATCAGTTGATAACCTGCACGACTTTGCGCGTGGTCGGTTCAACGATTACTCGCTGCTTGTTGACGATGGCATAAGAATATTTCGGTTCGTCCGGAACCTGATGAATGACCACAGTCGAAGGAAGCGGCTCGCCCACAACGACCTTTTCCTTCACGACAACTGTCTCGGCCGGCATCGGAGCCTCCCGAACATAGGTAACGACGCGCGGGGGCGGCGGATCGATAGCTGTGCCTGCGACGGCGCCCACGACGCCACCAACGGCTGCGCCGACCGGGCCGCCTACGATTGCCCCGGTAATCGCGCCGCCAGCGGCGCCGGTCACAGTCGATTCCTGAGCCTGAGCTCCGCCGGCGACCAGTATTGCGAACGTGAGGAAAGAAAGCTGTTTCATCTGCATGGGTGTTCCTCCTTCAGGCAGAATTTCTACAGCCAAACAATATTTTTCGATCTGCATCAGTTCCGGGCATAGGACTTTGTGCCCTGTCTGGAACACTTTCCGCGCAATTTGCTTGAAATCCCACCTGCAACCGCAGGCAAAAAGCAACACTTGCCAAGGTGGAATGATATGAAAACCCGAGTCCTCGCAATGACGGCTGCAATGATCGTTATGGGCACGTCGAGCGTTCTGCACGCGCAGACCGTCGTGATCAGCCCGGAACAGGAAGTTGTGATCCAGAAATACGTGACTGCGCACACGGTCACCTCAGTGGATGTGCCAAATGTCGATGTCGTGGTTGGCACTGCCCTTCCGGAAACGGTGGAGCTGCACAGGATTGATGCACCGGATGTGACCTACAGCTACGTCGTCGTTAACGGAAAGACCGCGATCGTCGATCCCGGCACCCGCAAGGTCATCAGGATCATGAACTAAGCCGGTAACCCGGGCGATCGATGGAGGCGAGATGTCACGTCGTCGTTCATCGATCCTGCAGGCTGTAAGATCATCGATGTTCTTTCGATCTGACAGCTTTCCCGGCCACTCAGCGTTGGTCGCGGTGGCGCGACCAACAATTTGATCGGCTACCCGTGTGCCGAGCGGCACGAAATTTTCCGTCCTGCTGCTCTGGCGATATTTCGATGCTTTTTAGTGATGCGCCATGCAAAACGTTATCGTCGGCTCCCTACTGTTTCTCTGCTCATTACCCGTTGTTGGCGGTGGAATGAGGATTGCATCCGATCTCAGGTCACAGTCCCAGCCACCTGTCATTCTTGATGTAAATGAGGAGCCGTTGTGGACCACGCAGGTCAAGCGTGTTGATCCAAATGAGCAAGCCTATGAGCGTTTACCGGCTGACGTTGATGACGCGCTCCTCGCTTCCAATGATGTCCCGCGAAGGAAGCCATCCATAGAAGATAGCGGTCTACCGCTTGGAAAAGCGACTGAGATTGATGTCGCGGAGCACAAATCAGATGAATGGTGCTCCCGCAAATACCGGTCGTATGTGAAGGCCGATAAAAGTTACCAACCCTTCAGTGGCGGGCCGCGCAGGCGCTGCGTCCCACCGATAGATCTGGTCGAGACGGAGAAGCGACCGCAAATCGCCTCGCTGAACGACGACCATGTTGCCTGGTGTATGAGCCGGTATCGGTCTTACCAGCCTGAGGACAATTCTTATCAGCCGTTTTCAGGTCCAAGGAGAAAGTGCCAATCTGGTCTAGAAACGCCAGATCAGCGCTACCGGACAACTCTACTCGCCCAACAGGTTCCCAATTAGACAGACGACCTCTGCCGTCCTCGATGGCGGCTCTTTCAGTAGGCCAGCCAGCCAAGAAATTGCCGATACTCCAACATCATTGTCTGAATTCCATTGGTTGTCTCCTTCCCCTCGCCGTTGCGCGCTGTCATGAGGGCGCATAGAGGAAGAGGGAATGCCGATGCGCCGGGCGAAGGCCACGTTCAAAGTGCTTGCTGAGCCATATTGGAGCTGTTCGGCTACATCCTTAACTGCAGGTTCAGCGCTAAACTAGCAGGTATTTCACCGGTGAGCCCTGGTGCTGACAGTTGCAGTCGGCAGCCATGGACGGTCGGTCGAAAACTGGTTTGCCGATCATGGTTGCCCCTCATTATGGCTTCGGCTCGATGTCACTGCTCAAGCTGTGAAACCAGCGCCTGCATGGTCACGCGCACTCCGTCGGGATCGTAATTGATCTCGACGCCCCCGGTTCCCAGAAGGCCCATGCGGATCAGCTTCGATCCAAACCCTTTTGCCGACGGCAGTTCCACCGGCGGGCCGTCCTGTTCGTTCCACTCCACAACAACCATGCCATCGCCACCGACGGGCTCAACCCTCCAGGTCACGATGACCTTTCCACCGTCGCTCGACCAGGCGCCATATTTCAGGGCATTGGTGCCGAGTTCGTGCATGAGAAGGCCAAGGCTGAGCGCAGTCCGCGGCCCGATTTCAAGGTCGGAACCTGACAGACGGTAACGATCCGGAAGAGAGAGTTGTCGAAGTGCGGTATCGATCACGGTCATCATACGCGCCGATGACCAGTCGTGAGTGAGCAGTACTTCATGCGCTTTTGAAAGTGCGTGCAGTCTGCTGACAAACGCTTCGACGGGCGCTCTGTCGGTGACGGGCCGAAGGGTCTGGGTCGCAATTGCCTGAACCATCGCCATCGTGTTCTTTAGCCGATGGCTTATCTCATGGTTGAGAACCTGCTGTTCCTGTTCCGCACGTATCCGCGATATTGCTTCGCGGGTGCGATCGGCAATCGTCCGCACGAAATCCCGTTCTTCTGAAGAAAATTCGTGCGGCTTTTCGTAATGCACAAACATGACGCCGACGAAAGCGCCCCGCTCAAGAATAGGGACGTTGACGAGGACGGAGATGCCCAGCGAGTTCAAAAGCTCCGCTGACGCCGAGGTTCTTGGATCGGCCGCAACGTCAGCTATGATGACCAGTTCGCCACGCTTCAGGTCTTCAATATAGGAACCGTAATCGCGAAATTGATGCTGGCCGGCAACGGTGAACATCCCGGGCGCGCGCCAGTCAGGCAGCATCTCCACGGTCTCGGCGATCGGATCGACGATGCCATAACCGGCTCGCGTTGCCCCTTGCAGGTTTCGAGCCATGATTTCCGCTGCTGCGAAAGCGACCTCGGCGACCGAGTCGAGTTCGCGGATCTTTTCGCCCAGCTCCAGAAAAGCGAGCTGCCGGTCTTCCGACAGCTTTTGGGCTGTCGCGTTTCTCGCAACCTTGATGAAGCCGGAAAGATGGGATGAGGAGTGATTGGGCATCGGGCGTATGGTGCCGTCAAGAAAAACCCGCGTACCATCGGCGGCAAGATGCCATCGGCGATCGAGTGCAACACCGTCGCGGCCCGCCGTTTCGATCTCAAACTGCGGAATATTCGCCGCCCGATCTTCCTGTGTAAAAATTTCTTCGAACGGTCTGCCGAGCATCTGCGCTTCCGACCAGCCGAAAGTCTCCTCCGCGCCGCCGAACCAGCTGGTGATGCGTTGGTTTTCATCAAGCGTCAGGATGATGTAATCCTTGGCGCCTTCGACGATCAGTCGCAGCTTCGTCTCGCTGTTGCGTAGCGCCTCCACCGCCTGCATCCGATCGGTGACGTCAACGAAGATGATGACGAATTTATCGTTGCCAGTCGCCTGGACATAGCCGTCGAACCAGCGATTCAGGGAGCGAATCTTGCGAGTGAAACGCTTGCTTTGCCTGGTCTCCATCGCTTCGGCGACATCGGAAATCCATTCTTCCTCGAAGTCGGGGAAGACATCCCGCATTGTTCGGCCCGGGACACCATCTCCGGGCAAACCAAGGAGAACACTCCATGCCGGGTTGATTGTATCAAACCGCCAGTCGATGATCGATCCTTCAAGATCGCGGATCACGGAGCCTACGACGATGCCTTCTTCCAGCTGTTGAAAGAGTGTTCCCCATCGACGCTCGGAGAGGAAGGTCGCAATCTGATTGGAGACGACGCGCCCGATCCGGCTCAGCAACTCCAGCTCGCTTTCGGTCCAGTTTCGCGGCTCTCCGTCGATTGCCGCGAGCGCACCGATTACCAGGCCATCCGGCATGGTGACCGGAACACCCATGTATGAAATCACGCCGAGATCGGCGATCGCCAGATTGTCCCTGACGAGGTCGTGGAGTGTCGCATCCCCGATGATGAGGGGTATCTTGTCGCGAACCACGTGCTGGCAGAAGGAATGCGTCAGCGGCGTTTCTGCCGCCTCGGCCCATTTTTCCGGAAGGCCGAGATGGGCGATGAAGACCTGCCGGTGCTCATCAAGAATGGAAATCAGTGCCACCGGAGATTTCAGCCCGGCTTTGACAACCTCGATAATATCCTGGAATTCGGATTGGCCCTGAACATCAAGCAAACCAGAATTGCGAACGGCTTCAATGCGTTCAGATGGTGAGTTCAAGGTCAATCCCTAATCACGGATGCGTTTCACGCCGACAGAGCAGCGAGCAAACGGGGTGATAAAACGAGGCTTGGAGGCGCGGTGACGGACTGGTGCTCACCGTTCACAATGGTGTCGATGAATTCCAGCGCATTTTGCAGTCCGTTCATGGTGTAAGGTTTTTCGATCGCACCAAGGGCGCCCGCAAAATCCTCAGGAATCCGCTTCAGATTTCCGGAAACGAAGACATAGGGAATCGAACGGGACGCGAGGTGACGGCCGACGTCGATACCCGTGGGACCGTCCAGCAACTGAATATCCACAAAGGCGAACTGTGGCGAGGACTTTTCGATCAAGGATAGAGCCTGCTTGCTTTCGGCGGCGACGCCGACGATCTCGTGCCCGGCTTCTTCGACCTCGCTCTCAAGCTCCATAGCCAGCAAAGCCTCGTCTTCAACAATCAAGATTTTCACGCGATATCCTTTCAGTCTTTTACAGAGAGCGTGACCCGCACGTCAGTACGGCGACCATCGACGGTCCTTACGATCGTTGCACGCAACTGCTTTAGTGACGCTTCCAGCATCTTCTTGCTGAAGGCGGCTTGTTCGCTATCCACTTCCACCGGGACAACGGTGTCAACGACCCGAATGAGGAAGTGACCGTTGAGTCGCTTCACTTCCAGATGCAGTTCACCACCGCCTTCTTTCAGTCCCCGGCCAATCGCGTCTCCAATGAGTTCGTTGATGATCAAGGCCAGAGGAGATGCCTTGGTTGCTGGAACCACGACCTCGTGAAGGTCTGTCGTGAGACTGATATCGGTCCGTTTCAAGGCACCGATTTTGTCCAGCATCAGGGTGTTGGCGAAATCCGCCACGTCGAAATGGCCAACATCCTCATCGTTCAGAAGTTTGCGTTGAACGGTGCTCAGTGCTTCGACGCGGTTCAGCACGGACATCAGTGTCCGCTCGACGACCTCGTTGTCTGTCATTCGCGCCTGGAGCTTGACGATGGAAGCGATCGTCAGAAGATTGTTTTTCACGCGGTGGTCGACCTCATGCACGAGCGCGGTTTTTGCGCGCAAGGCCTCGGTCAGATCGGCCGTTCTGAGCGCCACTTCTTCCTCGGCAATGTGCCGGGCGCGGGCGAGTTCGGCTTCCTTACTCTTGATATTGGTGAAGTCGAGCTGCGAGGCGAAAAAGTAGATCACGGCTCCGGACACGTCGCGCACCGGGCTTACGAAAAGTGCATTCCAAAATTTGGATCCATCTTTCCTGTAGTTGAGGATATCGACGGCAATGTCTTTTTGCGATGCAACGGCGTCACGAAGTTTGGTGACGGCGTCCGGATCGGTCTGTGGTCCCTGCAGGAGGCGGCAGTTGCGTCCAATTAGCTCTCCAACCTCGTAGCCGGTCAGGGTGCAGAACGCTTTGTTGCAGAAAATGATGGGATTGTCCGGCTGCCGTGGGTCCGTAATCAGCATCGGCATGCGGGTGGCCTTGAATGCGGCCGCAAACGGATCTTCTGATGCATGCGCTGACACAAGACGCTCACCGGCGTCTTTGGCGTCCTGCCGGGAGTTCTGGTTGTCGATCATTCAGCGCCCTGAGAATTGTACGCCGATGAAATGGGCCACTTCCGATTTTGTTCCAATGTCGCGGAAAAAAGAGCCCTTCTCCGATGCTCCAACGGACTCGCTTCTTATGACGCCTGCGACAAGCTGCCAGTACACGGGACCAATTGGAGGGGCGTTCCCCTGGCGGGATTTGTCGCTCCAGGCCAAGACACCTGGTTTCCAAGCCAGGTTGGGGACGCCGTCACGCCATCTCAGGATGCGGGGATGCCGTCCCCTGAGCGACGAGCGGCGCAGAAGACTTAGAATGCGGGTGGGAAGCGTTAAGTCGCCGGGCAACAATATCGTGGTTGAGCCAAAGGACGGGACCCGCGGGTTCAGACGATTCGCCAAAGATCAGTTGCCCTGTTGCAGTCACAACGAGACTGCTCAGGAGATCACTAATCATCGTCTTGCCATCCCGATGCATCCGGGTGATCTCGTTTGACGTGCCGATGGTCAAATCGGCCTGTGCCTGGCTGTTTGCCATGGGCCATGCCGAAAAATCATAGAATGGACGCATGACCTCGCTGGCCTGCATGTCGGTGATCTTCCGGAAAACATCGTTCATGGTTAAGCCGTCCATGAGTAGCTGCTCGCAGGCCTGCCATTGTTCGTCGGCCCATTCGCTCCCGTTTTCCTTCTTCAACGCAAGCAGCAGTGGTATCAGGGGCAGCTCGATACCGGTGAACACGTCGGACGAATTGGTCCGGATTTCAGGGCAGTTGTAGACGGTTGCCTTAATGCCTTTCGCCCAGGCATCCTCGGCGATGCCTTCGAGACGCATCTTCGCATATCCCTGGGTGTAGTTGGTATAGGTTTGCCAACGATAGCTCCCATCGATCAAGACCGCCGATCCGTGATAACCATAGGCCGTATATCGCACTTGTCCGCCCGAGGCTTCGATGCGCTCGCGGATCGCTGTGCTGAAGTCGATGAGATGGCGAAAGGTGTTTGCAGAGACGTCGTCAAAATTCTGCAGAATGAGTTTTCCCATATCGCTGTCGAGCAGCGTCTGAGAAGACATGTGGCGGGGGCCAGTTCCCTTGTAGATTCGATTGGCGACGACCAGGAATGTCTTCGCCTTCGGAATGCCGCCGGCCATTGTGTGGGCGAAGAAAACATTGCGGCCATTAGCGATCATTCCGTCCAGAGCGGTCATGACCTTTGACAGCGACGCCTTGAAACGCGCAGTGGCAATGTCTCGACATTGCTCCAGATAGTCCCAGTCGAGCCTGTCGTGTTCCCAGCTCTCAAGCGTCATCTTTGCCAGAAGATCGGTTGGCGTTGGGCCGTCTGCTGGCGCATCGAGATCGAAACCCGCCATAAGCGGTATGTTGATGATCCTACCGCCCAACTGGGCCTCCGCAGAAGACAGTTCCTCGGCGTCGAGCGGCCGCAGGGCGTTACTCTCGTCGCGCCGTCCGACGGTGATCCCCACAATCTCCATTCCAGCCCGTCTGGCTTCGTCTAGCAGGCCGGTGGCGTACCCGCGACCGAACAATTCGCCGAAGAGTACGAAAACATCGCCCTTACGGAAGATCGTGTTTTCGGAAAGACGATTCAACGCAATCGGATTTTCCATACTGTCAACTCTTTGCTTCGCGTTTCGTCGAGCAGGTGCCCATACGATCTGAGCAAGACATGACCGCATAGTTGGCCGATGGGAACTCATTTTCGGTGACTGCTCATTTCAAAACGTGAAGAGCCGCGCAATCCGAAAACACCTCGGGATTACATCCGCCTTCCCCGCGGTTGCTTCAGTACGAACTAGCGACAGCATTGCCGGCGAAGAGTTGGGCATGATACCCATATTGCCGGTTTTCTATACGCAGACAGATTTTCGCTAAGCGGTTTCAGCGCGTTATTTCTCTGCGGCCGCCAACCTGCTCTTTTCACGAGCACTCGGAAGCGCCGTCTATAAACGGCTGTCCTTGACACAATCGAATTACAGGCGACCGGCCAGTTCCCTTGCACGTTGCTCTCGATCACCTGGACCGATTTTGGCGCGGCCGTATATTCGCCTGGAGAATGATGAATGAAAAAAACATTCATTTGATAAATCAGGCCGAGGCCGGAATAATACTTTACGAGCCAACGTGGCCAAGGCGGTTCATCGCTCAAAGAAATCAATAAAAAGGGAACGAAATGAGGAAAAGTGCGGTTTTTCTATGCTTGGCGGCCTGCGCCAGCTTTGCGGTTTCTCCGGCTATTGCGAAGGATATTAAGGTAGGATTGAGCGGCACCGTGACATCGGTTGATCCGCATTTTTATAATGCCTCTCCAAACAACAGTATCGCCATGCAGATATTCGACAGGCTGACCGAGCGGACAGCCGAAGGGCAGCTTGTCGAGGGCCTTGCAACGAAATGGGAGGCCGTTTCCGAAACCAAATGGCGTTTTACCCTTCGTGAGGGCGTAAAATGGCACGACGGAAAACCCTTCACCGCCGATGACGTTGTTTTCACGCTCAGCCGCGCTGGAAATGTTCCAAATAGCCCCGGCGGGTTCGGCGGTTTCATCAGAAATGTCGCAAGCGTCGAAACCGATGGAAATCTTGCGGTCCTCATCACCACGAAGGCACCGGCGCCTACCCTTCCGGGCGATCTCGCCAATATAGCGGTCATATCCCGGCACGTCGGGGAGGGCGCGGACACAGCAGACTACAATTCCGGAAAAGCGGCAATCGGCACCGGCGCCTTTCGCTTCTCGACTTTCAAGCAGGGCATCGAAGTTGGGCTGGAGCGCAATCCAGACTGGTGGGGCAAGAGAGTGGCCTGGGACCATGCGACCTACCGCATGATCTCCAGCGCCAGCGCGCGCACCACGGCTATTCTGGCGGGTGATGTCGACATTATCGACGCCCCCGCCGCAACCGATATCGCGCGATTCAAGTCGACAGCAAATCTTTCCTTCGTCTCCACGCCCGGTCTGCGCGTGATCTATCTGGCGCCGACGACCTCGGGAGAGAGCTGGAAAGCCAATGTAAAGGGGCCGAATGGTGAAGCGCTGGAGACAAACCCGCTTGCCGATGCACGCGTCCGCAACGCTTTGTCCGTGGCGATAAACCGTCAAGGTATCGTCGATAAGATCATGGAAGGTACAGCCACGGCATCCGGCCAGTGGCTGCCCAAAGGTGCCTTCTCCTACACCGACGACATTCAACCACCGAAGCCGGACGCGACAAGCGCCAAGAAGATGCTGGCCGATGCTGGCTTCCCGAACGGTTTCCAGCTGACGGTTCATGTGCCGAACGACCGCTATCCCAATGCGCCTGCCGTCGTTCAGGCCGTCGCGCAGATGTGGACGCGCATTGGCGTAAAGACGAATGTGGAGGCCCTGCCGTGGACCACCTTCTCTTCGCGTAAATCGGAATTCTCCATGAAGCTGCTGGGGCTCGGTAACGCCACCTATGATGCAAGCTCCATGTTGGTGAACGTTATCGGAACCGTTGATCCGAAGCGTGGACTGGGTGCTTCAAATGACAGCGGATACTCCAATCCCGCACTCGATGATCTCGTCGCGAAGGCGATGACGATTTACGATGACAAGGCGCGCGAGACGGCTCTTGTGGAGGCGGTCAAGGTCGCGGTGAATGACGGCGCCATCATACCGCTTTACCAGCAGAGCAATGCCTGGGTTACGCGCAAGGGCCTGTCCTATGCACCGCGCATCGATGAGCGCACGCTCGTCAAGGACATCTCCGAATAAGGCGCGCTGGCGGATCGGAATGTTTTCGATCCGTCACGGTCACCTCCTGCGCGCATGAGCGGCTTTTGCACAAGAAGGCAAAGCCTGAAATGCGGTATCTCTGACAGTGCCCGCATGTCGAAAGTGGCGGGCCGTCGCCACATCATCAATGTTTTGAGGGTATCATGACCCTATGGATTATCCAGCGCCTGTTGCAAGCGATACTGGTCGCTCTGGCAATGGCCGTGATCGTGTTTATTGGTCTTCACCTGATAGGCAGCCCGATCGAAACCCTGCTTCCAGCGGAAGCCACCCATGAAGACCGTCTGCGGCTGATCGCCGATCTCGGCCTTGATCGCCCGCTTTACGAACAGTTCTTTCTGTTTCTGAAAGGCGTCCTCCAGGGAAATCTCGGCATCAGCTATGTCTACAAGGAGCCGGCTGTCGAGTTGATCCTGTCCCGACTGCCGGCCACGTTGGAGCTTGCCTTTGCGGCCGTCCTGCTGTCGCTCGTCTTCGGCGTGCCCCTCGGTCTCATGGCGGGTTGGAAGCCCGAGAGCCCATTTTCCCGCATGATCATGGTCGGTTCGATCTTCGGTTTCAGCCTGCCGATCTTCTGGATAGCCATTCTGCTTATCATGATATTCAGCGTGCAGCTGGGCTGGCTGCCGAGTTCCGGTCGCGGTGCAACCGAAACCCTGTTTGGCATTCCATGGTCCTTCGTCACGCTGGATGGCCTCAGGCACATGGTGCTGCCGGCAATCAGCCTTTCGCTGTTTAACATTTCCATGGTGACGCGCCTGACCGAAGCCGGTGTCCGCGAGGCCATGTCCAGCGAATATGTGAGGTTTGCCAAGGCCAAGGGCCTTTCGCCACGGCGCATACTCGGCATTCATGTCCTCAAGAATGTCATGATACCGGTCGTGACCGTCGTCGGGCTCGATATCGGCCAGACGATCGCTTTTTCTGTTGTCACCGAAACGATTTTTGCCTGGCCCGGCGTCGGGAAGATCATCATCGACAGTATCGCCGCGCTCGATCGCCCCGTGATCGTGGCCTATCTCATGCTTGTGGTCATCATGTTCGTCATCATCAATCTCGTCGTCGATGTCACCTACAGGCTGCTCGATCCACGTATTCGACTTCAGGGAGAGTGACGTGCAAGCTATCCCCGTCTCCGCAAAATTCCGACCTGGGCTGCAATTCATGCGGCAGTTTTCACGCTCACCGCTCGCGCTCATCGGCCTCATCCTGATCATACTTATTGCCCTTCTGGCGATCTTCGCACCGATGTTGTCGCCTCAAAACCCCTACGACCTGATGCAACTGGACATCATGGATGGCCGCATGCCGCCGGGATCGGAGGCTTCCGCTGGCTTCACCTTCGTCTTCGGCTCGGACGATCAGGGGCGCGACATGCTCTCCGCCATTCTCCACGGTCTGCGGATCAGCCTGATCGTCGGTCTCGGATCGGCGGCTATCGCCTTCGTCATCGGCACCGCTTTCGGCCTGACAGCCGCTTATGTCGGCGGCAAGGTGGAGACGGCCATGATGCGCATTGTCGATCTTCAGCTCTCCTTTCCCACCATCCTTTCGGCGCTCCTCATTCTTGCGCTGCTCGGGAAAAGCGTCGGCAACGTCGTTTTCGCCATCGTGCTCGTGGAGTGGGCGACCTATGCCCGCACCGCCCGCGGCGCCGCACTGACCGAACTGCGCCGCGAATATGTTGAAGCGGCAAGGTCGTTGCGCCTTCCCCACCGGAATATCCTGTTTCGCCAGCTTCTGCCGAACTGTCTGTCGCCGCTGGTGGTCCTCCTGACCATGCAGGTCGCGCGCGCCATCACGCTTGAGGCGACGCTCAGCTTTCTTGGCCTTGGCGTGCCCGTTACCGAACCGTCGCTCGGGCTCCTCATTTCCAGCGGCTATGAATTCATGTTGTCGGGCACCTACTGGATCGCGCTTTTCCCCGGAATAGCGCTGCTCGTAACCATCTTTGCGATCAACCTCGTCGGCGACCGCCTGCGTCAAATGCTCGATCCGAAGGCTGCACAGAAATGACCGCCATGCTCGAAGTCAAAGGTTTGAAAACTGAAGTCGTGACCGCCGAAGGCCGCGTCACCCTTATCGACGACATCAATCTCGACCTCGCGGCCGGTGAAGTTATGGGCCTTGTGGGAGAATCGGGATCGGGGAAATCGGTAACCGGCCTGTCGATCATGGGATTGATCGATAAACCAGCGCAGGTGACGGGTGGCCAGATACTTTTCAAGGGCAGGGATCTGCGGACTCTCTCTGAACGGGAGTTTCGCTCCATTCGCGGCAACCGGATTGCCATGATTTTCCAGGATCCGATGTCCACGCTCAACCCCGTGCTGCGTATCGATACGCAGATGATGGAGGTGGTGCGTGCCCATGAAACGATCAGCAAGCAGGTGGCCCGCGAGAGGGCGCGTGATGCCTTGGGCATGGTCGGCATTCCAAGCCCTGAGGAGAGGCTGAGCGCCTACCCGCATCAATTCTCCGGCGGCATGCGACAACGAGTGGCCATCGCCATCGCACTCTTGATGTCACCGGATCTCATTATCGCCGATGAACCGACCACGGCACTTGATGTCACCATCCAGGCGCAAATCCTCTCGATCGTGCAGAAGCTCGCGCGCGAAAGGGGAACTGCTCTCATCTGGGTGACGCACGACCTCTCGGTTGTCGCTGGCCTCGCCGACCGCCTTTCGGTCATGTATGCCGGCCGCATCGCCGAACAGGGCAAGACGGCCGATCTGCTTCGACGCCCCATGCATCCCTATACGACCGGCTTGATGGCGAGCCTTCCCGCGCACAACAAACGCGGTTTCAGGCTCAGAGATATCGGGCACGACGCCCTCCGTTGCCAATATGCCGAAAGGTTGCGCCTTTCACCCCCGCTGTTCGTCAGCCACCGAGCTCTGTCTCAGTCCACCGCAGCTTGAGCCCGTAGAAGGCCGACTTCTTCGCTGTTTTCACCCCGTCATGGAAGGAGCGCCAGCATGAGCAATCGACTGGAGGTCCGCAACGTCAGCAAGCGCTTCAGCCGCAAATCCGGCCTGATCGAACGTGGCGCCGAATTCATCGGCCTGAAATCCCCAAATCCCGTCGTCCGCGCTCTGGATGATGTCAGTCTTACCGTCGCAGAAGGTGAAGTCGTCGGTATCGTCGGTGAATCCGGCTGCGGGAAGTCGACGCTCGGACGGGTGGTGGCCGGTCTGCTGCAGGCGTCAGACGGAACCGTGCTCTTTCGGGACAAGCGCCTTCAGGACATGCAGGGCGACGAGGCGGAGACGGCGCGGCTGAAGGTCCAGATGATCTTTCAGGACCCGTCCTCCTCCCTCAATCCGCGGCAGCGGGTGCGTGAGATCATTGGTGCTGCGCCACTGCATCATGGGCTGACCACGGCGCGGGAGCTGGATGACTACGTCAACCAGCAGATGGCGCGCGCCGGCCTTGATCCGTCAATGGCGTCCCGCTTCCCTCATCAGTTCAGCGGCGGGCAGCGCCAGCGTATCGGCATCGCACGCGCGCTTGCGGTTCAACCGGACATGCTGATCTGTGACGAGTCGGTCGCGGCTCTTGATGTGTCGATCCAGGCGCAGATACTCAACCTTTTTCTCGACCTCAGAGAACAGCTGGACCTGACTTACATCTTCATCAGTCACGACCTCTCCGTTGTTGAGCATATCTCCGATCGTGTCGTGGTGATGTATCTCGGCCGTGTCGTGGAAGAGGCGACCGTCGAGGAGTTGTTCGCCCATCCCAATCACCCCTATACCCGCGCCCTTCTTCAGGAACGACCAAGCCTCGATCCCGTGCAGCGCAGTTTTACCGCCATCGAAGGCGAAATACCAAGCCCGCTTTCACCGCCGTCAGGATGCCACTTCCACCCGCGTTGTCCGCTGGCGATGGAGCGCTGTCGTGTCGAGCGGCCGGAGCTGCGTTCGGTCGGTTCGCGACACAAGAGCGCCTGCCATCTGAACGACTGACGTCGGCAAATCCAAAACCAAAACCGCAAAAGGAAGAAATATGTCTGTTTCAGCACCTCTGGAACATTTGTCTGCCGAGCAAAGCCAGGAATTTCCCTCACAGGAATGGAAGCAGGTAGCTAATCCTGCCGACCACGGTCTTTCCGCCGATGTTCGCTCGAAAGTCGATGCGGCTCTGGACGCCTTGCCGACCACGTCGTTTATCGCGGTTGCCGGTGGCGAAATCCTCTATAGCTACGGTGATATTTCCGAGGTGAGCTATCTTGCCTCGACCCGCAAGAGCATCCTGTCGATGCTGATGGGCAAAGCCGTTGCCGAAGGAAAGATCGATCTCGATCTGACCATGGCGGACCTCGGCATCGATGAGGATCACGGCCTGTTGCCTATCGAAAAGACGGCGACGCTGCGGGACCTTCTGATCAGCAGTTCCGGCGTTTACCATCGGCCTGGGAGCCCCGGCAGCAATACCAAGAACATTCCCGAGCGCGGCTCGAAGAAACCCGGCACGTATTTCCACTACAACAACTGGGATTTCAACGTTCTCGGGGCCGCTTTTGAACAGTTGACCGGCCGCAGTGTCTTCAAGGCATTCGAGGAAGATTTCGCAGGGCCGATGCAAATGCAGGATTTCGACCCTTCTCGCCAACGGATGATGGGTTACGAGGGCGCATCGCGATACCTTGCCTATCACTTCTTCCTGTCCGGGCGCGACATGGCGCGGCTGGGGCTTGCGATGGTCCGACAGGGTCGCTGGGGCGACAGGCAGGTGATGCCGACCGAATGGGTTGCAGAAAGCACAAAGATCCGCGTTCCTGCGGAAAGCATGAATGAGAGCGAAAAGTCGCGGATTGCCGGCTACAGCTATCTCTGGTGGATTCCCGTGGTGACGGATGAGACGCCGGAATGGCAGGGCGCCTGTGTTGCCGCCGGCCATTTCGGGCAGTTCATCCTGTGCCTGCCGGCGCTCGACATGGTTTTCGTCAACAGGAGAGCAATCCCTGATCATCTGGCGATTGCCCGCAATGACGGCAGCTTCAAGGAAGAATTGCCGGCGGTGACCATGGAAAATTTCCTTGGCGTCGCCGATCATTTCATCCGCGCAAAGTTGACGACCGGATGATGCTGCAAGGCCGCTGATCCATCAGGGCGCGTCCCCGATGAAACAGTCGGAAATCTGCTCCCGCAGCCACTGACTTGCCGGATCGCGTTCTTTTTCGGCAAGCCAGATCATGCTGGTCGACTGTTTTTCTTCTGCAAAGGGAGATTCCAGCAGCAGCAGTTCGTGCGAGCGTTCGAAGAGTTTTGCAACGCTTTCCGGCATGATCGCCACAAGATCGCTGCGGGCGATGATCGCCACCGCTGCAGAAAAATGCGGCACGACGGCAACGACTCTTCGCTCAAGCCCCATGGCGTCCAGCCGCTCGTCGATCCAGCCACGACGGCTTGGCGCGGAGGTGACCTTGACGTGTCCAAGCGACAGCAGCGCGTCCAGCGTCAGCGGCTTCTGCGCGGCCGGATTGGTGGCCGACATGATGCAGACGCGCCTCTCCGTAAAGAGTGAGGTACAGCGGTAACGGGCCGGAAAATTGTCCGCCGTCATGACGGCGACATCAATCGTGCCTTCATCGAGATGCTCCTGTACGACGGGGAGGAAGTTTCGATTGTTGGCTACGCCCGTGCGCGGCATGTGAATGACTTCCAGCACACAATGCTTAGCCCTCGCCTGCACACGTTCAATCAGGCGAGGCATCAGGACGACGGAGAAATAGTCGTTCATTCCGATCCTGAAGGCGCGGTGCGATGTTTCCGGTTCGAATTTGAGATGTGACAACATCACGGTTTCGGTATCTTCGATGATACGCCGCACTGCCGGAAAAATCTCAGCGCAGAACCGCGTCATCACGAAGCCGCCTGACGTCTTCCGGAACAATTCATCACCCGTGATGGCACGAACGCGCTTCAGCGCATGGCTCATGGCGGGTTGGGAGAGACCGATATACTCGCCTGCGGCCGTCATGTTGCCTTTGACGACGAGGGCGTAGATGACTTTGAGTAGATTGAGATCGATGGATCCCAATGAAAATCGCTGCATGCGAACCTGCCTTAGCCTTCAAAACGTGCATGAACACAATGGCATGGACCGCGCCTGGCGAAAATAGGCGGCAGCCCTTCGCTTGCGGTCTCAGGCGTTGGCTGCTTGCTGCCGCAGCTCGGCTCCGTCGAGACATGACAATTTGCCTCATGCTGGCCTCCTTGCGGATCAGTCAACGCAACACCGCCCGGCATGCCGGTTTTATTCTCTGTCCCGCACGTTTCCCAGCCACCTGAAGATCGTTGGTGCATACAGCCCGCCGGCGAGAAACGCCGCCAGCATGACCAGCGATACGCCGAGCTGGACGATGTCGAACCTGACCGTTCCATCTGCGACGAACCACCCCGTAATGATACCCGCTATCGCAAAGGGAAGACGTGCCAGGATTGGAAACCACATTTTCAGGCTCCTATTTGCCAGGATGATCAGGAGAGGTGCCCCGCCGCCCGCGCGAGCCAGGCACGCTCTTTGATCCTTTCAAGGCGTGGTCCGGTTCTACCACGTCATCTTCAATCCCAACTTCCCGTTCCAGGCGTACTGGTCGGCGTCGAAAGTCGTGCTGAAGTTGAGGTTTCCATAGAGCGATGTGCTCTGCGATAGCCGTGTGGTGCCGCCAATCCCGATTTCGAGCCAGGTTTCCTTGAGGTCGCTTGCGAAGGCAACCGGGCCGTTGGCGGACGATATGTCCGTCTGCGCTTCCGCCGCGAATTCGTGCCACAGGCTCGCGCGGCCCCACACCGTATAAGATCTCTGGGACGTTTTATCCGTGCCGTCTGCATTCCAGGATCGCGCGAGCCGCGCTCCGATCCTGCCTGTAACCGAGTTCGACGTGTCGAAGTCGATATCGGCCGCCCCGTCGTTGAAGTCCCCCATCCGGATCGTCTGCAGCACCAGCTGTGCCTGAGGTTCGATCTGCCAGCCGTCCGCGAGATGAAAAGCACGCCCAGCCTCCAGCGATGCGGCAAGACCCACGCCATCGGCGTCCTGTTCCGGAAAGCCAATTGCCGTGCTGCGGTTCGATCTCGTATTGAAGCCGTACCAGGTTCCCTGAAGCACGCCGTCCAGATACCAGCCGTCGTCTGCCAGACGGGTCCAATATCCGCCGAGCGTGACGGCGTCGAACTGGTTGCGACCTGCGCTCCGCTCTTCGAAAATCCGGTCCTGGGTCACATCCATGATGCCATGACCGTAGGCAAGGTATAAACCCGCGCGATCGGTCAACCCGTTGGCTTCATTGGAATAAAGGTCCAATCCCGCCTGAAACGCAGCGAAGCGATAGTCGAACTCAGGCGCACCGTCATATATCCCCCGGGGATCGCCAGAGCGATGTCCCCAGTGGCCGATCGCGCGCATCCATGTACGCGGTTCGGTCGATAGCGACTGTGCATCTTCGGAGCGCTGACGTTGCTCCTCGTCACCAACGCGCTCGTGAAGCGTATCTATCATATGCCGACCGTAAATGGCCGCCATGGTGGGAATCGCCGCATAGAGCGACACCTCGGGGCGATAATCGGGCAGAGGGTCAGGTCCGGGAGGCGTGGGATCGGGGCCGGGGGGCACAGGTGCCAGTTCCGAACGAAGATACCAGTTTTCGGCCGCAGTGCCGTCCGCCGCTCCTCTGAACAGGGAATATTCGTAAGGTCCTGCCACGACGGGTCCGGCGAGCGTAAAGGCCTGTGCACCGGTGTCGCCTCCGTTGATGGCGTCGACGAGAAGGATACCGTTTCCGGTCGTGAGCGCTCCGCCGCCCCCTGTATTGTTCACTGACACACCGGTGCTGCCCGATGCCGTCCCGCCGTTTATGATCAACCTGTCGGAAGGAGATGTGTCATCCTCGAGATAGGCGTTAAAGCCGATACGCCCATCAATTCCGCCATATGCGCCGACCGAGAGCGTCTTGTAGCTCGGCAAAAGCAGCGGATCGGAGGATGGCGCCGAAAACTGGATCAGACTTTCGGTGTTCGACAAGGCGGTCAGGTTCGAGGATCCTGTGATGGTCCAGGTGCTTCCGTTCGTCAGCGAGACATCGGAGGTGCTGCCTGTAGCCGTCGTCGCCGAACCCGTCAGGCTGCTGCGGGACGCGTCGAGATCAAGCGACCCTCCGCTTCCGACTTCTATCACTCGGCTATTGCCGATCATCGTTGAACCTGAAAGGTCGAGATCGAAGGTGCTGCCAGCACCCCATGCCAGAATGGCGGATGAATTTTCCGCTTCCACCAGCGCATTGGTAAGGGTCGCCGTGTTCGCGCCGCCCGCGCTCCAGAGCGCTCTCGCTCCGGTTCCGACTGTTCTTATGGAGCCACCTTCCATTACGACGTTGCTGCCACCGAGAAGATAAATCCCGTAGGCGGATGTGCCGGAGGTGACCACGTCCGTGTCAGTCAGTCGGATTGTCGCCCCGGACGCGGTCTGAATGCCTATTGAACTACTCGAAAGCGACGAACCGTTCAGGACGAGTGTCCCTTGATCAACATATGCTCCTTGTTGTGCTGATGTCACCATGGCCCCGTTGCCGACGATAGTCGAGCCCGGATTGACCCATAGTGCGAGCCGGGTATTCGTCTCGACGACACTGTCAGTCAGGGTGACCAGGCCTCCTGTGAACGTCGCCACTCCGCTGCCGACGAGTACTCGCAGAGTGCCGTTCGTGAATTGGATCTGACCGCCTGTTCCCGCGATAAGCCCATAGCCGACACTTTCTGTCAGGACGTCGGTGCCTTCGGCGACAACCATACTTCCAAGTCCGGATGCGACGATGCCGTCAGCCTGGTTTCCGAACGTGTGGATCGAACTACCGTCGATCAGGAATATCTGCCCCCCAGAAAGCGCTTGCGCACCGATCGCGCTCCCGCCCCTTGTCGTGATCGTCACGGGCGAGATGCTCTCTATTACGCCGCCGTTGCGGGCGCGAAGCGCAATGCCGTCGTCACCGCTTATGGTGCCCATGTCTATCGGGCCGCCGGTCGTCACGATTGTTCCCGGTCCGTCGGCCAGAACCTGCTGAGCCGTGACGGGTTTAGGCAGGGAGGCCGCGAAGATCATCAGAACCGTGGCGACCCATCGGCGTTGCGATGCGGATGATGAGGGCGCTACCATCGCGTTCAAGATATTCAGTTCCATCGCCAGTCCCTCACTTCCGGCATGTCCTCGCCGAATTGCTCCACGTAGGTCCGATGCTCGACCAATTTCGCCTGAAGCCTTCCAATGGTTTCGGGTGCCTTTTCCGCCAACCCGGGTACTCTGGCGATCGCCTCCAGTGCGAGATGGAACCGATCCAGCCTGTTCAGGACGGTCATGTCGAATGGAGTCGTTGTCGTCCCTTCCTCGATGAAGCCCCTCACATGGATGTTCAGATGGTTGGTACGACGATAGGTGAGCCTGTGTATGAGATAGGGATAGCCGTGATAGGCGAATATGACCGGCTTGTCGGTTGTGAAGATCCTGTCGAACTCTTCGCTAGAAACCCCATGTGGATGTTGCTCCGGATCCTGGAGAGCGAGAAGGTCGACCACGTTGACGGTCCTGATCCTGAGCGCCGGAATTTCCCTGCGCATTATCGAGACGGCGGCAAGGGTTTCCATCGTCGGCACGTCACCGGCGCAGGCCATAACAACGTCCTGTGCTACTGAATCGTCTTCGTAGCTCGCCCAATCCCAAATACCCATTCCCGCACGGCAGTGCTCGACAGCCTCTTCCATCGACAGCCACTGGGGAGCGGGTTGTTTCCCAGCGACGATGACGTTGATCCGGTCATAGGTCTTGAGGCAATGGTCTCCCGCCCAGAGCAGCGTGTTCGCATCCGGGGGCAGATAGATTCGGACAATGTCTGCCTTCTTGTTGGCGACAAGATCGACGAAGCCGGGATCCTGATGGGAGAAGCCGTTGTGATCCTGCCGCCACACATGGGAAGTGAGCAGGTAATTGAGCGAGGAGACCGGCCTGCGCCATTCCAGCTCCCGCGAAACCTTCAGCCACTTGGCGTGCTGATTGAACATGGAGTCCACGATGTGGATGAACGCCTCATAGCATGAGAAGATGCCGTGGCGGCCTGTCAGCAGATAACCCTCGAGCCAGCCCTGGCAAAGATGTTCGGACAGAACCTCCATCACTCTTCCGTCTCTGGCGAGATGGACGTCGTAGTCTTCTATCGCCTGCATCCAGACGCGCTGCGTCTCTTCGAAGACGCTGCCCAGCCTGTTGCTTTCGGTCTCGTCGGGTCCGAAAACGCGGAAGTTTCGGTCGTCGGCGTTGAGCTTGATCACCTCCCGAAGGTAGTGGCCGAAAATCTCGGTCGATTGCACCTGGTTTTCGCCCCGGCGGGTGACGTCCACCGCGAAGTCACCGATAGGCCTCGTCTTCAGCTCCTTGCGCAGAAGGCCGCCATTTGCGAACGGCGTCGCGCCCATGCGTTTCAGCCCTGCGGGTGCAAGCGATCGCAGCTCGTCCTTCAGCCGCCCGGAGTCATCGAACAGATCCTCGGGATCGTAACTCCGCATCCAGTCTTCGAGGATGGCGCGATGGCCGGCATCTCCCCGGCAGTTGGCCACCGGCACCTGATGTGCGCGCCAGAAACCCTCCACCTTCTTGCCGTCGACCTCCTTCGGTCCTGTCCAGCCCTTGGGGCTCCGGAGAACGATCATCGGCCATCGGGGAACGCCCGGAGGGTCCGCCTTGCCTCGGGCCTCCCGCTGAAGTTCCCCGATGCGGTCGAAAGCGTCGTCCAGGACGTGCGCCATCCGTTCGTGCATCGGTCCAGGCTCGTGACCTTCGACGAATACAGGTTCGTAGCCGTAGCCCTTGAAAAGGCTCGTCAGATCCTCGTCGCTGCTCCTTCCCAGAATGGTAGGATTGGCGATCTTGTAACCGTTAAGGTGGAGGATCGGCAGCACGGCGCCGTCCCGGCGCGGATTGAGGAACTTCGAGGAGTGCCATGCGGCGGCAAGGGGGCCGGTTTCCGCCTCGCCATCGCCTACCACGCAGGCCGCGATGAGGTCGGGGTTGTCAAAAACGGCCCCGAAAGCGTGGACGAGTGCATATCCGAGCTCGCCGCCTTCGTGAATGGAACCGGGGGTCTCGGGTGCAGCATGGCTTGGAATTCCTCCGGGAAACGAGAACTGCTTGAACAGCTTCCGCAAGCCTTCGGCGCTTTCCGGAACGTCCGGATAGACTTCGCTGTAAGTGCCCTCGAGATAGGTGTTGGCCACCATTCCCGGCCCGCCGTGACCGGGGCCGCAGATGTAGAGAATGTCGAGATCGCGCGCTTTTATGATCCGGTTCAGGTGGGCGTAAATGAAGTTCAGGCCGGGCGTCGTTCCCCAATGCCCGAGCAGTCGGGGTTTGATATGCTCGGGTTTCAGAGGCTCACGCAGAAGCGGATTGTCCATCAGATAGATCTGGCCGACGGACAGGTAATTGGCGGCGCGCCAGTAGCGATCGATCAGAGACAGCTCAGTGTGATCCGTGAGATGCGTCGGACGCTCATTCATGATCTTCTCCTTGAGATTGCTTTGCGACCAGAAGCGACACCGCTTCGTCGGCGATCGTCTGTTCCTCGTCCGTGGCAATGACGAGTGCGGCGACAGGACTTTCCGGAGTGCTGATCCTCAACTCGTTCCGCGCGTTGGCGGATCCGTCGAGCTCGACGCCGAGCCATGTCAGACGGGATACGATCCTGCGGCGGATTTCAGGTTGATTCTCGCCTATGCCGGCAGTGAAGACCAATGCATCCACCCCGCCGATCGTTGCCGCCTGTCGGGAGATTTCGCCTGCCACCCGCAGGCAAAAATGGTCCACGGCCTCCTGCGCCTGTATCGAGTGGTCGCCCACGAGCTTTCGCATGTCGCCGCTGATGCCGGATATGCCCAGAAGCCCACATTCGTGATAGAGGAACTGCTCCAGGCGGTCCGCATCGGCCTGTTCGTTGCGCAGCATGTGAAGGAAGACACCCGGATCGAGCCAGCCGGGCCGCGTCGACATCGGTATACCGTCGAGAACGGAGAACCCCATGCTCGTATCTCTGCTCAGCCCTTCAGACAGTGCGCAGACGCTTGCGCCGCTTCCAAGATGCGCCGCTATGATCTTTCCGGCTGCTGCCGTCCGGTCAAAGCCGGCGAGCTGCTCCATTAGAGACTTGTACGAAATTCCATGGAAACCGTAGCGCCGGATGCCGTTGTCGTGCATCGCGCGGGGGATTGCCATTCTCGTAACGGCATCCTCCTGTGTCGAATGAAACGCGGTGTCGAATGAGGCGGTCTGCAGGATATCCGCTCGATGCCGTCCCACAGCTTTCAAAACCCGCAGAGCGGAAGGTTGATGGAGGGGAGCAAGCGGTACGAGCGCCTCGATCTGGCTGATCGCCCGGTCGTTCAGTCGCGTCGGGCCGGTGAAAATTCCGCCTCCGTGGACGATGCGGTGGGCCGCGATAGCAACCCTGCCCGAGACGACGCTTTCGACATGCTCAAGAACTTCCTGCGCCTCACGGTCGAATTCCTCCCCGGATTCACTGATTTCCTCTTCGAAGTGCGTGTCACCGAGCGAGCCATCGAGCAGCAGCGGAGACTTGAGGAAATCGAGCTTCAGCCGACCCAGGGATTGTGCCGTTTTACCCTTCACCCTGAAGACACCGATCTTGAGCGACGACGAACCCGCGTTGAAGGTGATTAGGATGTTCTGATCCATGCCTAGATCCTTGCAATCTCGAACTCCTGTTGTCGTTCGAACAGCGACGGGTCGGTGTGGTTCCGACCGCCGCGCGGGCGATGGTTATGACGGGCCGCGCATGGTGGACCGCCGCGCCAACCGAGTTTCCGCGGCGGTATGCGTTATTTCGGATCGGCGAGCGCCACGTAGACAAGAGTGTGACCGTCGTAGCGGGGCTGGAACCAGTTTGCG
>JAEWOP010000233.1 GCA_023399635.1 Pseudomonadota bacterium
CGCCTATCATCGCCGCATGACCGAATCAAAAGCCATGATCCTCGGGGCGAGCGGCACCTCTCTTACCGCCGACGAAACAGCCCTCTACCGCAATGAACGCCCCTGGGGCTTCATCCTGTTTGCACGCAACATCAGTGAAACAGCGCAGGTGGCTGACCTTGTGGCTGCCATGCGTGACGCTGTCGGGCGGCCGCAGGCGCCGGTACTGATCGATCAGGAAGGTGGGCGCGTCCAGCGCATCCGTCCGCCGCTTGCTGAAAAATATCCGGCTGCCGCGCAACTTGGCGCGCTTTATCTGGCGGACAAAGAAGCGGGGCTGCGGGCAGCGTGGCTCATGTCTCGCCTGCACGCCTTCGATCTCTTGAAGCTCGGGATCAACGTGGACTGCCTTCCCGTGCTCGACGTTCCGGTGCAGGGCGCCAGCAACGTGATCGGTGATCGCGCCTACGGATTCGATCCGCACACCGTTGCTGCCATGGGCAAGGCGGCAGCTGACGGCTTGAAGGCAGGTGGCGTGCTGCCGGTCATGAAGCACATACCAGGACACGGCCGCGGAACGGCAGATTCGCACCACGATCTGCCGGTCGTCACCGCCAGCCGCGCCGAGTTGGAAGCGCACGACTTTGTGCCGTTCCGGGCGCTGAAGGACGAGTTGATGGCGATGAGCGCCCACATCGTCTTTACCGCCATCGATCCCGATCAGCCGGCGACGACATCGCCCAAGGTCATCGAGGATGTGATCCGCGGGTCTATCGGCTTCGACGGTCTATTGATGTCGGACGATACATCGATGAACGCGCTCAAGGGCACCATCGGAGAGCGCGCACGCCGAATAGCTGGGGGCGGCTGCGATATGATCTTGCATTGCAATGGCGTGATGGAAGAAATGAGGGCGGTGGTTGCGGAGGCTCAACCGCTGCAGGCAGCAGCCTTGCGCCGTGCCCAGCGGGTGGAGGCTGCGTTCGGGCCTGGTGACGGGGCAGACGAAGCCGCTCTGCGGCAGGAGTTCTGGGGGCTTGTCGCCAACGCCTGAACTGAAGCACGAGGTCGAACGGATTGAAAATCGCACAAGGCGCCATCCCGATGGACACGCTCTGGCAGGACACGCCGGAACGTTCGGCAAATGAACCGGCCCTTGTGATCGATGTCGGCGGCTTTGAAGGACCGCTGGACCTGCTCCTGCACCTGGCGCGTGCGCAGAAGGTTGATCTTGCCAAGATCTCGGTCCTTGCGCTTGCGGAGCAATACCTGCAGTTCGTGGAAAGCGCGCGTCGAGTCCGGATCGAACTTGCAGCAGACTATCTCGTGATGGCGGCCTGGCTTGCCTACCTGAAATCCAGACTGCTTATCCCGCAGCAGCTGAAGGGCGACGACGGCCCGTCAGGCGAAGAATTGGCGGCAACGCTCGCCTTCCGGCTGAAGCGCCTGGAGGCGATGCGGGAGGCGGCTACGCGCCTCGTCAATCGCAACCGCATCGGTCGCGATGTCTTTGCGCGTGGTGCGCCTGAGCACATTCCGCATCGCGTCGAGTCTGCGTTCGACGCGAGCCTATATGATCTCTTGTCGGCCTACGCCAACCTGCGTCAACGGCATGCGGTAACGCAGGTCACAATCGAGAAACGCAAGGTCTGGTCGCTCGCGGACGCCCGCGATCTGCTGACGCGGATGCTCGGGGAAATTTCCGACTGGACAGTGCTCCAACACTATCTGCTTGAATATCTGCCACCGGCAGATCGTGTGACGGCAACGGCAAGTGCCTTCGCAGCCTCCTTGGAGCTGGTGCGGGAGGGCAAGCTCGAAATCCGCCAGGACGGTGCGTTCAAACCGATCTATATGCGAGGCGGGAACGCTCCCGCGGCATCCCGGGAGGCGGTCGGTGGAACCTTCTGATGACCCATCGCCGCCGGACGAGAACCGGGATGAAGTATCGTCGCAAGATTATTCCGTCGCCGAGGCGGAGCGCATCGCCGAAGCCCTGGTCTTTGCGTCCGCCGAACCTGTCACCGAAGCCTTCCTCATCGAGCGATTGCCGCGAGGCATCGACGTCACATCCCTGATGGAGGGACTGTCGCAGCGTTATGCCGGGCGCGGTTTCAACCTCGTCCGGAGCGCAGACCGCTGGGCGTTCCGCACGGCAGCCGATCTCTCCTTCGTGATCCGCAAGGACGATAACGAGACACGGAAGCTATCGCGGGCAGCACTCGAGGTGCTGGCCATCATTGCCTATCACCAACCGGTGACACGCGCCGAGATTGAAGACATCCGCGGGGTTCAGACCTCGAAAGGAACACTGGACGTCTTGATGGAGGCCGGGTGGGTTCGGTTTCGCGGCCGGCGAAGGACGCCCGGTCGCCCCGTCACGCTTGGGACTACGCCAGATTTCCTCGACCACTTCGGGCTTGAGGAACTGCGCGATCTGCCGGGTCTGGAGGAACTTAAGGGGGCCGGTCTGCTATCCGGGCGCATCCCGCCAAATTTCCAGGTCCCGCTTCCGGGTCTGTCCGACGAATTGCAGGAGGATGAGGATCCCATCACCCAGATGGACCTTGAGGAACTGGGGCTCTTGACACCGAGCGGTGAAGAAGAGGAATGACGTCATCTTTTCTTGGGCCGGAAACGGCCACGGTTTCGGGCGGAACATGACGTTGCAGACAGCACAGCCTGGCGAGAAGACACGTAGGACCACAGGCGTCTCCTTTGCATCGCAGCTCAGCTTCGAGAGTGTTCACCATAGCTATCACGGCAAGGAAACCATTCGCGGGATCACCCTGACGGCTGAGCCGGGAGAAGTGCTTTGCCTGCTCGGCCCATCCGGCTCCGGCAAGACGACGCTTCTGAGGATCGCGGCCGGTATTGAAATACAGGACCGGGGGAGGGTGGTAATCGACGGTCGGGAGGCAGCAGGACCGACCAGATTTCTGCCACCGGAAAAACGTGGCATTGGGCTGATGTTCCAGGACTTCGCGCTCTTTCCGCATATGAGCGTCCTCGACAACGTCCGCTTCGGCCTGACGGAGCTGCCGTCGCGGGATGCGATCGCAGCGGCACAAGCTTCGCTCGAACGCGTGGGACTGGCGCATTATGCCGACAAATATCCGCATGCGCTTTCAGGTGGCGAGCAGCAACGCGTGGCGCTTGCCCGGGCGCTTGCACCACGACCCGGCGTACTTCTGATGGACGAACCCTTTTCCGGGCTCGATTCGCGGCTGAAAGACGCAGTTCGCGCCGATACTCTTGCGGTTCTGCGCGAAAGCCGGGCAACTGCCATCGTCGTTACGCATGATGCGGAAGAGGCGATGCGCATGGCGGACCGGATCGCGCTGTTGCGCGAAGGCCGCCTGGTGCAGGTTGGTACCTCGGAAGAGCTCTACCGCAAGCCAAACGATCTTTTCACCGCCGGCTTCTTCTCGGAAATCAATGAATTCGACGGCGTCGTCCGCGGGGGCGCGGTTCAAACACCTGTCGGACCACTGGCAGCGCCACAGTTCGCCGAAGGGACAAAGGTTTCTATCGCCATCCGATTGTCGGATGTACGCGTCATGCCGCAGGGGGGGGAGATCGAAGCGCGCATACGCAGCCGACGCTTCCTTGGGATTGTCGAGCTTCTCGAGTTAGCCGTTCCCGGACGTGAGGAGCCGCTTCGTGCCCGCGTGCGTGCCGATTTACTGCCTCCGTCTTTGACAGAGGTCACTGTAACGGTGCGGCCGCAGGATATATTGGTGTTTGAAAAAGCAACGTAAACATCATACATCGGACGCATCCGAAATTAGGAGTTGGAGTTATGGGTTCCTTCAGTATTTGGCACTGGCTGATCGTGCTGGTCATTGTCCTCGTGCTCTTTGGACGAGGCAAGATTCCGGAGCTGATGGGTGACGTTGCCAAGGGCATCAAGAGCTTCAAGAAGGGCATCAGCGAGGACGAGACCCCCGAGACGGCCAAGACCGTTGAGCATAAGCCCGAAGACACGAAGGAAACGACCCGGACCTAATTCCATGTCCGGGCTCCAGGAGCCTTCTTGAATGCTTGATATCGGCTGGACCGAGCTTTTCGTCATTGGAATCATCCTCATTGTCGTGGTTGGTCCGAAGGACCTTCCGCCAATGCTGCGCGCGTTCGGCAGGATGACCTCCAACTTGCGCAAGATGGCAGGTGAATTCCGTTCCCAGTTTGACGAGGCGCTGCGCGAAAGTGAATTGGAAGAGGTCCGCAAGACCATCGCAGACGTACAGAAGCTCAATCCGTCGAACGCACTTCGCGACGCGGTGAACCCGCTGCGGCAGATTGGCAACGAAATCCGCAGCGACCTGGAGAGATCTACCCGAGTCGCAAAGCCGGACGTTGAAGCCCAGAAAGTGGTCGAGGGTGTCATTACCGCCGATCAGCCCGCCGTCAGCGTTCCGCAACCGGCGATCTCCTTGCCGGCGACACCGCCCGTGTTCTCTGAACCGACAACGTCGGGGACAAAGGACACGTCGGCTGCTCCGCCCAAGGCTAAGCGCGCACCCGCCAAGCCGAAGCCGATTGCTTCTGCCGAGGCGCAGGCTGCGGTGGAAGGAAGACAACCCAAACGCTCCCGCGCCGCGGCGAGCAAAACGGTAGCCGCTCCGGGCGAGACACCGACGGCGCGCAAGCGTACAGCCAAGAAAGCCGCTACCCCGAAGGATGAAGCATGAGCGGTGACATAGACGATAAGCCGCAGCCTCTCATCGAGCATCTGATCGAACTGCGCACGCGCCTGATGTGGTCGCTGGGGGCGTTCTTCCTCGCCTTCATCGTCTGCTTCTTCTTCGCCAAGGATCTCTTCAACTTCCTGGTCGTGCCCTACAGATGGGCTGTGGTCTGGGCCGATATGGATGTAACCAAGTCGGAGCTGATCTACACGGCGCCACAGGAGTTCTTTTTCACGCAGGTGAAGGTGGCGATGTTCGGGGCGCTGGTGATCGCGTTTCCGGTGATTGCGTCGCAGATCTACAAGTTTGTAGCGCCGGGGCTCTACAAGAACGAACGCAACGCTTTTCTCCCGTTTCTGGTCGCTTCGCCAATCCTGTTCCTGCTGGGTGCAGCGCTCGTCTACTTCTTCTTCACGCCGATGGTGATGTGGTTCTTCCTCGCCATGCAGCAGGCCCCGGAAGAAGGGGAAATGGCGATCTCGCTCCTGCCGCGGGTGTCGGAATACCTCAGCCTGATCATGACGCTTGTGCTGTCATTTGGTCTGGTCTTCCAGCTGCCGGTGGTGACGACGCTGCTTGCGCGCGTGGGGATCTTGTCGAGCCAGTGGCTCAGGGAGAAGCGCAAGTTCGCGATCGTGATCGCCTTTGTCGTTGCAGCAGTCCTGACGCCGCCGGATCCGCTGTCCCAGATCGGTCTTGCGCTGCCGACTATCCTTCTCTACGAGATTTCCATCTACGCCGCGCGACTCGTCGAGCGCAAGCGCGCCGAGGAGGCTCTTGCCGAAACCGCCGCGTCTGACCTTGCCGAAACGGACAAGGCCTAGGCCAGTCTGCCTTGCTTGCGACCGTGCTGCGTTCCGCTCGAAAGGCCAGGAACAATGCTCGACATCAAGTGGATCCGCGATAATCCGGACATTCTAGACGAGGCGCTCAGCAAGCGGGGTGCCGAGCCTATGGCGGCGGCGCTTCTGGCGCTCGACGACCGTCGCCGCGCGGTGATCCAGAAGCTGCAGGACATGCAGTCGCGCCGAAACGCCGCGTCCAAGGAAATCGGTGCGGCGATGGCGCAGAAGAACACCGAACTGGCCGAGCGGCTGAAGTCGGAAGTCTCCGCAATCAAGGACACCATGCCGGTGGCCGAGCAGGAGGAGCGCGAAGCCGTCGCTGCCCTCGATGATGCCCTGTCGCGCGTGCCGAACATTCCGCTGGAAGACGTGCCGGTGGGGAGGGACGAACACGACAACGTCGTCAAGCACGTCGTTGGGCAGAAGCCGGGCTGGAAACACCCTGCCAAAGAGCATTTCGAGATCGGCGAAGCGCTTGGCTACATGGATTTCGAGCGTGCCGCCAAACTGTCCGGCTCGCGGTTCACGGTTCTGACCGGGCCGCTGGCGCGGCTAGAGCGGGCGCTGGGCCAGTTCATGCTCGACACTCACACGAGCGAGCACAGCTATACCGAGGTGTCGTCGCCGCTGATGGTGCGTGACGAAACCATGTATGGCACGGGACAGTTGCCCAAATTCGCGGAAGACCTGTTCAGAACCACGGATGGTCGCTGGCTTATCCCGACGGCCGAAGTGACGTTGACGAACCTCGTGTCGGGCGAAACGCTGGAGCAGGAAAAGCTACCGCTGCGCTTCACGGCGCTGACGCCATCCTTCAGGTCCGAGGCAGGCTCCGCCGGGCGCGATACGCGCGGGATGCTGCGCCAGCACCAGTTCTGGAAGTGCGAACTTGTGTCCATCACCGATGCTGAAAGCTCGATTTCCGAGCATGAACGCATGACGGAGTGTGCCGAGACCATTCTCAAGCGTCTCGGACTCCATTTCCGCACCATGATCCTTTGCACGGGCGACATGGGGTTTGGCGCTCGCAAGACCTATGACATCGAGGTCTGGTTGCCCGGCCAGAACACCTATCGCGAGATATCATCGTGTTCCGTCTGCGGCGATTTTCAGGGGCGTCGAATGAATGCCCGCTATCGCGGCAAGGACGACAAGGCGTTGAAGTTCGTTCACACCTTGAACGGATCCGGCACAGCCGTCGGGCGATGCCTGATCGCGGTTATGGAAAACTATCTGAACGAGGATGGGTCCATCACGATCCCGGACGTCCTTCTGCCGTACATGGGTGGGCTCACCCGGATCGAGCGCGCAGCCTGATGCGGATACTGCTCACCAACGACGACGGAATTCACGCAGAGGGTTTGGCGGTGCTTGAGCGCATCGCCCGCAACCTGTCCGACGACGTCTGGATCGTTGCGCCGGAAACGGACCAGAGCGGACTTGCCCATTCGCTGACGCTTTCGGAGCCGCTGCGCTTGCGCAAGGTCGCCGACAAGCACTTTGCGCTACGCGGCACGCCGACAGACTGCGTCATCATGGGGATCCGTGAGGTCATGCCCGAGAAGCCCGATCTGGTTTTGTCGGGCGTGAACGCCGGCGCCAACATGGCCGATGACGTCACTTACTCGGGCACGATTGCCGGAGCCATCGAGGGCACGCTTCAAGGTGTTCGTTCCTTCGCGCTGAGCCAAGCCTATCACCACGACGGTGAGGGCAAACTTGTGCCGTGGGAGGTCGCTGAAGCCTACGCGCCGGATTTGATCCGCAAACTGAGAAAGGTCGACCTCCCGGACGGCACCTTCCTCAATCTCAATTTCCCGAAATGCGACCCGAAGGATGTCCAAGGCGTCCAGGTGACGTCCCAAGGCAAGCTCGATTTCGGCCTCACCATCGATGGTCGGCGCGACGGGCGGGGAATTCCATACTACTGGCTGCGATTTGGCGAGCGACTAGGCCATTTCCGCGAAGGCACCGATGTGCACGCCATCAAGCACAACAAGATCTCCGTCACGCCGCTGAAGCTGGATCTGACCGATTATTCCGTGCAGGATCGCGTTGCGGATGCGCTTGGTTTTGGAGTGACCGATTGAAGTCCAGCATGGTCGAAAAAGAGGGGTTCGCCGCGCTGGTGTTGCGCCTGCGTTCGGAGGGTATTTCCGATCTCGACCTGCTGACAGCAGTGGAGCAAACGCCCCGCTCTTTGTTCGTCCCGGCTTCGGCAGCGGAAGCCGCTTATACCAGCCGGACAATCCCGATCGAATGCGGTGCCTTCATGGAAGGCGCTGATCTGGCCGTGCGGCTGCTCAACCGGCTGCAGGTGAAGCCGGGGCAGCGCGTGCTGGAGATCGGTACGGGAAGCGGGTTTACGAGTGCCGTGCTCGGACGGTTGGCCGAACGCGTGCTCACAGTTGATCGATACAAATCGCTGGTCACCGGAGCGCAAGGCAGGCTGGACAAGCTTGGGCTGCGAAACATCGTGGTGCGCCAGGCAGATGGCATTCACGGCATGCCGGGCGAGGGTACCTTCGACCGGATCCTGGTGACAGGCGCCTTCACGTCCATGCCGCGGTTTTATGCCGAGCAACTCGTTTCCGGCGGAACGATGATCGCGCCACTGATGATCGATGAAGACACGTGCATGATGGTACGCCTCAGCAAGACGGGAAGCCGCTTTGAGCGCGAAGATCTGTTCCCGGTGCCCTATCTACCGCTCGTTCCTCATACAGCGGCCGCTCTATGACGCCCCGGTAACCGTGACATGCATGGTTACCAAATTAGCAAAAAATCACATTCGATAGTGCAGCCTTAACCGGCCAGTAAGACTAACGCGGTTTAATCATCTCCAACGATGGTTGCGTCACGTTAGGTCGAGTCATGCGTCTCATGAGTACACAAGTTACCCGGAAGTCATTCCTGCGGATCGCAGGTGCTGTACTGCTCGCTGGCACTGCCACCGGATGCAGTTCTGACGCCACCCGTTTCTCTGGCATCTTTCCCGGAACCGATTCACTGACCACTGCTTCTATCCCGCAGCGGCAAGGATCCGGTGCCTACGGGCAGGCGCCGTCGCCACGCGCCGACATGGGCAGCGGCATGGCTGCGGCTCCTGCTGGCGGCTACGGAAACGCAACCGCCGCGGCTGATCCGTCCTATTCGGGCGGCGGCTATGGGTCTGCGGTTTCACCTGCGCGCTCGGCCGCTGTCCAGCGTACCGAACTGGCCCCTCCCGGAGGCGCGTCTTCGGCCCCGGTCGGTAGTGACGTTTCCGCCCGCCAGCAGGCAATGGCGCAACCCTTCCCGCAGGTCCAGGAGCCCGCATCCGCGCCAGCTCAAGCAGATAATATCACCACCGGGACGGTCAAGACCTCGTCCGGCTGGTCGAGCGTCAACGCTCCACGCGTCACGTTGAAGGCCGGTGAAACCTCTGCGACGCTGTCGCGACGCTACGGGGTTCCGGAGAAGGAAATCCTCAAGGCCAATGGCGGTAAGCTTGTCGCGGGTCAGTCGGTTGTCATCCCGACATTCGGGCCCGCCAGCAATTCGGCCAAGGTTGCGGCCGGAGAGATCAACCTCCAGGACAAGGCGCCGGCTCCCGTTCAGCAGCAGGAGCAGAAGGTGGCGGTGCTGCCCGGGAACGCACGTGACAAGGGGCTCGCCGAGCCGGCCAAGATGACGCCGCCCTCTGGCGGCACCTATAAGGTGAAACCGGGTGACACGCTGACGAAGATCGCTCGTGCGACGGGCGTATCCGTTGATCAGTTGAAGGCTGCAAACGGGCTCTCCACCGAAAGCATCCGCGTCGGCCAGGTACTCAACCTTGCGCCGGGGACGGCTCCTGCGGCCGCAGATCCGGTCCAGACCGCATCCGTGCCGAAGGCCCAGCCTCCGGCTCAGGCGCCTGCCGCAGCGGCACCGGCCGCTCAGCCTCAGCCTCACCCTCAGGTTCAGGCCACCGCTCCTGCAAAGCCTGCCGAGACTGCTTCCGTTTCGGAAGCCTCGCTGAAGTCCGATGACGGCGCTGCCGCGCCCCAGTCCACCGGCATTGGCAAATACCGTTGGCCCGTCAACGGTGCGGTGATTGCGGGCTTCGGCCAGAACGTCGAAGGCAACCGCAATGACGGCATCAATATCTCCGTGCCCGAAGGCACGCCGATCAAGGCCGCCGAGAACGGCGTCGTGATCTATGCCGGCAATGGATTGAAGCAGCTCGGCAACACCGTTCTCGTGCGCCACGACGACGGGAAGGTCACCGTCTACGGCCATGCCGGCAGCCTCAACGTGTCGCGCGGCCAGAAGGTCACCCGTGGCCAGGCAATCGCCACCTCCGGCATGAGCGGCGACGCCAAGCGCCCGCAGGTTCACTTCGAGGTGCGCAAGGACGCTACCCCGGTCAACCCCATCACTTTCCTGGAATAGTATTGCGTATCAGGGAAGAAGGAAAAGCCCGGCTCGTCCGGGCTTTTCGTCATTTTCGATCAAGGGGCACCCGAAGCCGGCCTGCAAGATCCTGGATGTATTGCCAGGCGACGCGGCCTGAGCGTCCCCCGCGTGTGGTCGCCCACTCCAGCGCCTCGTGGTGAAGCGTGTCTGTGGCCAATGGCAAGGCAAAGTGGCTGGCATAGCCGTCGATCATCGTCAGATAGTCGTCCTGACTGCATTTGTGGAAGCCAAGCCAGAGGCCGAAGCGATCCGACAACGAGACCTTTTCCTCCACGGCTTCGGACGGGTTGATCGCCGTCGATTGCTCGTTTTCCATCATGTGGCGCGGTAGCAGGTGTCGGCGGTTCGAGGTGGCGTAAAACAGCACGTTTTCCGGCCGGCCTTCGACGCCCCCATCAAGTGCCGCCTTCAGCGACTTGTAGGCGGTGTCGTCGTGATCAAAGGACAGATCGTCACAGAAGACAATGACCCGGAAATCTGTTGCCTTCAGGACGTCGAGGAGTGCCGGCAACGAAGCGATATCCTCGCGATGCACCTCGACGAGCTTGAGAGACGCGCCGGTGGCCGCACGCACATCCTCATGGACCGCCTTGACGAGGGAGGATTTGCCCATCCCGCGTGCGCCCCAGAGAAGCACGTTATTAGCTGCGAATCCTTCGGCAAATCGCAGCGTGTTCTCGTGCAGTATGTCGCGAACATGGTCCACTCCGCGGATGAGCGAGAGGGCAACCCGGTTCGGGCGCGGCACCGGCTGGAGGCGCTGGCTGGAGGGGGCCCACACAAAGCAATCGGCCGCGGACCAATCGGTAGGGGCGGGCGGAGGGCCGGAAAGCCGTTCCAACGCATCGGCGATGCGCCGTAACTCGTTCAGCAAGCGCTCGTCCAACTCATGAGCCATGGTTACCTCTGCGTTTCGTCCAGCTTTCGCGCCCTGTTTGGCGTCATGAGCCGGTAGCATGCGGTTTTCCCCTGTAAAAGCCGTGTGTAGAACGAAACGGTACGCGCTCGCCGCCTGTTTTTGTTGCATTCGAGGGGATCGGAATTATAGTCCGGCCACTTGTAAAATTGGGGGCCGAGGCTCCTGCCAGTCTAGGAGTTCTTTATGTTCATTACCGAAGCATTTGCCCAGGCCGAAGGTGCCGCTCCGTCTGCCTTCGGCAGCGGGCTTGAGATGCTTTTCCTGTTCGCACCCTTGATGGTGGTCTGGTACTTCTTTCTTATCCGCCCGCAGCGTGCCCAGATGAAGAAGCGTCAGGAGATGCTGACGAACATTCGCCGCGGTGACAATGTTGTGCTCGGCGGTGGCATCACCGGCAAGGTGACGAAGGTGGTGGACGACACGGAAGTGGAAGTCGAAATTGCTGAAGGCGTCAAGGTTCGTGCCCTCCGCGCCTACGTAGCCGAAGTGCGCGTCAAGGGCGAACCGGTCAAGGCCGACGCTGCTGCCGTCAAGTCCTGAGCGATTGGCTGTTTAGCATCACCGAAGGCCGCCGCCTCCAGATCCGCAGCCCGTACAAGGAGGCACCCGTCAGATGGCGAAGGGAATAGAAATCCGTGAGGCCCATTTTCCTGGGCGCGCACCCATCGATGCTTACGGCAATGGCGGCTTTCGCTTCGCTGACATGTCGCACCGCGGTTCGCTGCTGTGTCTGCCCTCCGGAGTTCATGGCTGGAGCTTTCCGGAAGGCGAGGCTTTGACGGTTCATGCACTCGCCCGGGTGCTGGACGAAGCAGAGGATATCGAGGTGTTGCTGGTTGGCACTGGGCCGGAGATCCGGCCCCTTCCGCAGGCGCTGAAGGCGGCGCTTCGCGCGCGGGGCATCTCGTCCGACCCGATGAGCACCGGTGCCGCCGTGCGGACTTACAACGTCA
The DNA here is from genome assembly GCA_023399635.1 of Pseudomonadota bacterium. Taxonomy (GTDB): domain Bacteria; phylum Pseudomonadota; class Alphaproteobacteria; order Rhizobiales; family Rhizobiaceae; genus Neorhizobium. The sequence goes on from JAEWOP010000233.1 coordinate 11,828, forward strand.
TGCTGGCAGAATCCCGCGCAGTGGCTGCTGCTCTGATTGCGGTTTGATCGTCAGGTGGCGGATCTCCAGAACCCGGTGCTGGCGACCTTGCGGGAAACCGACCGCGACCGGTATCTTGCCTGCCTGCTGTCGCCGGAGGACGAGCGTCCCGCACTTGCAGCCCTCTACGCCTTCAACGCCGAAATTGCCCGTGTGCGCGATGTGGTGCGCGAGCCTTTGCCGGGCGAGATACGCCTGCAATGGTGGCGTGACCTGCTTGAAGGGGCAGAGCATGGCGATGCCGGTGGAAACCCCGTAGCCGCGGCGCTTCTATCGGCGATCGAGGCACATCAGCTGCCGCGCCCAACCCTCGTGGCGATGATCGATGCGCGCATCAGGGATCTTTATGACGACCCGATGGTCGATCGGTATGAACTCGAAGGATACGCGGGAGAGACCGCTTCGGCATTGATCCAACTGGCGAGCCTCGTCTTGTCCGCCAAGGACGCGGTTCATTCTGCCGAAGCTGCCGGACATGCAGGTGTCGCCCAGGCGATTGCTGGCCTCCTCCTGCTATTGCCGCAGCACCAACGCCGCGGGCAGCTCTACCTTCCGCTCGACATCCTGGCTGCCACCGGCCTTGATCGCGAAGCTTTCCTTGGGGGCGACGATACCGCAAAAATAGCGGCAGCCATCGAAGCTTTCGCGGGTCTCGGCCTGGAGCATCTCGTCAAGGCACGCAAGGCCGGGAATGTTTCGAAAGCTGTATTCCCGGCCTTCCTTCCTGTCGCTCTGGCCGAGCCGGTGCTTCGGCGGGCGGTCAAAGAGAAGGCAGGTATCCTGCAGGCTCATCTTCAGCCACCGCAGTGGCGTCGACAAATCCGCCTGATGCGGGCACAGCTTCTGCAGCGCTTCTGAGGCCGTTCCCATTTTCGCGCAAGGCTCGTGGCCTATGTTGATCTTGTTGTCTGCAAACAAGGAGACGCGGCTTGAGCCCGGTTGTCGTCTGGTCCATCGTTTTCGGGATTATCATCCTTCTGGCTTTCTATGCGATGCGCATGGCGAGGAGGAATGATGTCGGCGACGGCGAAATGAACGACATCGGCTTTGCCATTCTCCACTTCGGCAAATCCTTCCCCACAGAGGCAATTCGGGAACTGCATCCGACTGCCGACGGCAAGACCGTGTTTTTGCGGCTGCACGATGACAAGACGGGGATCATGCGCAGCCACAGCCGGCATTACAGCTGTCACCTGATCAAGCCTGGCCGCGTCAGGGTGAACGGCCTGGCCGATGCCAAAGGCTTTTCTGCCGAGTTCCTGGATGTCCCAAGCAACAACGGCGACTTCGTCTTCAAGTCTGAAGCCGATGCCGCCGAGGTTTCGCTCTGGCTGTTGGGGAACTACCTTGCGACCGCAGACAAGGATGCAGTTGAAGCGTCCGCCTGAAGGACTGCCCCGGTCTCGGTCAACCATGCCGCACAGTCGCGCAGCGCCCGTGCCGCCATCAACTGCTTCTTCATGATCGCCTTGTCCTTGCCGCGAAAGCGTTTCGTGCCTTCAGGTTTGGTGATCGAGCCCGGCTCCAGGTCGGGAAACAGCCCGAAGTTGATGTTCATCGGCTGGAAGGAGCGCTTGCCCGGCTCGTCCTCGGAAACCAGATGGCCGCCTGTGATGTGGCCAAGCAGCGAGCCAAGAGCCGTGGTCGCCGGAGGTGGTGGCAAGATCTCGCCCTTGCGCTCGGCAGCGGCAAAGCGCCCGGCCAGAAGACCGATTGCGGCGCTCTCCACATAACCCTCGCAGCCGGTAACCTGGCCCG
>JAEWOP010000240.1 GCA_023399635.1 Pseudomonadota bacterium
TGTCGAACATCGCCGACGGGTCAATGCGCACCCCCATGCGGCTACCGACGAGATTGGCGAGTTGCTCCTTGTTCCCCCGCTTGATGGCTGCGAATTTCTCCTGGAAGGACGCATCGTCGGCGACGGCATCGAGCTCACGCAAGGCTTCCGTCTCGTCGAGGAACTTGTCGCCGATCGCCTCGCGGATCAGCGAGGTGAGGCCAGGGTTGCACTGCATAAGCCAGCGGCGCGGCGTGATGCCGTTGGTCTTGTTGTTGATGCGCTCCGGATAGAGTTTGTGAAGGTCGGAGAAGACCGTGACCTTCATCAGATCCGTATGCAAGGCCGAAACACCATTGGTGGAATGCGAGCCGACAAAGGCAAGGTTGCCCATGCGCACGCGCCGGTCACCGTTTTCGTCGATCAGCGAAATCGAGCGGATCTGCGTGTCGGTGAAGCCTTTGATCTTGCGCGCTTCGAGCAGGATCTTTGCGTTGATCGCGTAGACGAGCTGCATGTGCCGCGGCAGAAGACGTTCAAACAGCGGTACCGGCCAGCTTTCCAGCGCCTCGGGAAGAAGCGTGTGGTTGGTATAGGAGAAGGTGTTGCGGGTGATCTCCCACGCCTCCTCGAAGTCAATGCCATGGACGTCGACCAGAAGGCGCATCATCTCGCCGATCGAAACCGCCGGGTGAGTATCGTTCAGCTGGATCGCAACCTTGTCCGCCAGGTTGGTGAAATCCGGGTACTGCTGGAGGTGGCGGCGCAAGATGTCCTGAAGGGAGGCGGAGGAGAAGAAGTACTCCTGGCGCAGGCGCAGTTCCTGGCCCGCTGCCGTGGCATCTGCCGGGTAAAGAACGCGGGTCAGTGCCTCTGCCTTGTTGCTTTCACGCAGCGCGCCGATGTGGTCGCCGGCGTTGAAGGCGTCGAGCAGAATCGGGTCGATCGGCTGGGCTGACCAGAGGCGCAGCGTGTTGACGCGTTGCGCGCGCCAACCGACAACCGGCGTATCATAGGCGGTTGCGATGACGCGTTCCGCCGGCTTCCAGACATAGCGTGGCGGTTCATCATAGCCGCCGATGGTTTCCACCGAACCGCCGAAGCCGATTTCGTAGGAGCTTTCGCGGCGCTCGAACTCCCAGGGATTGCCATGGGCAAGCCAGGTTTCAGGCAGTTCCACCTGCCAGCCCTCTGCCATCTGCTGGCGGAACAGGCCGTGGACATAACGGATGCCGTAGCCATAAGCCGGAATGTCTACCGTCGCCATGCTTTCCATGAAACAGGCGGCGAGGCGGCCAAGGCCACCATTGCCAAGGGCGGCATCCGGCTCAAGCCCTGCGATGACATTGATGTCGACTCCGAGCGAGGCAAGCGCCTCCTTCAGTTCCGTCATCACGCCAAGATTGGAAACCGCATCGCGCAGAAGGCGGCCGATCAGGAACTCGAGCGACAGGTAATAGACCCGCTTGTCGCCGGTGCGATAGACGCGGCGGGTGGATTCCATCCAGCGATCGATGATGCGGTCGCGCACGACAAGGATCGAGGCCGTCAGCCAGTCATGCGGCTTGGCCACCTGAGCATCCTTGCCGATCCGGTATGTCAGGCGCTCGATGATTTCCTCGGCAAGGATTTCCGGCTGGCTGCTGCGCGGTGGCGGCTGCGGGATGTCGATCGTGGTGAGGGTATTATCCATGCTGCCAACCTCTTGTGCCGGAGCAGGATGGGAGGGTCCTGTTCCAGTCAATGTTCCTGATTTGCTTGCGCGAGTTTACGCATCGATGGGTGATGCTGGCAATAAATCGATTGAGACGGCGGAAAAAAGGCGGGGAAGGGGGCGGGCAACGGTGCAGGCGACAAAACCCCGCCGGTGAGGACGGGTTCTTGAGGGTGGCTGGTGACTAGTTCGTCAGGCGCGTCGCAGACTTTGCAGCTTTCTGCCCGATGGCCTTGAAAGCCTCATTGAGGGCGACCGCATTTTCTGGCTGGAAATAGTGAGCGCCACTGGATGCGCATGCAGAAAGAAGTTGTTGTCCAGCAGCAGGAGCCATGAACGCGATGGCGTACACTTCCATGCCTGCATCCTTGGCGTTCTTACAGGCCCTCAAGGTCTTTGCGTCAGCGCCTGCAACGTTGTTTTCGCCGTCCGTCATGAAGACGATGTATTTCGCAGGGTCTCGGTCGCCATTCTTGTTCCTGTGGTAGGTGTCCTCCATCGGGTCGGCAAGCGAAGTATAGGCCGTCTCAACAGCTTCCCCGGAGTTCGTCATTCCGTCTGCCGGGAGGGCATTCACATAGCCAAGAGCGTCAGACGTGCCCCACTTCAGCGGGGACGGAGATTGCATCTTCTCATTATAGGATACGGCGCCGGTTCGAACGAACTTACGATCAGGATCTACCTTCGCAAGTTCCGCCAGAAGGTTTGCGGTGGCTTGCTTCAGGGCTTGTATCTTGCTCTGCGTTTCCATCCAGCAGAATCGATAGCCGAAGATGCTGGAGCACTTCTCCACCTTTGAATTGGAATCTTCGCCCATCGATCCGGAGCGGTCGAGGACAAGGTAGAGCGACAGGGCGTCTGTCGTCTTCTCGGTTCCGCTCGTCGAGGTGCCGCTCGTGGCAATGTTCATCGCCTGGTAGCCGAAGACACCCATCATTGGCGTCAGGGCAAGATCGTAGCTGGAGCCGACGGAGACCTGCCAGCTTTTGCCTGCGCTGCTGGTGGTCGTAGTGATGTTCACATTCGTCGTGCTGGCCAAGGCTCCCGCGGCCTCCGCGCCCATGTAGTTCCCCATCTGCGCGATGAAGAAATCCTTCGCCAGTTTCCTGGCTGCCGCCTCGTCGGCAGCTTCCCCGGTGGCGAGCGCCGTTGATGCAGCCAGGGCGGCGGAGTCGGCCGCTTCCTGCAACTGCGTCTTCGACATCATCATGTTGGTCAGATCGAGCGCGACCCCGCCGGCGCCGATGAGAACGGGCAGGAGGATCGCCGTCATCATGCCGAAATTGCCGCTACGATCCGTGAGGAGCCGCGACATCTGTTTGCACGCAATCATCGCCGTCTTCCCTGTCCATGCATCTGAACCAGAGTGGAAGGATTTAGCAAAAAGCCGTGGAGGAACGACTAAGCGAATCGCTAGCATTTTATCGATGGCCGGCGGCAATCTTGGCGCTGTGCTAATCCAGCGGAACGACGTCCACCGCCTGTTCGATCTGATGGCTTCCGTAGCCCTTCAAGACGCCGACCACGGGGGTGATGTCGGCGTAGTCTCTGCCATAGGCAACGACGATGTGATCGGCTCCGGCCTGGACGTTGTTGGTCGGGTCGAGCTCGATATAACCCATGGCCTTGCCGCACCAGACGCGAACCCAGGCGTGCATGGCATCTGCCCCTTCCAGCCGTTCCTGGCCCGGTGGTGGAATGGTGCGAAGAAAGCCGCTCACATAGCCCGCCGGGATGCCGAGGCTGCGCAATGCAACGATCATGACATGGGCAAAGTCCTGGCAGACGCCGCGACGGAGACGAAAGGCCTCCTGCGGCAGCGTGTCCACCTTGGTGGCATTGCCATCGTAGGCGAAATCGCGATGGATGCGGTCGCAGAACGTCAGCGCTATTTCCCGCACCGTCTGACCCGGTTTCGCAAGTTCCCGGGCGAAAGCTGCGATGTCTAGTGTTTCGGGTGCGCGTGGGCTTGGTGCTGCAAGATGATGCGGTGAGGCGGGGTCGAGGGACCAAAGCGCTGCCATCTCCTGCGGCAGCCTATTCAGCACGGTAGAAAAATCTGCAGAAGGCGGCGGATACTCCACACGCACGCGTGCCTGCATGCGGATGTCGAGGCGGCGGTGCGGCGCCCGCAGCAGCACCGAGGTGGCAGGCTGTCCGAAGAAGTCGGTAAAGGGCGTGAGTTCTTCCGGCGAGGGGGAAACCTGGATGGAGCTTTCCAGGAGTGTTTGGCGACCCGGCAGCGCGAGCGGCAGAAGGCGGATCAGGTGGCGTGCGTTGGAGGCTGGCGCATCGTAGCTGTAGCCCATGTGAAGCGAGAGATCATAGAGCATTGATGGCCTCAGCTTAGATAGCTGCGGGCGAGGGTATCGGAAAACTGCTCCAGATCCCGCTCGAGCTTCAGGTAAACCTCCCGTGTCATGTCTTCGGCGGTCATGACGGCGAGACCGGATTGAAGGCGCATCACCTCACGGAACACCGCCGACATCTGGCCGTCGATATAAGCGTTTGGCAGTTGCTCGACCTCGGTGCGCAGCTCGTTCAACTGGAACAGGATGGAGCGCGGGTTCATCGGATCGAGCGCCAGGAGGTCGGTCACCGTCAGTCGCGTCGTGTTGACGTTGTAGCGGCGACGATGGGTCATGACGTTATCACCGATCTCCAGCAGCATATCGAACGCGCCGTCGGGCGCATCGGGTCCCGACATGTGGCCCAGGAGCCGCGTCATATGGAGGCCGCGTTCCAGATAGCGGCCGATCGACAGGAAACGCCAGCCGGTGAACCGGTACATGTTTTCATGTACCAGCCCGGCAAAGCCGGCAAGCTTGCGCAAGAGAACGGTCATGGCATGCGCGGCATCATCGCCGGGACCAACCGTATCGTGAAAACGGCGGGCAGTCTTGGCCAGGTCATTGAGTGCCAGCCAACCATCGGGAGAGAAGCGGTCGCGGATGTTGCTGGCCGCTCTGCTTGCGCTTTCGATGCTGTTGATGAGAGGAGTGGGGACACCCGACGCGGCATCGATGCCGTCGGTCTCGAGGTAGCGACCCACATCGGCGAGAAGCGGCTGGCGCGGGTCCGCCGCCTCCGCAAAGCGCTGGTGCCAGGCACGCAGGATGCGCAGCGAGCCTTCGGCGCGTTCCGTATAGCGGCCGAGCCAAAAGAGGTTATCGGCGGCCCTGCTCGGCAGACTTCCCTGGGCAGAGCGCGCGAGGCTTCCATCCGGAGCCAGAAGCGTCGGCGTTGCCACCGGCTGATCGCTGACGATCCAGACATCGGCCACCGTGCCGCCCGACTGCATGGCGATGGCTGCGACATCATCCCCGGAGCCGATGCGGGCAAAGCCGCCCGGCATAATCTGCCAGCCATTTTCCGTGCGTGCTGCAAAGACCCGCAGCGACATCGGCCGAGGGACCGTCCTGCCGTTAACATAGGCCGGGGTAGTCGACAGCGTCACCACCTCTTGTCCGACCAGCTTCGCGCCGTCGGAAGCGAGCCACGATCCAAGGGATGCGCGCGCCGAATCACGCAGGTCCCTGCCGAGCACGGACTGGCTGTCATCATCGAAAAAGGGGCGGGTGGAAAAGGCTGGACCAATGACCATGCGGTCGATGTTGTTCGCCACGTGCTCGCGCTCTGCCGCCTGACCGCACCACCAGGTCGCGATCGAGGGCAGTTTCAACGGTTCGCCAAGCAGGCGTTGCGCGATGACAGGGGTGAAGGCGAGGAGAGCGCGGGTCTCCAATATGCCCGACCCCAAAGCGTTGACGAGCGTGACGGAACCGGATCGAAGCGCCTCGACCATGCCCGGCGTGCCGATCTGCGAAGCTTGGTCAAGTTCGAGAGGATCCGCGTAGGAGGCATCGAGGCGGCGCCAGAGGACGCCGACCGGCTTCAGTCCGGCCACCGTGCGGACCATCAGCCGCCGGTTGACGACCGCCAGGTCTTCGCCCTCCAGCAACATGAAGCCGAGGTAACGGGCAATATAGGCATGTTCGAAATAAGTTTCGTTTGCGGGGCCGGAGCTCATCACGGCAATACGATCGTCCGGCGACTGACGGCGCGCCTGAAGCGCATCGCGGAAGCTGCCGAAGAAGGATGCAAGCCGGTGAACATGCATCTCGGCATAAAGATCGGAGAATGAGCGTGCGGTGGCGACACGGTTTTCGAGCGCGAATCCGGCGCCCGAAGGGGCCTGGGTGCGATCCGCCAGAACCCACCAATTGCCGTCCGGCCCGCGACCGATCTCGAAAGCGCAGAAGTGCAGGTAGTGACCGCCCGTAGGCTTCACGCCGACCAGAGGCCGCAGAAATTCCGGGTTGGAGCCAATCAGCGAAGGTGGCAGAATGCCGTCTCGGACAAGTGCGTTTTCTCCATAAATATCCGAAAGCAGGGCCTCCAAAAGCTCCGCGCGCTGGATCAGGCCGTCGGAGACTGCAGCCCATTCCCTGTCGTCAATCAGCACGGGGATGTGGGAAAGTGGCCAGTGGCGCTCGGCATTCGGCTGAGAAGCGTAGGAATGGTAGAACACGCCAGCATCGCGCAGGTAGCGATCGGCGCGGGCGAACCGATCACGCAACTGGTGTTGCGACATATCCGAGAGGGAGGAGACGAATTGCCGCCAGACCGGACGAATGCGTCCGCTGGCGTCGAGCATTTCGTCAGCGACACCGGGAAGCGCGCTGTAGCCATGAAACAGGCCTTCGCCTGCTTGCGCGTGTTCCCAGTCCGCAGCCGGTGCCTCGGTCATATGATGTTCAGCTCTCCGCGGCGGGCGCGTTCAATGCGCGGGAGTGTGTGCAATGCGGCAGACGAAAGCAAGCTTCGTCGGGCAGTCTGCTGCCCAATTTCTTGGAGAGACCCAGAATCTCCGGCTGCGGGTCGTTCGACCCACATGCACGGGCTGCTTCAGCTGCGACCGAACTCGTCGACGATGCGGATGATATCATCCTCGCCGAGATAGGAGCCGGTCTGCACCTCGATCATCTCCAGCATGATCTTCCCCGGGTTGGCAAGGCGATGCACCTCGCCCTGTGGGATGTAGACCGACTCGTTCTCCCGGAGCGTCCTTACCTCTTCGCCCAGTGTGACTTCCGCCGTGCCCTTGACGCAGATCCAGTGTTCCGAGCGGTGGTGGTGCTTTTGCAGTGACAGCTTCTTGCCCGGCAGCACGAAGAGGCGCTTCACCTGAAAACGATCGCCGTTCAGGATGGAGGTGTATCCGCCCCAGGGACGATAGGAGGTGGGGTGCGTTTCTGTCAGTGCCGCGGTCGCCTTGGCCGAAGCCAGACTTTTCACCAGCTTGCCGACGTTCTGGCTGTCTTCGAGCCGCCCGACATAGATGGCGTCCTCGCTGGCGATGACGGCGACACCGTCCAGCCCCTGCACGGCGAGGTGGCTTGTGCGCGACATGACGAGCGAGTTCTTGGTGTCCAGAAGGGTGGCGTTGCCGGAAACGACATTGCCGGCCTCGTCGCGACTGCCGAGTTTCCAGACCGCATCCCAACTGCCGAGATCCGACCAGATAAAGGAGGAGGGGACCACGGCCGCATTTTCCGTCTTCTCCATGATCGCATAATCGATCGAGATATCCGGGCTCCTGCCGAACGCGTCTGCATCCAGGCGGATGAAGTCGAGGTCGGCAACGGCATGCTGAACCGAAGCGCGTGCGGCCGCAGCGACTTCCGGAGCAAAGAGTTCCATCTCGCCCAGAACCTGACCTGCGGTGAACATGAAGATCCCGGAATTCCAGTAGAACCCGCCGGTCGTCAGCATGCGCTGGGCCTCGGCCAGCACCGGCTTCTCCACAAAGGCTTTCACGGCGTGAGCGCCGGTTGGCAGGGGCGCGCCGATTTCGATGTAGCCGTAGCCGGTCGCTGGTTCGGTGGGGGTGATGCCGAAGGTGACGAGCTTGCCGATGCCGGCCGTATCGCGGGCAACGCGAATTGCCTCGAAGTAGCGGCCGTCGGCGGTGATCTCGTGGTCGGAGGCAAGCACCTGCAGGATGGAATCCTCTCCGGCCTTGTCGGCAACAACGGCTGCGGCAGCAG
>JAEWOP010000251.1 GCA_023399635.1 Pseudomonadota bacterium
ACCGTCAGCGTCGGATCGGCGCCCTCGCCCCAGATTTCGCTCGCATCGAACACGACGGTATATACCCATTGCGGATTCTCGCCACGACCATGCGCGTTGTCGTCGGCGAAGACGAAGGAGCCTTGCACCGCCTCGACAACACCGGCCTTGGCTCGCGCGTAGCGCGGCAGCCGCGTGTGGGTCGCCGGATGGAAGTTCTTCGTCCGGACACGGTCGCCGACGGCGAAGCGCGGCGCCGTCTCCACCGGCCGATCGCACGGCCCACCGCGCGCCAGCACGCCCGCCACCATGTCGGCCTTCAGCACCCGCTTCGGCGCCGCCGGCGCATGCAGCATCCGGCCGGCCTCGATCTCGTCTGCACCCACGAACCCATAGCGTTCCAGCAAGACCTCCAACGCCCGAATCCAGATCTCGTAATAGCTCGCCGAAAGGTAGTTGGCCGGCGGGATGTTCTCGCGCGCATGCCGGCTCTCGTCGATATTCCAGGCGCCGAAGGCACCGCAGGACAAGGTCAGCCCAAGCGCCCGCTTCTCCCATTCTGCGTGAAAGTACGGCTCATCCCGCTCCGGAGCCACGGCACCGAATCCCATCTGTCCGCCCAGATCATGCGGGCCGTTCATTGCGCGGCCTCCGGCGCCAGGGCCAGCCCCGTGCCGATCATCGAGTCGCGGGTGACAAGATCGGCAAGCGCCGCCTCGTCCATATCTTCGGTCCCTTCAGGCCGCATCGGCACCACCAGATAGCGCAGTTCCGCGGTCGAATCCCACACGCGGATCTTCGTATCCTCCGGGAGCGTCACGCGAAACTCGTTAAGCACTCCGCGTGGATCGATGACCGCCCGCGAACGATAAGCCGGCGCCTTGTACCAAACAGGCGGCAGGCCAAGCACCGACCAGGGATAACAGGAGCAGAGCGTGCAGACGACGAGGTTGTGCGTCTCGTTCGTATTGAAAACGGCACGCATATGCTCGCCTTGCCGACCAGTGAAGCCGAGGCTTGCGATCGCTGCCGTCGCATCCCGCTGCAGCCATTCGGCGTAATCCGGATCGCTCCAGGCCTTTGCAACCACCTGCGCGCCGTTACGCGGCCCGACTTTAGTTTCGTAGGTTTCGACGATGGCGTCGATGGCGGCTGGATCAACCAGGCCTTTCTCCGTCAGCACGGTTTCCAGCGCCCGAACCCGCGCCTCCATATCCGAATAGCGGTTGTCGTGGTGGTGGTGGTGATGGTCGTCGTGGTGGTGGTGATGATCGTTCATCCGCATTTCCCTCACTTCAGCATCGGCCAAAGGCTGATGACAAGCAACACGGCCATGGTGATGTTGAACCACTTCAGCCGCACCGGCACCGACAGCCACTCGCGGAGCGCCGAGCCGAACCCGGCCCAGGTGGAAACACTCGGCAGATTGACCAGCGCAAAAGCGAACCCGACAATTAGCACGGTCGCCGTATAGGCAGCAGGATTGGTATAGGTGGCCATTGCCGTGACCGCCATCACCCACGCCTTCGGGTTCACCCATTGGAAGGCGGCAGCGCCGATGAAGCTCATCGGTCGGGCGCCGCTCTTTGCTTCCGAGAGGCTGCGTGAACTGCCGATCTTCCATGCGATCCAGAGGAGATAGGCCCCGCCCGCAAATTTCAGCAGGGTGTAGACGAGCGGCACGCTCTGCATCAGCGCACCGAGGCCGAAGCCGACACCGATCAGCAACGACAGGAATCCCGCTCCGATGCCAAGCATGTGCGGAATGGTACGGCGGAAACCGAAGTTTACGCCGGATGCGAACAGCATCATGTTGTTGGGTCCGGGCGTGATCGATGTCGTGAACGCAAACAGGACCAGGGCCAGAAATGTCTCCAGCGGCATGAATTCTCCGGGTGCCAATGCGTTAAACTGTGTTGCGGCCATCTCTTTTTCTTGGACAGCCTGCAGGAGGTTTAGGCTCAATTACGAGCCTCATCAAGCGGACTTGGCAGCACCGCGGTACGCCTTATCTAGACTCTCTCCAGCAGGAGCCAGCGCATATGATCGACGATAGCCTCCCCACCGTCACCCTTTCCTCAGGTGCCACGGTACCAGCGCTTGGGCTGGGCACCTGGCATATGGGTGAAGACCCGGCGCAGGCCGTAAAGGAAGTGGAGGCGCTGCAGGCGGGCATGAACCTCGGCCTAACGCTCGTCGATACTGCCGAGATGTATGCCGAAGGCGGCGCCGAGGAGATCGTCGGCAAGGCAATCAACGGCCGCCGCGACGAGATCTTCCTCGTCAGCAAGGTTTATCCGTGGAACGCGAGCCGGGAGGGCACGATCGCCGCCTGCGAGAGGAGCCTTGAGCGGCTGCGCACCGACCGCCTCGACCTCTACCTGCTGCACTGGCGGGGCGAACATCCGCTTGCCGAAACCGTTGCCGCTTTCGAAGAGCTTCGCAACCAAGGCAAGATCGGCGCCTGGGGCGTTTCAAACTTCGATCTCGACGATATGCAGGAACTGATGACCTTACCGGGCGGCGAGAACTGCGCCGTCAACCAGGTGCTCTACAACCTCTCGCGGCGCGGCGTCGAACACGACCTGCTGCCCTGGTGCCAGGAGCAAGGGATCGCCGTTATGGCCTATTCACCGATCGAGCAGGGAAAGCTGCTTCGCAGCGAGGCGCTGGTACGAGTCGCCAAGGCTTATCAGGCGACGCCGGCGCAGGTGGCGCTTGCCTTCCTGCTGGAGCGGGAGGGCGTGATCGCCATCCCGAAGTCCTCGAACGCTGGGCGGGTGGCAGAGAATCGCGATGCCGCAAATCTTGACCTGACGGATGACGATCTGCAGGCACTGGACGCTGCCTTCCCGCCGCCGAGCCGCAAGACGCCGCTCGCGATGCTCTGATCACATCCCCTGCGGACCGCGGTTCATGGCCGCAATCCCGGTGCGGCAGATCTCGATCAGTCCGAGCGGCTTCAGGATTGCTACGAACTGGTCGATCTTGGCCGACTTGCCCGTCATCTCGAGGATGAAGTGCTCCACCGTCGCATCCACCACCTTGGCGTGGAAGGCATCGGCAAGGCGCAGTGTCTCGGCGCGATGTTCCCCTGATCCGACCACCTTGATCAATGCCACCTCGCGCTCGATCGGTCGCTCCTGACCGAGGCTCTGCGCCCGCACCGTCAGGTCGACGACCCGGTGCACAGGAACGATCCGCTCCAGCTGTGCCTTGATCTGCTCCAGCACCGCGGGCGTGCCGCGGGTCACGATGGTGATACGCGACAGATGCGCCTCATGCTCGGTCTCCGAGACGGTCAGGCTCTCGATGTTGTAGCCGCGACCTGAGAAAAGGCCGATGACCCGGGCCAGAACGCCCGGCTCGTTGCTGACGAGGACGGAGAGCGTGTGGTTTTCTGCCTTGGCCGTCTCCGGCGTTATGAAATAGGCGGAACCGGTAGGATGTTGATGCGCGTTCATATGTTTGCGTCCATTTTATAAGAAGTTGCTTTAGGAGCGGCGCTCAAACGAGCTGCCGACCTTTGGCATCGATGGCGTTGGCAACCGCGTCGTCGGTGGCCTCGTCCGGCAGCAGCATCTCGTTATGCGCCTTTCCGGACGGAATCATCGGGAAGCAGTTGGCGAGGTTGGCGACGCGGCAGTCGAAAATGACCGGCTTCTTCACCGCGATCATCTCCTCAATCTTTTCATCCAACTCCTTTGGATCGTCACAATACATCCCGATCGCGCCATAGGCTTCCGCCAACTTGACGAAGTCTGGCATGGCTTCCGTGTAGGAGTTCGACAACCTGTTGCCGTGCAAGAGCTGCTGCCACTGGCGGACCATGCCCATGTACTGGTTGTTGAGAATGAAGATCTTGATTGGCAGATTGTATTGAATCGCGCAGGACATTTCCTGGATGCACATCTGGATCGACGCGTCGCCGGCGATATCGATGACCAGCGCGTCGGGATGCGCGACCTGGACCCCGATCGCCGCCGGTAACCCATAGCCCATCGTGCCCAATCCACCGGAGGTCATCCACCGGTTCGGCTCCTCGAATCCGAAGAACTGCGCCGCCCACATCTGGTGCTGGCCGACCTCGGTGGTAACGAAGGTTTCACGCCCTTTCGACAGCTCGTAGAGACGCTGGATCGCATGCTGGGGCATGATCACGTCATTCGATGGCTTGAAGGCGAATGACCTGCGTCCCCGCCAGCGGTCGATGCTCTCGTGCCATTCCTGCGTCTGGCTCTTCTCCGGCTTCTTCGGCAGCGCCCGCCACAGGCGAACCATGTCTTCCAGCACGCGGCCGACGTCACCGAGGATCGGCACTTCGACACGGACATTCTTGTTGATGGACGAAGGGTCGATATCGATGTGGATCTTGCGCGAGTTCGGCGAGAACGCGTTGAGGCGCCCGGTGATCCGGTCGTCAAAGCGCGCGCCGATGCAGACCATCACATCACAATCATGCATGGCCATATTGGCTTCGTAGGAGCCGTGCATGCCTAGCATTCCCAGCCAGTTCTTGCCGGAAGCCGGGTAAGCGCCAAGCCCCATCAAGGTGGATGTGATCGGGAAATCCGTCAGCTCCACCAGCTCGCGCAGGAGCCGCGAGGCTTCTGGACCGGAATTGACTACGCCACCCCCGGTGTAAAGCACCGGGCGCCTGGCACTCGCCATCAGCTCGACGGCTGCCTGGATTGCATTAAGATCGCCCTGCAGCTTCGGCTGATAGCTCTTGTTTGCAACCGTTTCCCGGGGCGACGTGTATGTGCCGGTAGCGAATTGGACGTCCTTTGGAATATCGACGACAACCGGACCCGGACGGCCACTCTGCGCAATGCGGAAGGCCTCATGGATAACGGCCGCAAGCTCGTTGACGTCCTTGACCAGCCAATTGTGCTTTGTGCAGGGGCGGGTGATGCCAACGGTGTCGCATTCCTGGAAGGCATCCGACCCAATCAGTGTGGTTGGCACCTGTCCGGTGAGACAAACCAGCGGCACAGAATCCATCAAGGCATCCTGCAGCGGCGTCACAGCATTGGTGGCGCCCGGACCGGACGTTACCAGCATGACTCCGACCTTCCCGGTCGAACGCGCGTAACCTTCCGCCGCGTGGCCGGCACCCTGCTCATGGCGAACGAGAATGTGCTGGATCTCTTCCTGCTGGAAGATCTCGTCATAGATCGGTAGCACGGCGCCGCCGGGATAGCCGAAGATATGCTCCACGCCGTTGTCTCTCAGCGCTCTCAGAACGATCTCGGCGCCGGTCATCTGGTTGTTGCTATCGGTCATGTCCATGATCCATTTGCTGCTGTCTGCCTGGATGGTCTTGCGGTGCTTTGGGCATAAAAAAAGGCCCCTTGAGGAGCCTGTCTTTCGCGCATGGGTGGCTAACGCCGGATGGTTACCCCATCCTGCCCATGCGCGTTCCCACCACGATAAGTGCGTCAGAATTTTTCATGGCCGTACTGTTAGACAGAATGTTGCGTAACGTCAACGTGCAGCGCGTCGAAAATCTCGTCTCGCTGGCAGGGCTGCTGCTTCAAGCTGCACAACATCACATTACACCACTTGTTAAGCGGCGTCCTCTAGTTTGACCAGAACTACGCGATCCAGTGGGTGGCGGGCTATGCCATGCGCCAGTAAGGAGCTGTCTTGCTGAACAATGATCTGCACCGCTCCGTCTCCGCCGGGGAACATGACCGCCGCGACGCCAATCGCTCCGGCAACCGCATGCTCGGCCGCGTCGTCGCCTGCAACGGCGCGCGTACCACAATTGCAGCGGTCGCAGAACTGGGTGAGACAGAGCTGACGGAGCTTTGGTCGGTCGGCCGCCTTATCTCCATTAATGTGGGTCGCAATCGCGTCGTGGCACTCGCCTATGCGATGAACACTGAAAAGTCGTCCTGGGGCGAAGGCGAAAACAACAGCTTCCAGATCGAGGCGGAGCTTTTGGGTGAGGTTCGTGTCGGCGAGGATGGTCGCGAGGAATTTTCCGGCGGCATTTCCCGATACCCTTATCTTGGCGCCGTGGCGCACCGCATCAGGGCAGCCGACCTTCTGCGCATCTATGACACGGGCAAGAACGACACCTGTGTCATCGGCAAGCTGACCCAGGACGAGACGATCGATGCCGCGATTCACATCCCGTCCATGTTGTCGAAGCACTTCGCCATTGTCGGCTCCACCGGTGTCGGCAAGTCGACGGCTGTGTCGCTGCTGCTCCACAAGGCCATCGAGGTCGATCCCAAGCTCAGGGTGCTGATCCTTGATCCTCATAATGAATTTGCCGCCGCCTTTCCTGAACATGCCGTCGTCATCGACACCGACACGCTGGATCTGCCGTTCTGGCTGATGAAGCTCGAGGAATTCGCCGAGGTACTTTACCGCGGACGTCCGTCGATCGCGGAAGAACTCGACATCCTCCGCGACCTCATCCCTGAAGCCAAGCGTGCCTTCCGCGGTGGGGATTCTGCCCTGATGCGCCGCGGCACCGAGAAGAGCTCCATCACCGCAGACACGCCGGTTCCATATCGCATGGCGGACCTCCTCGCCCTGATCGACGAACGAATCGGACGCCTCGAAGGGCGAGGCGAGAAGCCGACCCTGCGCACGTTGAAGCTGCGCGTGATGTCGGCGATCAACGACCCGCGCTATCATTTCATGTTCTCCAACAACACGATCCAAGACACGATCATGGAGACGATCGCGCACATCTTCCGTATTCCAGGCGATGACAGGCCGATTTCAACATTCCAGCTGGCCGGCATCCCCTCCGAGGTGGTGAATTCCGTCGCATCCATCCTGTGCCGGATGGCATTCGAAATCGCACTGTGGAGCAATGGCGCGATCCACATGCTCGTGGTTTGCGAGGAAGCCCACCGCTACGTACCAGCCGACCCGGAACGCGGCTTCTTCCCCACCAGGCAAGCCATCGCCCGGATCGCCAAGGAAGGCCGCAAATACGGGGTCTCGCTGGGCGTCATCACACAGCGTCCTGGTGAACTCGATCAAACCATCTTGTCCCAGTGCTCGACGCTCTTTGCGATGCGGCTTTCCAACGACCGTGACCAGGAAATCATCCGGTCGGCCATTCCAAACTCCTCCATGTCGACCACGAGCTTTCTGTCGTCGATCGGAAATGGCGAAGCCATCGCCTTTGGCGAAGCCATTACCGTGCCGATGCGCATGCGCTTCGCTAGGGTCGAGCGGAAATATCTTCCGAAGGCCCACGGCGTCGCCAACAAGGGCGACGACGAGATGCCGGATACAGTTGATCTGCGAACAGTTGTTGCCCGCATGCGCGCCATCAACGGGCCGGATATATCGAGCTTCAAGCAGAGCTTTGAGCGCCACGACGCGGGCAACTCGGAAGAATGCCCTGATGCAGGTGAATCACAGGCATCAACCCGCCCGATCGAGACGGAGCTGGACCGGTGGGCAAGCGACGTCAACGAGGCCTTCGGACGTCACGCTCCGGTGAGGGAATCCATGACGAGGGAGCCCTACCGTCCGGATATGCTCCCCCGCGGGCAAACCAATCCATCACCACGACCTTCTCTCATCGATCGACCGTCTCCTGCCGTCCAGGAGCAGTCGCAGGATCGCTATCCAGCCTCCTACAGGCAACCGGTTGGCGAACCGGGCATCCGCCCATCCTCGCCGTTGAGACGGGACGGTTCCCTCCGCGACAGTCTCCTGAAAAGGCCGCTGAGCAGCCTCTACGACAAGGACTGAGGGTCGCTCAGGTCGATCCTTGTCCAGCTCTCGTCCATCTGGTTGCGAAACCACGTCATCTGCCGTTTCGCGTATTGCCGCGTGAGGGCCGACGCTCGCTCCACCACCTCCCGTGACGTCATCCGTCCGGCCAACATCTCAATGATCTGAGGAACGCCGATCGCCTTCATCACTGGAAGATCAGGGTTCGGCTGAAGCGCGAGCAGCGCCCTAACCTCTTCTACCGCGCCGTTGTCGAACATCCGCTCAAACCTTGCGTCGATGCGGCTTCGTAGGATGGCGCGATCTGGCAGCACGACAAGCTTTTCCGCCCGCTCCGGATCGATGACCGGCAGCCCCGGCTTGCCCTGGAATTCCAAGATCGACCTTCCCGTCTCCTCCAGCACTTCCAGCGCCCGCACGATCCGTTGGCCGTCGGAAGGGTCAAGCGCGGCGCCCATGGCCACGTCACGCCGCAGGAGTTCCTCATGCAGCGCGCGTGGTCCCTCGTGCTTCAACCTGAGCCGCACTCGACAACGGATCTCCTGCGAAATCTCGTGCATATCGGACAGGCCACCAAGCAAGGCCTTGAAGTAAAGGCCGGTGCCGCCAACGAATACCGGCAACCTGTTTTGCGCCCGAAGCTGCGGCAGAAGCGCCGTCACATTCCGCAGCCACTCACCGGTCGAATAAACCCGGGTCGCAGGGACATGGCCGTAAAGATGGTGGGGAATACCGCCCATCTCCTCTTCAGTGGGCCGCGCCGTCAGCACGCGCAGCGTGTCGTAGACCTGCATGCTATCGGCATTGATCACGACGCCGCCAGCTTGCGCGGCCAGCCGCACTGCGAGTGCCGACTTGCCGCTGGCAGTCGGCCCCGTTATCAGGATCGCGTCGTACTCTCTTTCAAGGTCGCTCATATGGCTCTCGTTGCCACGCTCATTGCCCATCCGTCAAACCCTGCGCTGACGCAGTCTGTTGGAGAACGCGCCGCAGAGGTCGTCAATGCTGCGGGGCTTTATTGGCTGGCAGATGGTGTTGCCTGCGACATCGTCCTTCGTGATGGCCAAGATGCAGCCGTCGCGGAAGCCTTTTTGAAGGGCGCCATCGGCAACCTGCCGATCGATCTCGTCGTGCAGGAGCAAGAAACCCGCCGCAAGTCCTTCCTGATTGCGGACATGGATTCCACGATGATCGGTCAGGAATGCATTGATGAACTCGCGGACGTCGTCGGTCTCAAGGACAAGGTGGCAGCGATAACTGCCCGTGCCATGAACGGCGAGATTGCATTTGAGCCCGCGTTGCGGGAGCGCGTGGCGCTTCTCAAGGGCCTACCTCTCTCGGTGGTGGACGACGTCATCGCCAAGCGCATCACGCTGACCTCCGGTGGACCGGAGCTGATCGCCACCATGAAGGCGAAAGGCTTCTATACGGCTCTCGTTTCCGGCGGCTTCACCGTCTTCACAGGACCGATTGCGGCAAAGCTTGGCTTCGACGAGAACCGCGCCAATGTGCTTCTTTCCGAGGACGGGATCCTAACTGGCAAGGTTGCGG
The DNA here is from genome assembly GCA_023399635.1 of Pseudomonadota bacterium. Classification (GTDB taxonomy): domain Bacteria; phylum Pseudomonadota; class Alphaproteobacteria; order Rhizobiales; family Rhizobiaceae; genus Neorhizobium. The sequence continues at coordinate 9,244 of JAEWOP010000251.1, forward strand.
AACCGATCCTCGGCAAGCAGGCCAAGGTCGACGCTGTGGTCGACATCAGCAAGCGCCTTGGTCTTTCGACCAATGATGTTCTTGCCGTTGGCGACGGCGCCAATGACCTCGGCATGATCAACCTCGCCGGCTCCGGCGTCGCCCTTCACGCCAAGCCGACAGTTGCGGCACAGGCCCGCATGTGCATTGATCATGGTGACCTGACCGCCCTACTCTACCTGCAAGGCTATAGGAAAACGGATTTCGTCACGCCATGAAGCTCAGCGGCCAGCCGTTGATCATATTGGAAGCAGAGCGGCTGTTGATCCGCAGCTGGATCGACAGCGACCGCGACCTGTTCCGTGAGATCAATGCTGACAGCAAAGTCATGGAGTTCTTCCCCTTTCGCCGCAGCCACGAAGAGGCCGACATGCTCCTGGAGAGGATCAACAGCTCCATCCAGGAGACGGGCTCGGCTTCTATGCATTGGAACTGAAGGACACCGCGGAGCCGATGGGCTTTTGCGGCCTGTCGCTCGCCAATATGCCGAGCATCTTTCCCGCCGAAACTGTGGAGATCGGCTGGCGGCTCGCCACCCGCTTCTGGGGCAATGGCTATGTCACTGAAGCAGCTCGCGCACTTCTTCACCTGGCATTTCGCGAGAAGTCCATCCCGGCCGTTCTCGCCTTTGCGGTCGAGGCCAACCACCGCTCGACGGCCGTCATGGAACGGATCGGCATGCGCCGCTGCCGCGACATGGATTTTGACCATCCACGGGTGCCGGACACCCACCCGCATCTCAAGCGGCACGTCGTTTATGCCGCTCTTGCAGGAACCACCGAGCCAGGCTGACGCTATTCCACCGGAACAGCGACGAACCGCAGCGCGCCGGTCGGATCGGCAACCATCAGGTGGGCGTTGCGCCGTCCTTCCGATTTCAAGACATCCACCCGCTCCTTTACCGCCGCGGGCCCGTCAACGAAATCCTGGCCAACCTCCACGATGACTTCGCCCGCCTTCAGCCCTTTCTTGGCGGCCTCCGAGCCCTCTTGTACGGCAGTGATCACAACGCCCTCCACGCTTTCGGCGATGCTGAAGGCCTGGCGCTGCTCCTCGTCGAGTGTGGCCAGCGTCATTCCCAGTATCTCGATCGCACCCTGCTGATCAGTCTCGCTCTCATCAGGGGCCTCGCCTTCCTCTGGCTCCACCGTCTCTTCGCTGGTTTCCGCCGCGTCCTCGGCACTGTCTTCCAGCCGGCCAAGCGTAACCTTCACGGTCTGCTCCTGCCCGTCGCGAAGAACGACGACGTCAACTGCTTTACCCACCGGGCTTTCCGCAACGACCCGTGGAAGATCGCGCATCTCCGTCACAGGTTGACCATCAAAGCGGAGGATGACGTCGCCGGCACGTATCTCGCCGTTCGCGATCGGCCCGCCTTCCACGACACCCGATACCAACGCGCCACGAGCACTGCCGAGCCCGAGGCTTTCCGCCACCTCGTCCGTTACCGGCTGAATGCGCACACCAAGCCAGCCGCGCCGCGTCTCACCGAATTCGATCAACTGGTTGACGATGTTTTCTGCCAGTTCCGTGGGAACCGCAAAGCCGATGCCGATCGACCCTCCGGAGGGAGAAATGATGGCCGTGTTGATTCCGATGACGTCGCCGTTCATGTTGAACAACGGGCCGCCGGAATTACCCTTGTTGATCGCGGCGTCAGTCTGGATGAAATTGTCATAGGGCCCGGCATTGATGTTGCGTCCCCGGGCAGAAATGATGCCGAGCGTGACGGAGCCACCGAGACCGAAGGGATTGCCGATCGCCATCACCCAGTCGCCGATGCGCATCTGTCGGGAATCGCCGAACCGAACAGCCTTCAGCGGCGCCTTGGGCTCCACCTTGAGCACCGATAGATCCGTTTTCTTGTCAGTACCGACAAGCGTCGCCTTTAGCTTCGTGCCATTGGGGAAGACCACCTCGATATCGTCGGCGTCTTCGATGACGTGATTATTGGTGACGACATAGCCGGAGGGATCGATAACGAAACCGGAACCGAGTGAGTTGACCTTCTGATTGCCGCCTTCGCTGCCATCGCCTTCAAAGAAGTCGTCGAAGAATTCCTGGAATGGAGCACCGTCCGGGGTCTGCGGTGCCTGAGGACCGGCACCCTGGCTTGCAACGCTTTGGGAGGTCGAGATGTTGACGACGGCATCCAGCAGGCCCTGAGCCAGATTCGCAACGGAGCCGGGACCGGTTCCGGCTGTCGGACCAGGAGACGGCTGGATGTTGACCGTTGGGGCAGAACTTGGCGGAGCCGGCAGCATTGCATCCGGCTCTAGCGCACGACCGGCCACGGGAGGCTCCACACCAGGCTCGGCCGGCGGCGCAACCTGCGTTTGCGACGGGTCGGGCGCAGGAGCGGCCGGCGCATCGGGAGGCGATGTCTGTGGAGGTGCGGGCGTTTGTGCAGAAGCGCCCGCGGCTAACGCAAGCATGGCAAGAACCGCAACCGACCGCTTCAACGACAATGGAAACGAATGAGCCATCTGGCCTCCCTAATATTGCTCGTCCTGCTGCGGCTGAATCGCCCGGACTGTTGCCGCAAGATAGGGCGGAATGAAGACCGGGAAAATTACTCTTTCGTGAGAAGCGTCCGCTCCCGAACCGGTACCCAAAATGAAAAAAGGCGGCCGAAGCCGCCTCTTATCGTTAGCCACCGGTACCGGGGGCTGCTTGCGTTTCCGGCAACCCCGGCGCCGAGGCGGCAGGATCTTCAGGTGCAGGATCGGCCGGCGCATCAGCCGCAGGTGCTTCGGCCGGAGCAATATCCGGCGTGGTCAGTGGTGCTTGGCCATTCGCAGTTGCCGCTCCCGAGGCAGCCGCGGCTGCTTCCGGGCTGTTCAGGAACTTGAAGAAGGCCGACTCTGGCGACATCACCAAGGTCGTACCAGTGTCGACAAGTGAGCCGACATAGGCACGCATGGACCGGTAGAAGTCGAAGAATTCCGGATCACGCCCGAAGGCCTCACCAAAGATCTGCGTGCGCTGGGCATCGCCCTCGCCTCGAATGATCTCCGAGTCGCGCTGTGCCGCAGATACGAACTCGACGACCTGACGATCGGCAATGGCGCGACGGGTCTGACCCTGTTCGTTACCACGCGCACGGATGAGCTCGGCTTCCGCAAGACGCTCGGCCTTCATGCGCTGATACGTCTGCTGCGAGACTTCCTGCGTGAGGTCGGTACGGCGGATCCGAACATCGCGAACGGTGATTCCGAGTGTTTCGGCCGCTTCGCGAAGCTGCGAATGGACTTCCTGCATCATCTGCGCCCGCTCATCGGAAAGCGCGGCACCGAAGTTTCGCAGACCGTAGACGCGGCGCAGGGCGGCATCCAAACGAGTGCGAAGACGGGATTCGGCTGCCTCGCGATCGCCGGAAACGGTTTCGCGGAAGCGACGGGCATCGCTGATACTGTAGACCACAAAGGCGTCAACTTCATAGAACGCGCCACCACGCACCTGGACGCGGATATCATCCAGGTCAAAGCGAAGTGCACGGTCCTCGACATACTGAACCCGGTCAGCGTCAGCGAAGGCGAAGGGCAGCTTGAAGTAGAGGCCCGGCTCAGTCTTCACATCACGGATCTCACCGAAGCGGACAACGATGGCCTGCTCACGCTCGTTCACCACGAAAACCGACGAGTAGACGAGGAAGAAGACGGCCGCGATGGCAATCAGGATTGCTGGGAGGCGGTTCGAGTTCATTGTGTGCCTCCCTGCTGCGGACGAGCATTCCGATTGAGCTCATTCAGCGGAAGATACGGGACCACGCCCTGCTTCTCGTCGATGATGATCTTGTTGGTGTTCTTCAGCACGGTCTCCATTGTCTCAAGGAAGATGCGCTGGCGGGTGACCTCGGGTGCATTTGCATATTCTTCGTAGATCGAGATGAAGCGTTGCGCCTCACCCTGCGCCTCATTGACGACGCGATCTTTATAGGCCGCAGCTTCTTCGCGGATTTGAGCCGCCTGACCGCGGGCCTGACCGAGGCGCTGGTTGGCATACTGGTTTGCTTCTTCGACGAAACGGTCTTCGTCCTGTTCGGCACGCTGCACTTCTTCGAAGGCGTCGGCGACTTCACGCGGTGGAGCCGCATCCTCGATCGGCACTGCATTGATCGAAACGCCGGACCCATAGGTGTCCATCGTGCCCTGAATGATTGCACGCACTTCCGTCGAAATGCCCTCACGGTCGTTGCGGAAGACATCCTGCGCCGGACGCCGTCCGACCACTTCACGCATCGCGCTCTCGGCCACCTGCTGCAAGGTCGCGGGCGGATTCTCCAGGTTAAACAGGAAGTTCTTGGGATCGCTTACGGTAAACAGAACCGAGAACTGGACGTTGACGATGTTTTGGTCTCCCGAAAGCATCAGCCCTGCATTGGACTGCGCACTTCCCGCCGCACCGATATTCTGCTGCTGCTCGGTAACCTTCACGATTTCCACGGTCTCGAAGGGCCAGAGATGGAAGTGCAGCCCCGGCATGGAGATCTCTTCCTTCGGCTTGCCGAAGCGAAGTTCAACGCCCCGTTCATCCGGCTGCACGGTGTAAATTGACTGGATCACCAGGAATGCGAGGATGACGAGTGCAATGATGGCAACTGCGCCGCCGTTGAAGCCACCTGGAACAATATTGCGCAAACGATCCTGGCTGCGCCGGATGATGTCTTCCAGATCCGGTGGGCCACCATTGCCGCCACCGCCGCCCCGCGGCCGGTTCGGGCCGCCACCGCCGCCGCCCCATGGGCCTTGATTGTTACCACCACCGCCGCCGCCGCCCCACGGGCCGCCGCCGCCATTTTGATTGCTCCAGGGCATCAATACCTCTTTGATTGTCACTCCCACCGTGAAAGCAACCTGCTTCCCCGCCTGTTAACCCGTTATAGGGGTCCGGTCGGGCCCTTTCAACGCGCGTTCAATAACTTCAGGGTGTTTGGTAACGAAATGTTTCAGTTTGCCGCAGTTCGGCGGACATAAACGGAATAGCGCGTCGGGTAATTGTCTTTCTCACCTGCCGGGTAGGTGCTTTCTTCGCGTTTCACGAACACAGCCGGATCGATCGCAGGAAAGAAGGTATCTCCATCGTCAATTGTGGTCTCCACATGCGTGACATGAAGAATATCGACCTCGTCAAGCGCCTGCTTATAGATCTCTCCGCCGCCAATCACGCATACCTCCGCAGCACCTGTTTCGGCAGCGATGCGCTGTGCCGTCGCAAGCGCCTCATCCACGGAACCAGCGGTCGCTGCCCCCTCGAGATGGAAGTCGCGACTGCGGGTGACAATCACGTGGGGTCGTCCCGGGAGCAGCTTGCCGCCGAAGGAATCCAAAGTCTTGCGGCCGACGACGATTGGCTTGCCGATTGTCAGCGACTTGAAACGCTTGAGGTCAGTGGAAAGGCGCCACGGCATGCCGCCGTCCCTCCCAATGACACCGTTGTCGGAAACCGCGACCACGATCGAAACAGGAACCCGGCTCATACCGCGATCCGCGCCTTGATGCTCGGATCCGCCTCATAACCTTCCAGGACAAAATCCTCGTAGCGGAAGGCGAAGAGGTCGCTGACCTCCGGATTGATCCTCATCTGCGGCAGCGCCTTGGGTGTCCGTGTCAGTTGTAGCCGCGCCTGTTCAAAGTGGTCCGCATACAGATGTGCATCCCCGAGCGTGTGAATAAAATCACCGGCCTTCAGCCCCGTCACCTGCGCCACCATCATGGTCAGCAGCGCATAGGAAGCAATATTGAATGGTACGCCGAGGAAGATGTCGGCCGACCGCTGATAGAGCTGGCAGGACAGCTTGCCGTCCGCAACATAGAACTGGAACAGACAGTGGCAGGGCGGCAGCGCCATCTCGTCGACTTCCGCAGGGTTCCAGGCCGAGACGATGTGCCGGCGCGAATTCGGGTTCTTGCGGATGCTCTCCACCACATTGGCAATCTGGTCGATCCGGCGCCCGTCTGGGGCTGGCCAGGACCGCCATTGCGCACCGTAAACTGGACCTAGGTTCCCGTCCTCGTCGGCCCATTCATCCCAGATCGAGACACCGTTCTCCTTCAGATAGGCAATATTGGTGTCACCGCGCAGGAACCAGAGGAGTTCGTGGATGATGGAGCGCAGATGAAGTTTCTTGGTCGTCAGAACCGGGAAGCCCTGCTCCAGATCGTAACGCATCTGATAGCCGAAGATCGAACGCGTACCGGTGCCGGTCCTGTCGCCACGATCCGTGCCGTCATCGAGGACATGTTGGAGAAGATCAAGATATTGCTTCATGCTGCGCCGTCCATACTGAATATTGCACCTTAGCGCCTGCGAAAGGAGCAACCAATGCCGGTTTGGCCTCTATCTACAGCTATCGATCCGCGAGAAGATGACAATCCTCCGGAACTCGAGGAAGTAATCGCACCGAGCGCTCTTTTCAGCGAGCCAACAAATGCCTATATCAGTCTTGCCGGACTTCGGTCCGGATATGGCGATAAATGGTCGGTGTAATAAGCCTATTGGACCCGGGGGCGGTACCCGGCGCCTCCACCAAAAACCGGTCGGTCATCAACGACCGGCTTTTGATGGGGGCGAAATAGGATCGACAAGGGTGTAAAGATCGTACTTTTGCTCGGCATGATACCGCCGTTATCGGGTCACAAGTGTAGTTGCAAATGACAACAACGCTAAGGGTTATGCTCTCGCTGCCTAATGGCGGTGCGGGAAATCCGAACCAAGTCCTCTAGGTTAGCCCCTTGAGGCGGGGTCCGAAGGCACCTGGCAACAGAAGCCTTCACCTTCTCCCCTTCAGTGAATTAATGTATTGTCGCACCGACGCGACCGCTTTTCGGCGCCTCCATGCCGTGGCATAAGCAAGCTTCGTTACTGGTGAAATGAGAGAAGAACCGCATGGGGCAGGATCACATCCGCTACGATATCTTGGCACAGGACGCACTACGTGGCGTCATCCGCAAAGTATTGGCGGAGGTTGCAGCGACGGGCCGCCTGCCGGGTGACCACCATTTCTTCATCACCTTTCTGACCGGCGCGCCCGGCGTTCGGATCTCCCAGCACCTCAAGTCCAAGTATCCGGAGCAGATGACGATCGTCGTCCAGCACCAGTTCTGGGACCTCAAGGTGTCCGACACGCAGTTCGAGATCGGCCTCTCCTTCTCCGACACGCCAGAACGTTTGGTCATTCCGTTCAACGCGATTCGTGGGTTCTACGACCCGTCTGTGAATTTCGAGCTGGAATTCGAAGTGCCACTGGTGGGAGAGGACGAGCAGGCTTCCGCAGAAATCACGGCAATCCCGGTCGAAGCGACGGGCCGTCCTGAAGCCGTTGAAGAAGGCTCCGAGGAAAAGAAGCCAGCGTCGGTGGTATCGCTCGATTCCTTCCGCAAGAAGCAATAGCGGAACGGGTCTGCCATGAGCGGCGACGTGGTCAACCTTCGGCAGTTTCGCAAGACGAAGCAGCGTGTTGAAAAAGAACGGCAGGCGGAACAGAATCGCCTGACATTCGGGCGTACGAAGGCGGAAAAAACGCTGACAACCGCGCTTAACGATAAAGCGGAGCGCGCGCTTGATGAGGGCCGCATTGAGAAACCGATCGACCGGGACTAGGTGCCACGCCCGTTCCGGTCTACATGGCCGGATGATTGACTGCTAGCCGCAACAGCCTCGTCTCGACGTGAGGCCCCGTGATACGAAAACACTCAGCCACGCTGCACGGCCACCGAACGAGCTTTTCGCTCGAGGATGAGTTCTGGGACGAACTGAAGCGTATCGCATCCGAACGCAAGATGAGCGTTGCGGGCTTGCTCGCTGAGATCGACGATGGCCGCGAAGCCGACAGCAATCTCTCCTCTGCATTGCGCGTCTATGTTCTCCGCTGGCTGAAGAACCCTTCATCGCAGACGGGCGCGACCGCGGACTAAGGCTCTACCCCTGGCAGGTTCTGCAGAGTTGGCGCCTGCAGCGGAGGAAGATCCTGGCGAAACACGTCGGGGCTTGGCGGCAGACTGAGAACCGGCGGCGGCGACTGTTCCTGTCGACGACGTTCTTGCTCGGCAGCTCGTGTTGCAGCCTCGGCCCTTACACGCTCAGCCTGTGCCGCAGCCTCTGCCTGGCGCCGCGCTTCCTCTTCACGCCGCGACTGCTCCTCGGCTTCGGCGCGATCGCGGGCCGCCTGACGCTCAGCTGCAAGATAACGATATAGCGCCACTTCGCGCCGCAGCCGCTGCTTTTCCAGAACGCTCGCCTGCAGCGCCTCGACGCGACGTCGCTCCCGTTCAAAGGCGCGCAAGGACAGGAAATTGGCAAGCGGTGCCACGCTCACCTCAACCTGCGGGTCCTTGACGGTTCCGGAATACCCGAACCGAACGGTCGGCTCGCCGCCAGCCAGTGCCTCGTCCCCGGCCCCATAGGTAACATCAATCGCGCCATTCAGCACATCTTCCAGTGGGTCGATCCGGATTTCGCCAACGAACCGCGTGTCACCAATGGATGCGGCGACATTTTGCGCCCTCACCTCACCTTCGGTGATGGTGAAAGGAACCATCACGGTCCCCACGCGTGCCGCCCCCGCGCGAATCGAGCGCTCAACGACGGGCAAGACCTTTTCTTCCGTCACCTCACCCTCAAGCTGGTCGGCCTGCGCGAGAACCGCCGGAAGCGCGGCAGGATCAATCCCTTCAATCACGAGGTCGGACAGTCGAAGCTCTCCCGAACCATTCAGCGCAGCCATGAGTGCGGCTGGCGATTGCGCGGTCGCTTCGGCCGAAAGCGTCGCGTTTACCCGGCCCGTCGCCACGGGAGCGCCGCCGCTCTGCCAAACCACGGAAGCGAGATCGGCATTGTCTATGGTCAGCCGCGTTTGAAAGATGCCGGTGCCCTCCCCACTCGACATTGCCAGCCGGCCCGTAACACGGCCACCTTTCCAGTCGCCGGCCATGTCTTCCAAAGCCACTCCGCCATTGCGATGAGCAATGGTTCCAGTAAAGCCGGTCACATTGCCGAACATCCCAGGGCGAAAGGTCTTCGCCTGCACCTGCAGGCGCGCCTCGGCAGCACCGAAGATCGGCAGGGAGAAGGGCTTGTCGGACAGTGCCCCTGTCGCAGGATCGGTAAGTGCGCCATAGGCGGCCTCGCCAAGCCAGGCGAGGTCAAGCGTGTCGAACGACACCTCGCCTGCAAGAGAGGGGAGTGTCCCGCTGCGGCCGATCACCAGCTCCTGGCTGGCGATACTGTTACCGGCTAGCTCTCCTGTGAGCTTGGTCAGCCGGACGGCATCTGAGGAGACTGCAACACCTGAGGCGATTCCCACCGGCAACCCGGTACCGAACTGCGGCAGACCAATGCCGGTCATCAGCAGATAGGGTTCGAGATCCTGCGAACGAAGTGTGACCTCCCCCTGACCTATGCCGAAGCTTTCCGAGCCTAGCTCAAACGAGCCCTTCGCACTGGCATGCGTGCTGTCAGTGTCATACGAGAAGGTCAGGGCGGCTGGATCAGTGCCCTGACTGTGAAGCGCAAGCGACAGGCGCGCAGCGCCATCATCCGCCAGAGGCAACGGTTCCAGCCCAGCTTGAGCAAGAAGGATCGGGCTCTGCTCGTTTTCCGCCTGGAGATTGAAGGAGAAATCGCTGCCAGCGGTGACATCGAATACCGTCGGCAAGGCAAGCTCGGCCGCTATCCTGCTTCCGTTGCTGGTTCCCGTCAAACGCACGGCCGCTCCAGCGATGTCGCCGCCGAATGTTAAGTCCGCGGCAAGCGAGGTTCCGGCAAACCAGCGGCCGCTTCTCGTCAGCTGGTCGAGAGCTGGATGATGGGGCAGCCGGTCGCGCAGCATGGAAAAGAATGCAGAAGGATCTTCAGCCTCCAAACGCGCCGAGCCGGTGCCTGTGTAGGCGAGCAAGGAACCGGAAAGCTGTCCGCTCGCCGAGATGGTTGCGCCTTCGAGGTTGCCTATGGAGAGACGCTGCAGCGCCAACTCGCCTTCTGACAGCGTGAAGACTGTATCGACATCATCCGCAGCGACCCCAAGCGCTGTGAACCGATCAGCCTTCAATGTCGCTGCCACAGAATGGTCCAGGACATCTTCACCCGCGTCATCCCCAGTGATCAAGGAGGCAAGCGCGCGGATCGCATCCAGATCGATCTCATTTCCGGAAAGATCAAGCGTCAGCGACGGTGTCGCCTCTGGCGGCGCATGGCGTTCCAGGACTCCCCGCAAGGTTGCCGGGCCAACGGCAAGCTCCAGATCTTCAAACTTCTGCAGCTCCGGCGTCAGGTTCACGCGTGCGGAGAAGCCGGCAGTTCCCAACTGACGGATTGCCGGGTCCACACGTCCGGACAACCAGTCGGCAAGCCCCGACGGCTGGTTCGAGGCAAGCAGCATGTCGCCAACGAAGGAGATGCGGTTCTCCAGCATCAGCGCGCCCTTCGCTTCCACTTGCGTCCGTCCGGGTAATGTCGCGGCGAAGTTCTCGACCGTCCAGCCTGAACCAGCGGGGCGCACATCGATCTGAATATCCCGCATGGTCGTATCGTTGGCCACCAAAGCCGGCAGCCGGAAGCTTGCCCGCCCCGGCACCTGCGGAATGGGAATCTGCGCCGCTAGATCGATTACGGT
>JAEWOP010000257.1 GCA_023399635.1 Pseudomonadota bacterium
ACGGGCGGCACGGCGACGTGCCGCCCGTTTTGTGTTTTCATTTGGGTGCGCTGCCGGTAAAAGCGCGCCACACGATGTTTCCGAAACGAGGCAGGCATGGGCAAGCTCCAGAATCCGATCCTGATGGCGACGGTCGGCGCCGCGCAGGGCCTGCGCGGCGAAGTGCGCGTGCGCTCCTACACAGCCGACCCCTTGGCGCTCGGCGACTACGGAAACCTCCACAGCATGGACGGTCGCGCGTTCGAAATCCTGGAGATCCGAGAGGCGAGAAATGTCGTGGTAGTGCGCTTCCGCGGCATCAACGACCGCAACGCTGCCGAGGCGCTGAACGGACTGGAGCTTTTCATCGAGCGGGAGAACCTGCCGGATGACGAGCTCGACGATGATGAGTTCTACTACGCGGACCTGGAAGGTCTCGAGGCAGTGGATGCATCCGGCAAAAGCTATGGCACCGTTAGCGGGGTCTACGATTTCGGCGCAGGCGACCTGCTGGAGCTGAAGGGGCCGGGCCGTCGCCCGACACTTATTCCCTTTTCCGAGGCCGCGGTGTTGGAGATTGACCTGGAGGGTGGGCGACTTCTGATCGACCCCCAAGCCGCCGGCCTGGTGGAGGACCCCGATGAGAAGGGAGACGGAGCGCCGAAGGGCCGAGGTCAGTAAGCAAGATGACGTTTCGCGCCACCGTTCTGACCCTTTACCCGGAAATGTTTCCGGGGCATCTGGGCTTCTCTCTTGCCGGCAAAGCTCTGGAGCGAGGCCAATGGTCGGTGGAGCCCGTGCAGATCCGTGACTTCGCGGAGGACCGGCACCGGACGGTGGACGACACACCGGCCGGCGGTGGCGCAGGCATGGTGCTGAAGCCCGACATTCTCGCAAAGGCTATCGACCACATAGCAGACGGCGATACTCGGCCACGCCTGCTGATGAGCCCGCGTGGACGACCGCTGACGCAGAAGCGGGTTCGTGACCTTGCCACCGGCGAGGGCGTGGTGATCGTCTGCGGCCGTTTTGAAGGTGTGGACCAGCGGGTGATCGAGGCGCGCCAACTCGAAGAAGTTTCAATCGGCGACTACATCCTTTCGGGCGGTGAGCCGGCGGCACTGACACTGCTCGACGCCGTGATCCGCATCCTGCCGGGCGTGATGGGCAATGCCCTCTCCGGCACGCACGAGAGCTTCGAGGAAGGGCTGCTCGAATACCCGCATTATACCCGGCCGCAGGTCTTCGAAGGGCGGGAGATTCCGGAGGTGCTGACCTCCGGCAATCATGCTGCGATCGATAGATGGCGCAAACAGCAGGCACGAGAACTGACGCGTGAGCGGCGACCGGACCTGCTCGCCGAGCCGGATCAGCCCGTGACGAAGTAATAGGTGGTCAGCGCTATGCCAACACCGACGACAAGCACCCGCATGATCGTCTGCGACACCCGCCGCGCCATCCAGACGCCGGCATAGCCACCCAGTGCCACACCCGGGATCATCACCAGCGCCTGCGGCCATGCAACCACGCCGCCGCTGACGAAGATCACGATCGCAACAGCCGCAATCAGAATGGAAAGAAGGTTCTTCAGCGCGTTGAGGTGGTGATAGGTGCCGCCGGAAGTAATGCCGAGCACGGCCAGCATCATGATACCCATGCCGGCTCCGAAGAAGCCTCCATAGATGGCCGTAAAGAACTGGGCGACGACGCTGAGTGGAGAATTTACCGGCCTATCCGCCGAGGCTTTGGGCTTCAGCCATGGTCCGGCTGCAAAGATGGCCGTCGCCGCCGCAAGCAGCCACGGAACAATGGCCCGGAAGGAGGGGTTGTCGAGCGACAAGAGCAGGAGCGAGCCGCCTACGGCCCCGACAATCGAGACGATCGACAAGGCGATCGCGCTGCGCCAGCTTTTGGCGATCTCGTCGCGATACGCAAATGTGGATGTGATGTAGCCGGGAAATTGGGTGATCGAGGAGGTCGCGTTCGCTGTGATCGGCGGCATGCCCACGACCGTCAGCGCACCGAAGGTGAGGAAGGTACCGCCACCGGCAATGGCATTGACCGCGCCAGCAAGAAAGGCCGAAGTGAAAAGCAACAGCATGGTGGCGATGGTCATGGTTCTTGTCCTTTGTGATCGAGACGACATAGCTGCAGCTACAGGTCTCGGCAAGGACTGCTCTTGCATGCCCGGTACCGCCAGAAAATCATCGTCATGGGATGACAAACAGGAATCTTTGGTGTATTGGCGCACGCGGAAATGGGGCTTCCCCGTCGACCAGCAAGCAAAGAATGGCGAACCCGCTCTTGGCCCGGAAGGGTCAACTCCTAAGGCATGACCAAAGGATGATGACCGAGCGCTCTGGCTGTTTGAGAAGAACTATAGAGGTTTGACCATGAACATCATCCAGGAACTGGAAGCCGAACAGGCCGCCAAGATCGAAGCCCAGCGCAAGCTGCCCGAGTTCTCCGCAGGCGATACGCTGCGCGTCAACGTTCGCGTTCGCGAAGGCAACCGCACCCGCGTACAGGCGTACGAAGGTGTCTGCATCGCCCGCTCGGGCGGCGGCATCAACGAAAGCTTCACCGTTCGCAAGATCTCCTACGGCGAAGGCGTCGAGCGCGTATTCCCGATCTACTCGCCGCTCGTGGAAAGCGTCGAGGTCGTTCGCCGCGGTAAGGTCCGTCGCGCCAAGCTCTACTACCTGCGCGATCGCCGCGGTAAGTCGGCTCGTATCGTCGAAGACACCGGCGTTCGCGCCCGCAAGCTGAACGACGCCGAGCGCGCCGCCATCGCGGAAGAGAAGGCACGCCTCGAGGCAGAGAAAGTTGCAGCCGCTCAGGCGCTCGCCGCCGAGAAGGCAGCAGCAGACGCCGCAGAAGCAAAGGCCGCTGAAGAAGCACAGGCTGCCGAGACTTCGGCGGAATAAGCTTCCCACGACGAGATCTAAAAAAGGCGGCTTCGGGCCGCCTTTTTTATGCCTGCCGGTCAAAGGCTATCAGCACGTGTGTGTTGAATGGTGCTCCCAGAACTGGTAACGTTCGCGCATGGGATCGAAATTCGGATGCCTCGCGAACCAGTTCATCGTGCTGCAGGACCACAAGCGTCTGCCGGCGCGCTTCTTCGCGCGTGTCTTCGGTGCTTTGAACAGCCGACTTAGCTGAGCCGACCCACGTCGCATCGGCCGCGATCAAGGCCGAACCTCTCCCTTATACATTCCAATTGGATGGCAGCTATGAGCGCACCCCGCACCCTGTATGACAAGATCTGGGACGACCACGTCGTCAGCAACGACAACGGCACCTGTCTCCTCTACATCGACCGCCACCTCGTCCATGAGGTGACGAGCCCGCAGGCTTTCGAAGGCTTGCGCATGGCCGGTCGCAAGGTCCGCGCGCCACAGAAGACGCTTGCTGTCGTAGACCACAATGTGCCGACGACGCCGGACCGTCACATCGGCATCAAGAATGAGGAAAGCCGCATTCAGGTCGAGGCGCTGGCGCAGAACGCTCACGACTTCGGCGTCGAGTACTATTCCGAAAAGGACAAGCGGCAGGGCATCGTTCACATCGTCGGACCGGAACAAGGTTTCACCCTGCCGGGCATGACCATCGTCTGCGGCGACAGCCATACCTCGACACATGGCGCCTTTGGAGCGCTCGCCCACGGCATCGGCACGTCCGAGGTAGAGCATGTTCTCGCCACCCAGACGCTGGTGCAGAAGAAAGCGAAGAACATGCTGGTGCGTGTTGATGGCCAACTGCCACCGGGTGTCACCGCCAAGGACATCATCCTCGCCATCATTGGCGAGATCGGCACGGCCGGCGGCACCGGCCATGTCATCGAGTTTGCCGGCGAAGCCATCCGCTCGCTGTCGATGGAAGGCCGCATGACGATCTGCAACATGACGATTGAGGGCGGCGCCCGTGCCGGACTCATTGCGCCCGACGAGACGACATTCGCCTATATCAAGGACAAGCCGCGCGCACCGAAGGGCGCTGCGTGGGACATGGCGCTCGACTACTGGAAGACGCTGCATTCGGATGAAGGTGCCCATTTCGACAAGGTTGTGGTGCTCGACGCTGCCAACCTGCCGCCGATTGTTTCCTGGGGCTCTTCACCGGAAGACGTAATCTCGGTTCAAGGGGTGGTGCCGAACCCGGACGAGATCCAGGATGAGACCAAGCGGGCATCGAAATGGCGGGCGCTGGATTATATGGGCCTGAAGCCAGGTACGAAGATCACCGACATCGCCATTGACCGCGTCTTCATCGGCTCCTGCACCAACGGCCGCATCGAGGATCTGCGCGCCGCCGCAAAGGTACTGGAGGGCCGGCATGTGGCTCCGACCGTCTCGGCGATGGTTGTCCCCGGTTCTGGCCTCGTGAAGGAGCAGGCGGAGGCGGAGGGTCTCGACAGGATCTTCAAGGACGCCGGCTTTGAGTGGCGCGAGCCGGGCTGCTCCATGTGCCTGGCTATGAACGACGACCGGCTGAAGCCGGAAGAACGCTGCGCATCGACATCCAACCGAAACTTCGAAGGTCGTCAGGGCTACAAGGGCCGCACGCATCTTGTATCCCCGGCCATGGCCGCCGCTGCTGCAGTCGCTGGCCACTTTGTCGATATTCGGGAGTGGAAATAG
>JAEWOP010000112.1 GCA_023399635.1 Pseudomonadota bacterium
AGTGGCACGCCCTAGGGGAGTCGAACCCCTCTTTCCAGAATGAAAATCTGGCGTCCTAACCGATAGACGAAGGGCGCGTGCTTGTGGCGCCCTTATAGTCAGGGTGTAGGTTCACCGCAAGCAGGAAAACGTAGTTCATTGCCAAAAACGGATGAAAATTTCCCGCTCTCGATCGCACGCCATGGATCAAGCCCCGACGCAATTTGTCGAGCATGGTCAATGACTTGAAAAGGGGGTAAGTGGCACGCCCTAGGGGAGTCGAACCCCTCTTTCCAGAATGAAAATCTGGCGTCCTAACCGATAGACGAAGGGCGCGTGCGGTGAGCGACCTTATAGAGGGGTGATTGGGAACCCGCAAGCTTGAAATCGCGCTTTCCTGCAAAAAAATGACAGCTTGAATAGAGGCGCTAAGTAAGGGCTAAGCTCATCTAAATCAGCAGCTTAGCGGAACGCCATCTTCGGCCCTTCCGCAGGATCCTGGCGTATAGGTTTCGGTAGGCGCCGGTGCGCTGAACATGCTGCCTGCTGTGGCATTGACACTTCCCGTTGCAGCGGGAGCGGTAGGTGCCGCCACGGTCGCCTGAGGCTGTGGAGAAGGCTGTCCCGAAGAAGAGAAGATGCTGACGCTGCCGGCGCGGATGCCTGTTGATTGGGTAACCAATCCCGCTACGCCGGATCCAGGTGGGGCGGGGGCGCTGCTTGCGTTCGCGTATGTGGCTTCCTGTGCGGAAGCGGATGCCACGACCGGATCCACATAGGGGCTCGCGCCTGAAGTATCGGTATCAGCAGGTTTGGCTGCAGCGGCGGTGCCGGCCTCTGCGGGGTTTGCATCGACTTGACCCTTGCCGGCAGTTGCGCAGCCTGAAAGGCTGGCGAGGATCAGTCCGACGGTCGAGAGGATCCTACATTGGGTTCCAACGCGCGCGGATTGACCCATGGATCGTATCAGGCGGGTTTGTTCGCGAATCATGGAAGAAGGGTGAGCCGGCCGCCCGACAAGTGCAAGCGGCCGCGTGAACCGTGTTACCAGCTGCCGGTGTTTTCCATGGACGACCATGGTTCAGTTGGCGCAAGTGCCGCCCCTTTTTGCAGGATCTCGATCGAGATCCCGTCGGGTGAGCGAACAAACGCCATATTGCCATCACGTGGTGGCCTGTTGATGGTCACGCCGTTGTCCATCAGCTTGCGGCAATAGGCGTAGATATCATCGACCTCGTAGGCGAGGTGACCGAAATTTCTTCCCCCCGTGTAATCCTCCGGATCCCAATTGTAGGTCAACTCAATGCAGGGCGCTTTGCTTTCGCGTGCGGCGTCAACGTCTTCCGGGGCCGCAAGGAAGATCAGCGTGAACCGTCCCTTCTCGTTCTCAATGCGTCGAACCTCCTCCAATCCCATCAGGTCGGCATAAAAGCGCATGGAAGCATCGAGGTCCTTCACGCGGACCATGGTATGAAGGTAACGCATCAGCTTTTGATCTCCTGTTTTTGTCTGCCCCCGTATGCGAGGCGCCAGTTCGGGGCAAGCCAGAGAACATAGAAACAGTACGGATAAATCCAAGACGGGGACTTGCGCTGCAGGGTTAGCAGGATGTTAATCTACTCTTCAGAATCAGTGAACCGAGGCTGTAGCGCGTAATCGAGGGGCCGATAAAATGGCTGACAGGTTGTCATTGAAAGGCATGGCCGAGATCGAGGACCTCGCTAGCGAGCCTGTCGATCTGATCGAGATCACCGGGGTTGTGAAATGGTTCGACGTCGCCAAGGGATTCGGCTTCATCGTTCCTGACAACGGGATGCAGGACGTTCTTTTGCACGTAACCTGCCTTCGCCGGGACGGATACCAGACTATCCTCGAAGGAACACGAATTGTCGCCCTTATCCAACGGCGCGACAAGGGCTACCAGGCTTTCCGTATTCTCTCCATGGACCAATCGACAGCGGTTCATCCGTCGCAGATGCCGCCGGTGCGCACCCATGTCCATGTCACGCCGACGAGCGGTCTGGAGCGCGCGCTGGTGAAGTGGTTCAATCGGACCAAGGGCTTCGGTTTCCTCACACGCGGCGAGGGCACCGAGGATATCTTCGTTCATATGGAAACACTGCGCCGCTTTGGTTTGACCGAGCTCCGGCCTGGCCAGGTTGTTCTGGTTCGCTTCGGACCGGGCGACAAGGGATTGATGGCTGCAGAAATCCATCCGGACTCTCCCAATCCCATTAGCCGAGCCCACTGATGAGATTCCAAGTCACTACCATACTCAAAGGCGCCTTCATGGCGCTTTTTCTGCTTTTGGCGGGTGCTGCGGTCGCTCAGCAGGTATTCGAGCGTCAGGAACTGCTCATCCAGACGCAAGGCGGCAAGGCCCATACCTTCGAGGTGGAGCTGGCGCTGACGGCAGGCCAACGTTCCCAAGGCTTGATGCATCGGCAAAGCATGCCCGCAGACCATGGCATGCTGTTCGATTTCGGTGAGAACCGACCCGTCGCCATGTGGATGAAGAACACCCCGCTACCGCTCGATATGCTCTTTATCCAGCGCGACGGTGTCATTTCTCATATCCACAAGCGTGCAGTTCCGTTTTCCGAATCCATCATCGATTCGCGTGGTCCAGTGGCCTATGTCCTTGAACTGAATGGCGGACGGACCGATGAACTCGGCATCGGGATCGGCGACCGGGTGATCAGCAAGCGCATTGATCGAAGCAAGTGAGGCGGAACTCGCTTCTATGATTGAGTGTTTTGATTTTTGCAGTTGCAGGCTCAGGGGGAAGCGTGTATCTCGCTGGTCAACGTGAGAACGGAGTGTAGCGCAGTCTGGTAGCGCATCTGGTTTGGGACCAGAGGGTCGGGAGTTCGAATCTCTCCACTCCGACCATCTAACCCCCTGAGAGGGTTAGGAAAATCGGCTTAGACCAACAGCTTCCCATAATTACCGCCAACAGAACCGCCAACAAAACGGTTTCCGCACCGCTAGTGTTGGCGGTGGCAGACGTGAAAAGACCCTCCGGAGAGGGCCTCAGCGATCTCAGTACCTGCACGCGACATTCAACAGATCAGCACGCAGTTGGTCTAGCTCGGACACCGCCTCCATCTTCTGATGAAACTCGACATCATCAAGACCAAGCTCCTCGATCTCACGAAACAGAATCACGATGCGAAGTTCGACAGCATCGTATATTTCAGTCGAAGTGAAGGCTCTGGTCATGCTGGCGTCCTCCCCTCTACGAAATCACAGGCCGCCGTATCGATGTCTCCGAGTCGTCGTTCCAGCTTGACCATCCTGACGGCTCTGCCGACTATTTTCGCGATGTCGTCGATCGCCATGCCGATGTGTCTCAATTCCCTGGCTGCCATGCTGTTCTCCCTGTGCGCTCGTGATCGGCGCTTGAGGGATATTTTGACCCGTATCCGAGGAGCAAATTTGGCCGACGAGAAAAAGTAAAGGCCCTCCGAAGAGGGCCTGCTCGCCTTGATCGGAGACCGACCTTGCGTAAACGGAAGGTTCAGCCTTCCTGTTGTCCACCCTCAGGTGGTACTGCGTTAGGGCCGACGCCCGCTGCGACCGCAGCCGCCACGCACAATGTGCCGGACATCAATGCATGATGAAATAGCCGACGGAAATCAGTCGTCGTCCTCGTCGTCGATCGTGCGCAGCGCGTCGGGATCGGCCCACAGCTCGCTACCGCGATGAAAGCTTCCGGGCTTCGCGTACATGAACTTGTCATCGTAGGCGTAGACCTGCGACTCCGCGTTATCGATGACCATGCTGTTCATCCTGGCTACCAGGCTGCCGGGCGCGTCTACGACGCCCTCCTGTCCACCGAAGAGGCCGACCAGAGCCGCCCGACGGGTAAGCGGAAACAGGAGCATGGTGTTCTTCATACCGTGGCCGGCCGCGCGGCCGTATGGTCCTGGCATGTTGATGGTATTGCGAAGGACAACGGGATGATCGGACGTCACGTAGTCCCCAGCCTTGTCGGCGGCGATCTGGAGGACCCATTTTCGCGCAGCCAATGTCTCCAGCACCGTATCGAAGGTTTTCATCTCGAGCGCGATGTGGGTGTTCTGGTGGGTGTTGATGTCGTACTCGTCGGACTCGACGAACTCCTTCACCCGGGCGTAGTCCTCGACCTTGATCTCGCGACGCTCGTCGGCTGGTTTCGCCGCCTGCGACCGTCGGGCGATACTCTCCCATATTTCGGGCTTGCTGACGGTCATGCGGGCGATGCCGCGGTATACCCGATCCTCGAACTCGGACCATATCTTTCGGAGCTTGGGGTTTCGGGTGGCCATCAGCGCCATCAGGTTCAGGACGATGATCCGATCCTCACCCTCGAAAGTCGCCGATTTCGCTATCCGACGGATCGCCGAGACCGCCGAACTCTCCAGATGTCCATAGGCCTCTTCAAGGGCGTTCGGGTGCTGATCGTCAGCTTCGATGCGGTTGAAGTCGCGGATCGCCGCCACGTTCCGAACCTGGGTCGTGAACGTCTTGCCCTGGCTCAGATCGGTGACAAACACTTTCGCCCTCTTGGGATAAGCTGGCGGGTACTGAGCGAAGCCGCGGAGGTAGCCCTGCGGGACGTAATGGTGGTTCCTCGTGTCGCTCAAGTCAGCCCTTCACGGTGTCATAGGACGACGGACGCCATGGATAGGCTTTGAACGGATTACGGATGGTCTTGCCCGGCACCTGCGGCTCGCGAGTGTCTTCGTATTTGGAGAGATCGGCTGTGGTGTCCTCTAGGATGCGCCGACCAGCTACCTTAGCCCGTATGCCCGACCTAAGAATACGATAGGCTGCGCGCTTTTCCTCGGGGGTCCGTATGACGCCCGGCAAAAGAGGATGTTTTTTTGGTTTTCTTATCTTCTTGCGCTTTGACTTCTTCATGACTCCCCCCTTTTTTCGAGAATCTAGCACAGTTGAATCGCGTCAAGAATAGAAACACTACATGAACAATTGAGCATCGACTTTTCCATGCTAGGTTGCCGCAATCTACGTAGGCTTGGGGAATGGGGACGTCATGGCTGATAAGGATGACTACGAGCGCGCCATTGAGGCGGTGACATGGATCGAGCAGATGAAGAGCGGCTATCCGAGAACGCCCTCTGACATGCTGCTTGCCGTCAGCAAAGACGCCATGGATATCCTGGACGCCGCGGTCTCCGAAATCCCGAGCGATCTGCTGGTTGTCTCCCAAGGCACCATGCCCGACTTTGATCTGACCGACCTAGACGAAGCGCTATCCTACGCCGCCGCCGTCGAGGGAGACGAGTCATTTCATAGCCTGGCTCGCTACCACGCCCGCCTGATGCGCGAGCATTTGTCTGAGGCAGGCCGTACTCACTTGATCGCATTCCGACAGGCGATGGCGGCAGTGGATGCCGTAGGACTGTTCGACGGCGAGAAGGTATCAGAGATCGCTCTCGAGGTGTTTCCGTCTTTGGAGGCTCGCAAGGAAGAGCTAGAGGCGCGGCGGCTCGCGCTGTCGTGGCGTCCAGAGCGTGGCGAGGATCGCGTCGTCGAACTTTAGCTGGTGACCGCCCACGTTCTTGACTCTTCCACAAAACGCGAACACAACATGAACAAATGAAGCATCGCAAAGGCATCGATCTCCAGAGAGGCCGTGGCCAGCCGATCTACCTCGGCGAGCTGGACGACGTCATGCGCGACATGCGGTCGATGATGGACTGGGAGTGCGTCGGTGCGCGCTGCGCGCAATGTGAGCGGGAGGCGTGGCTCGATCGATGGGACCTGCAGCGCGGGCGATCTTCGATCATCCTCTCGGAGGTTGCCAAGGGCCTCCGCTGCCGCGCCTGCGGTAACACCAACGGCAACAGGGTCATCTTGGGACGCTTGCCTCGAGATTAACTCCACGATCGCCATCATCGACATCGGCTATTGCCGGAGTCCGACGAGCCCGGCATACGGGAAGTTCGATGGGCGGAGGTGGGACATGAAAGCAGTAGTATTCAGCGACCTTCACCTCGCGTTCTCGATCCCCGATCCCATCGTCCTCCCCTACGGCACCGACGTCGTCATCGTAGCAGGCGATGTCAGCGCGCCCGTCGGCCGTTCTATGGCGTGGTTGCACAAGCACATCCCCGATGTTCCCGTCGTCTACGTAGCCGGCAACCATGACCACTACGGACAAATCTACGAGCAGA
Organism: Pseudomonadota bacterium; assembly: GCA_023399635.1. Lineage (GTDB taxonomy): Bacteria > Pseudomonadota > Alphaproteobacteria > Rhizobiales > Rhizobiaceae > Neorhizobium. Next base: position 6,162 of record JAEWOP010000112.1, read on the forward strand.
GCATGGAGAAAGGGCGCGCTGCGCATGCGAGCTGTCCGAACGTTCATTTCCTGGAAGACGATCAGGTTGTCATCGACGGCGTCCGCTTCCTCGGGGCTACCATGTGGACGGATTTCGAGCTGTACGGCGACCTGCGTCGCGCTACGGAGATCGCGCAGTGGTCGATGAATGACTACCGCCAGATTTTCGATCTGGACGTCGAGGGACAACTCGATCCGTGGACGCCCGAACGCACCCGCGTGTTGCACCACGAGAGCCGTAGATGGCTGCGCGAGGCGCTGGCGGTGCCGTTCGACGGCCCGACCGTCATCGTGACGCATCACAGCCCGCACCCGTTGTCCGTTGCCGAAGAGTTCCGGGGCGACGAGCTGACGCCTGCGTTCGCCTCGAACTTCGACTCCGAAATCAAGCAGTTTCAGCCCGAACTCTGGGTCCACGGCCACACGCACAATAGCTTCGACTACGTGGTTCCAGAGACGAGAACGCGCGTCGTCTGCAATCCGCGTGGGTACGTCCGTGACTACAACAATGGCAGGAGCGTCGAGAACATGGATTTCGAGATGCTCAAGGTCGTCGAGATCGGCTAGATCGGCTAGCCGAGAAGATTCCACGTCAACAGCGCGATGCCGCCGCCGACGCCAAGCCTTATTCCTACAAGTTCTTCATAAGAACGGGTGACAGACGGCATCTCGGACTGTTTGTACGCTTCGAGTTCATCCAGAGACTTCTGCGCCGTCCCTGGATGATGCTTCCTCATCTTGTTCGCCTGATGGACCCAGTAAGCCTACCTTGGAGCGTTAAATTCACGTCACCAATGAATGTTCTTGGGATGCTTCATTTTTCTTACTCCGTCAATCAACGCTGCCGACGGCAGGGGCTCCTTAACTAATCGATCGCCTTATCCCGATTCGGGCCCTTGCCGGGGTCCAGCGTGCCCGGCATACGTGTCGACCTTAACAAGATGGAGGCAGGCATGGCAACTTTCGGCGCTCCGGCACATCAGGCGGCTATGGGCAACTTGGGTGGGATGATGCTCATCGCAGGCGGCGCGGTCAGCTTGGCGACGGGTCTGTTCGATGCCCTCGACGCGGTAGCCGACGCACGACACCAGCGCGCTTATGGCGATGCTCTCGGGGCCGCCAAGGGGCACGCTGCTGGTATGGAGGAATTGGCTCGCGTAGCTGTCGGCATGGTCGCCGAACTCGAGGCCGAGGTAGCATCTCTCCGTGAAGCGTGCCGTCAGCGTCAGGACGTCATCGTTGCTTTGTCGGGCCGCCGCGCATGACCCTGTCTGACCGCGACTGGCAACGCCTGAGGCGCAATTTTGGCGATCTTGCTTACGAGGAGCCGCACCGACATGTCGAGATGCTGGCAATGATCAAGCCGAGGATCGTCGTAGACAACACCCGCAAAAATTAAGGCTGCCGAGATGCGGGCTTTCGGTTACATGGCGAGGGACTTCGGCTTGAACGGCTCCGTCTTGTCCTTCAAGCGCCGCGCCCGGATTCGCCAGAGCATCCGCTCGTGTTCGTCCATCCCTGGCGATGGCGCGTCCTTCACTGCGACGGGGACGGCAGGTTCGGCGACACTAGGAACGCCGTGGATACCGTGCGGTCTGCCGCCCATAAACTTGCGGAGCTGGCCGATGCCAGCGGCGGCGAGCTTACGTAGTTCGGCATCATCCATCGAGACGAGCGACGCGACGACGCGCGGCGGCAAGTCTTTCGGCAGCTTCATCACAACGCGGTCGTCGCGGTGCGCGCGGCAGTACTCAAGCAGCTGATCGACGGCATCGCGATCGAGGGTCCGAACAGCTTCGTGGGCCTTCCGAGCGTGAAGAAAGTCTGCGACTATGTCCGGCTTCGTGATTTGAGGTTCGAAATGCGGTAGCGGTGGCCTTGTAGAAAAAAGTTCGAGCGGCAATTTGGCGGTCGCCCAAGCTATATCCCATGTCCATTTGGTTAGGTCGCGTAGTGCGACCAGTGCCGCGGCGATAGCTTTAAAGAACTTCATGTGTTCCTCCCTTTGCTAACTGCGATCTTCAGCTCATCCGAAGAAAGCAACAAACATCTTGGAGGGCTGTTTAGCTATCGGCCTTTACGCAAATTGGTGCGCCATTCTCTAGTCCTGACAGCTAAGTCAGGTGTCCAATGAGAGTGACAAAACAGAACACCAGGAGAACGGGAAGGCGCAATTGCTGTGACAGGATGCGGGCACAGTTTATGGCATCGAAACGTCTGCGGTGATCCAGTCCCGCTGCATCGGCGAGCATGCAGCTTCTAACGCTATTCGCGTTGATCTTCGGACCCTACCGTCGCCGGCCCCAGCGCCAGTAGATGTGTGCTACATGCCGCCGCTCCTTTCACCAGCCAACGTCAACGGGACGAACTTGCCCGACGACTTGACGTCCCAAAAAAGATATTCCGCCACCATCCTCTCGCAGGGACGTGCCCCGAACTCCTTGCTGTTCGCCAATATCGACGAAGGCAGGCTTCTCGCCGTGTCGCCTTGATCGAGCGACGCACGCGAGCTCCGGAGGCATTGCGGGCTGGCTCGACCACGTCCAGAATTGGGGTCTATGGTCTAGCCTGCTTCTCTG
>JAEWOP010000134.1 GCA_023399635.1 Pseudomonadota bacterium
GTCTCCGTCGATGCCTGGGAGAGCTATCTTGAGCGCATGTGAAGCCGCCTCGTCCCTGGTCGAATCACCGGGATTGCCGAAGTCTCCGGAAGGAGATCCGGTATTTCCCGAGCCGTGGGCGGCGGAAGCCTTCGCGATGACAGTGCATCTGCATGAGCGGGGCGTCTTCTCCTGGACGGAATGGGCCGAGGCGCTTTCGACCGAGGTGCACCGTTCGGGCCGGGCGGAGGACGGCAGCGACTATTTCGACTGCTGGGTTGAAGCGCTTTCGGCCCTGCTTGCCGCCAAAGGCATTGCCGATGGTGAACAGGTTCTCGGCTTGCAGCGGAGCTGGCAGCGCGCGGCCGAAGCGACTCCGCACGGACGACCGATCGAGTTGCGTAATGATCCGCAGCGCTGACTGCAGGCTACCGGTCCTTTTGATCCTCTTTCGTTCTTTTCAGTTGCGGTAGGACGCAGAATCCTGCCATGTCGCTGCCATGCAGTTCGCACCACAACAGGACGAAGCTCTCAAGGCGGTTTCGCGCTGGCTGAAAGAGGGTCGGAGCCCGGTTTTCCGCCTGTTCGGCTATGCCGGCACCGGCAAGACGACGCTTGCCAAGCATTTTGCCGAAAATGTCGACGGCGAAGTGCTGTTTGCCGCCTTCACCGGCAAGGCGGCACAGGTGCTGCGTTCGCGCGGTGCGCGCAATGCCAAGACGATACATTCACTGATCTATAGGCCGCGTGGCGAGGAAGAGGTTTCCGACGAGGAGACGGGCAAGACTTCCGTTGCACCGATGTTCTCGATCAACCGGCAGAGCCCGCTGGCAAAGGCGCCGCTGATCGTCATCGACGAGTGCTCTATGGTGGACGAGCAGCTTGGTCGGGATCTGATGAGCTTCGGGACGCCGATCCTCGTGCTGGGCGACCCGGGCCAGCTGCCGCCCGTTTCCGGTGGCGGCTACTTTACGGAGCAGGAGCCAGACTACTTGCTGACCGACATCCACCGGCAGGCGCGCGACAACCCGATCATCCAGCTTGCGATGAACGTGCGCGAGGGCAAGGAGATCATGTATGGGGACTACGGCACCGCCCAGGTGATCTCCCGCGGGGACGTCAATCAGGAACTGGTGCTGGAGGCAGACCAGGTTCTGGTCGGCACCAACAAGACCCGCAAGCGCTACAACCAGCGGCTTCGCGAGCTGAAAGACTTCACGACCGAATATCCGCAGTCGGGCGACAAGCTGGTTTGCCTGCGGAACGATCAGGTGAAGGGCCTGCTCAACGGCTCCTTGTGGCAGGTGATGAGCTCGTCCCGCGAGACCGTGAAGCCGGGCATCAACCTGATGATCCGTCCCGAAGACGACGACATGGATCGCGGCGCAGCCAAAATCAAGCTGCTCAAGGCGTCCTTTGAAAATACCGAGGGCGAGATTCCGTGGTCGACGCGCAAGCGCTATGACGAATTCGACTACGGATATGCGCTGACCGTCCACAAGGCGCAGGGCTCGCAGTGGAACAACGTCGTGCTGTTCGACGAGAGCTGGGCGTTCCGTGACACCCGCGAGCGCTGGCTTTATACGGCGATCACGCGGGCTGCCGAGACGATCACCATCGTCAAGTAGGCGTGCGTCAGTAAGCGGTCATCAAAACTTTGAATGACCCTATCTGCGAAAGCCGTTGGTCTCAGAGGGTTCGTTGGCGTAAGCAGAAGGCATCGTTCAAAGCGGATCTTCTGCCATGGCCACAACCCTTTCCGTCAACATCAATGCCATCGCGATGCTGCGAAATCGGCGAGATCTTCCTTGGCCGAGCCTAGAGCACCTGGGGCGGATAGCCCTCCAGGCAGGGGCCAGCGGGCTCACCGTGCATCCGCGGCCGGATCAGCGCCATATCCGCTTTTCCGACTTGCCAATCATCCGGGCGTTGATCGACGACGAATTTCCTCAGGCCGAGTTCAACATCGAAGGCTACCCAAGCGAGGATTTCCTGGCGCTGTGTGAACGGACGCAGCCTGAGCAGGTGACGCTTGTGCCGGACGATCCGAGCCAGGCGACCTCCGACCACGGCTTCGACTTCCGCATTCAGGGCGAGATGCTAAAGCCGATCGTGGCGCGACTGAAGGCGGGTGGCATGCGCGTCTCGCTGTTTGCCGATGGTGACGGCGATCCCGAGACGGTGAAGCTGGCGAAAGCAACCGGCGCCGACCGGATCGAGCTCTATACGGGCCCCTATGGTGGCTGCTACGACGCGCCGGAACGGGCGGAAGAGATTGTCGAGAAGCTCGGGCAGACGGCTGATGCAGCCCGCGCCGAAGGCCTGGGCGTCAATGCCGGGCACGATCTGACGGTTGCCAACCTGCCGCTTCTGGTGAAGCGGATCCCGGACCTTGCGGAAGTCTCGATAGGCCACGGCCTAACGGCGGATGCGCTGGAGTTCGGGATGGCCGAGACCGTGCGACGCTTCCGCCGCGCCTGTGGGCAGACGGTCTAGGCGAGCAGACCCTTCGTCTCAGCTATGCGGCGGCCCGGCTGGCGGGTTGGTCTGCCATGGCGAACCGAACTGCAGCGCAGGCATGGACGGCGGTGGAATCAATGCCCGGCAGTGGCAGGTCTTGCGGGTCGAGCAGGAGGCAGATCTCGGTGCAGCCAAGGATGATGCTGTCGGCGCCCTGGCGTTTGGCCGCCTCGATCATGGCAGTGGCGCGCTGGCGGGAGCCGGGCCGGACGATGCCGGCGCAGAGTTCGTTGAAGATGATGTCGTGCATGGTGCCGCGCTCCTCCGCGTCGGGGACCATCACTTCGATGCCGGCTGCGCGCATGCGGTCGGCGTAGAAGCCGTGTTCCATCGTATAACGGGTGGCGAGCAGGAGAGGGCGTTTCAGGCCCTTCTCGGTCAGCGCCTTGGCGGTCTCGTCGATGATGTGGATCAGCGGCACGTCGATCCCATTGGCCACCTCGGGCGCCACCAGATGCATAGTGTTGGTGCAGATCAGTATGCAATCGGCACCGGCGTCCTGCAGTCGCCGGGCACTTTCGGTCAGGGCTGCCGCGGCGAGATCCCAGCGGCCCGCCTTCTGAAGTGCGACGATCTCGGCAAAATTGACTGAGTGCAGCAGCACGTCTGCGGAGGCGAGGCCGCCGATGCGCTCGCGCACCATCTCGTTGATCATGCGGTAATAGACCGCCGTGCTTTCAAAGCTCATGCCGCCGATCAGGCCGATGGTTTTCATCCTGCGTCTCCTTCTGATGATTGGCAGGATGATAGGGCGTCTGCAGCAGAAATGGCGTGCGATTGGATTGGCGTTATCCCAGATCAATGCATTCTTGTTGCATGTTTGGCGTAATTCGTGCACCGCAGTTGCGCAAATGGAGGCTGCCAATGCTGGACGAGCGTGATCGCCGAATCCTCGAACTGCTGCAGAAGGATAGTGCCATTGCGGTGGCGGAGGTGGCCGAGCAGGTTTCGCTGTCGGCTTCGGCCTGTTCGCGGCGAATCCAGCGGCTGGAGGAAACGGGTTATATCCAGCGGCGCATCGCGGTTCTCGACCGGGAGCGCATTGGCGTGCCGACAACGGTCTTCGCGCTGATCAAGACGGCGCATCATTCCGATGACTGGATCGAGAACTTCCGGCGCGCGATCAGTGACATCGGCGAGATCGTCGAGGCGCATCGGCTGACCGGCAGCTACGATTATATCCTGAAGGTGGTGCTGCCGCGGGTCGAGCACTACGACGTCGTCTATCGCCGGCTCGTCAAGCGCATCGAACTCTTCGATGTTTCGGCCTTCATCTCCATGGAGGTGCTAAAGAGCGGCCAGACGCTGCCAGTGGACTACGCCGTGTAAGGA
>JAEWOP010000027.1 GCA_023399635.1 Pseudomonadota bacterium
CAATGGTGTTGTCGGTCGGGATGTAGAGGACATCCGCCCGCCCGACGAGCGCGCGGGTTGCGCCCTGCACCTCGGCAGACTTCGTCGCGACGGATTCGATCACCTCGAGGCCCGCCTTGGCAGCTTCTTCCTTGAGAGCCGCAAGGGTCGAGACGGAGTTGGCTTCCGCCGTATTGTAGACGAAGCCGACCGATTTCGCGTCTGGGGTGATCTCCTTGATCAGGGCGATATGGTCAGCCACGGGTGACATGTCGGAGATGCCGGTCACGTTGCCGCCGGGCTTGTCCATGTCCTTGACCAGTTGCGCGCCAAGCGGATCGGAAACCGCAGTGAAGACGATGGCGACGTCGCGGGTTGCCGAAACCACGGCCTGCGCGGAAGGCGTCGAGATCGGCACGATGACCGTTGGCTCCTCGCCGACGAACTGGCGGGCGATCTGTGCGGCTGTCCCGGGATTACCCTGGGCCGACTCGTAGAGGAAGGTCAGGTTCTCGCCTTCCTTGTAGCCAGCTTCGGCCAGTGCTTCCTTTACGCCGTCGCGGGCGGCATCGAGGGCCGGATGTTCAACGATCGCGGTAACGGCGACGGTGACGTCCTGTGCCTTTGCAGGCATGGCGAGAGCCGTCGCAGCGGCGAGGGCGAGAATGAGATTGCGCATGTTCTCCTCCAGAGATCGCTTCTTTCTGTCACGTCTCTTATGGAGCCATAGAACCGAAATCAACCGGATGGTGATAACGAAAGCTGCGGATCAGTCATCCTCGCCGTGACCGGCGATCATCATGGCCTCGAAAGCGAGGCGCTCGGTCTTGCGCATGCGCTCGGATTCCGACTTCAACTGTCCGCAGGCAGCAAGGATGTCGCGCCCGCGCGGCGTGCGGATCGGCGAAGCATAGCCCGCCTGGTTGATGAAATCGGCGAACTTCTCGATCGTCGCCCAGTCGGAGCATTGGTAGTTGGTGCCTGGCCAGGGGTTGAACGGGATCAGGTTGATCTTGGCCGGAACGCCCTTCAGGAGCTTCACCAGTTCCTTGGCATCCTCCAGACTGTCGTTGACGTCCTTCAGCATCACGTATTCGAAGGTGATGCGGCGGGCATTCGACAGGCCAGGATAGGCGCGGCAGGCCTCGATCAGCTCCTTCAGCGGATACTTCTTGTTGATCGGCACCAGCATGTCGCGCAGCTCGTCGCGCACCGCATGCAGCGAGATTGCCAGCATCACGCCGATCTCCTCGCCGGTGCGGTAAATTTCCGGGACCACGCCGGAGGTCGAGAGGGTGATGCGCCGCTTGGAGAGCGACAGCCCATCACCATCCGAGGCGATCAGCAGAGCCGTCTTCACCGCCTCGAAATTATAGAGCGGCTCGCCCATGCCCATCATCACGATATTGGTTACCTTGCGGTCGCTCGACGGGACCATCGCCCCCTGGGGAACATCGCGATCAGGGAAGTCGCCGAGCCGGTCACGGGCCAGCAGCAGCTGCGCCAGGATTTCCTCCGCCGTCAGGTTGCGCACCAGGCGCTGCGTGCCGGTATGGCAGAAGGAACAGGTCAGCGAACAGCCGACTTGGCTGGAGATGCAGAGCGTGCCCCGGCCTTCCTCGGGGATGTAGACCGTCTCCACCTCGACGGGGCGACCCGCGCCACGCGGCGGAAAGCGCAGCAGCCACTTGCGCGTGCCGTCATTGGAGACCTGCTCCTCGACGACTTCCGGACGGGCGATGGTAAAGTGCTCCTTCAGCATGTGCCGCATGTCCTTAGCGACATTGGTCATCGCGTCGAAGTCTGAGACGCCGCGGATATAAAGCCAGTGCCAGAGCTGGCTGACGCGCATGCGTACCTGCTTCTCCGGAACGCCCTTCTCCTTGAGAGCGTCCGCCATCTGCTCGCGCGTGAGCCCGATAAGCGAGGGCTTGGTCCCCGCAAGGTCGGGACGAACGACGAGCGGCGCTTTCACCGCGGGGTCGAGAACGGCTTCGGAGACTGACATCAATTGGTCCTGTTCAAACGCATGCGCCCGCCGCGGCGGAGTGGTCATCGGGCATGTTGTGCTTGAGATTGCCGCGCGGCATCTGTGGCCTACGGATATGTTTGCGGCGCCACATATCATCAAATCGTGGCTGCGTCACCATTCTTCAAGACGCAGTAAAGGCCGGTCATGCGACCGGCCTTTACTGAAATGCTGTCGTGGCTGGGTGCTACTTGCAGGACTCGATCTGCTTCAGAGCAGCCGAGATGCCGGAAAGCGAATAGGAATAGGAGGTGTTGGTACCACGACCGGAGGTCGCTTTGACGGTCATTTCCGTACCACCCTTCATAGCCGCAACCAGCGCCGGCTCTTCAGCGGCGTTCTCCACCCAGGCAGCCTTTTCCTTGGTGAACATCACGAAGGTCTTGCCGTCGATCGTCACGTTGACCTTGGAGCTTGCCTGCAGCGGATAGCCCACCATGGCCTGTGGTTCATACGAAATATTCTGGCCTGGGCGCTGCGACACGATGAAGAAAATGTCGCCGTGGTCGACGTTTGCCGGCTCCTTCGCCGTCGGGACCGAAAGCACGTAGCAGACCGTACCGCCGGGAGAATTATAGGAATAAGCGCCCCATGCCTTGAACTGCTGGATGCGGGTAGGCGATTGGGCAGATGCGACGCCGGCGGCTGCCAGCATGAATGCCAATGCGGTTGTTACGGTTTTTACAGACATGGTCTCCTGCCGCTTCTCTACTCTGCGCCGATAAGGCAAGCCTGGTCAGGCATCATCACGATTCGGTTTAATTTGACTTAATTGCGGTTACCAAACCGTCAACGGCAAAGCATTTTTCAACCATCGGTCTCATAAGCCTAACCCACTGTCTGCGACCAAGGAACTGCTCTTGCCAAGCTACTGACACGGGGATTTTGGCGAGACTTTGTCGCAGCAGTGACTGCATATGGCTGAGGCTCATGCGACCTGTAGCGCTAGCTTGTGCCTGTCGTTTCGAGATCGCCATCCGTAGCGAGCGCCTTGTCGGCAGCCTGGTAGTGCCGATCCGCAATGTGTCCCTGGATCATCCGCAGTGCCGCTGCAAAAACGGCCATGTCGTCGGTGAATCCGACCACAGCAAAGACGTCAGGAAGCAGGTCAAATGGCAGGATGAAGTAAGCAAGTGCTGCCAGCAATACGCCACGGACACGCGTCGGCGTTTGCGGATCCGTCGCGCAGTAATAGGCCGCAACGAGATCCCGGCCGAGGGGGATATAGCCGGCCACGCGCTTCAGCTTCGGCCAGAATTTAGCGCGAACCTGCTTTTCACGCCGATCCTGGGTCTTCTCGTCGCCTGGCAGAAGAATCTCGCCGATCTTCACGTCGTCCATCTTGCGTTCCTCATCAGTGACGTCGCACCGGAATGTGGGGCGCAGAGGTCGGCACTTCAATCACTGCGCGCCTGCGCCGCCCGGTCCATCGCCTTCGCTAGTTTCACGTCGTGCATGGTAAACCCCGAGACTGCATGTGTGGTCAGTACGACATCGACCCGTGAATAGACATTGCTCCATTCCGGGTGGTGATTGAGGCGTTCTGCCACCAGTGCACACTCACTCATGAAGCCAAAGGCAATGGCGAAATTGCGAAACTTGAACGCCTTGACGATAGCCTGCCCGTCGTCCCGTAGCGACCAACCGGGCAGGTCTGCGAGGATCTGGTTCAGTTCTTCAGCTTCTAGCGGCTGATAATCCATCGGCAACAGCCTCAGACATAGCCCTTCATCGGCTCCACGGAAGACCAGTTGGTGCCGCTGCCGAGTTCGGTCAGCGGGAACCCTTCTTCCGTGAGATACGGCCCACCGCCGACGGAGTCTTTCGACGACATCAGCACGAAACGCGACACCTTGAACGGAAGCGTATGGAAGTCGCCACGACCGGAGAGGTAACGGACGACGTCGCCCAGGCGGCATGCTTTCAACCGTGCAAGCGTGACATGCGGCATGAACTTGCGCGGGTCCGGCGGGAGGCCGATGCGCTGGCAGATCCGTTCGATCTCCGCCTGAAGCGCCGCCATCTCCTGCGAGGGCGACACGCCTGCCCAGATCGAGTGCGGTTTCTTGGAGCCGAAGGACCCGATCCCGTTCAGACTGATCTGGAATTCCGGGCGCTCGATCCGGTCGAGCCGGTCGACGAGCTCATCTGCCGTGCGACCGTCGACGTCCCCGATGAAACGCAAGGTGATGTGATAGTTTTCCACGTCGATCCATCGCGCGCCTGGAAGGCCACCGCGAAGCAAGGACAGACTCATGGCGACGTTACGCGGAATTTCGAGGGCGGTGAAAAGTCTCGGCATTGCGAACCTCCTCGAATCTCTTGCGATTGCTAACAGCGAATCATGGGTCCCGGTTCCGCGCAAGCGCTTAATTGCCGCTTGACTGGATCTCCCCCAGAAAGCGCTCCACCGCCGGCAGTGAGCGCTCAACCATGATGCCGACCCCTCTGGCGTTGGGGTGCATCCCGTCCTCCAGCTGCGTCCCGGCGACCGCCACGACGCCATCGAGAAAGAAGGGATAGAGCGGCACGTCGTGCTTTTTCGCCAGGCGCGGGTAAATCTCGCCGTAGCGCTCTGCATATGCGTGTCCCATGTTCGGCGGCGCCAACATGCCTGCAAGCAGGACCGGAATGCCACGCTCCTTCAAACGCGTGATGATGGCATCCAGGTTCTTCTCGGTTTGCTCCGGCGGGATCCCGCGCAAAGCATCATTGGCACCAAGCTCCAGGATCACGCCGTCCGTCCCATCTGGCACGGACCAGTCAACCCGCGAAAGACCGGCAGAGGTCGTATCACCGGAGACCCCGGCATTCGCCACCACAACATTGTGCCCCCTTTGCTTGAGGGCGACTTCCAGCTGGGCCGTGTAGGATTCGTTCGGTGCCAGCTGATATCCGGCCATCAGGCTGTCACCGAAGCCAACCAGCTGGATCTCCTGCTGCTGCGCCACCACTGGCCCCGCAAGCAGAAAGGTCATGACGAGGAAGTGAAGGATGCTCGGTTTAAATCTCAAGGTCCGGTTCCTAGATCTTGCGCTGCCGTATACGGCTTCAGTTCATTGCTTACAGCCAATATAGGAAGCTTTCTTTTGACTGAAACCATCATCGAACTGAAGCAGGCCGATCTCACCCTTGGAAGTGCCGCGGCCTCGGTGCATGTGCTCAAGCAGATCGACCTTCAGGTTCGAAAGAGTGAAGCCGTTGGGATCGTTGGCCCCTCGGGCTCCGGAAAGTCGACGCTGCTCATGGTCCTTGCAGGGCTCGAGCGTCTCGATGCGGGTGAAATCCAAATTGCTGGCGAACCGCTGCACACCTTTTCCGAGGACGCGCTTGCCGACTTCCGTGGTCGCAACATCGGCATCGTCTTCCAGTCCTTCCATCTGATCGCCAACATGACGGCGCTGGAAAACGTCGCGGTGCCGCTGGAGCTCGCCAACGTGCCGGATGCTTTTGCCATTGCAAGGCAGGAACTCGTGGCGGTCGGACTTGGTGAGCGTCTCGAGCATTATCCTGGCCAGCTTTCGGGTGGTGAACAACAAAGGGTGGCGATTGCACGCGCGCTTGCTCCCTCACCGCTGGTGCTAATCGCGGATGAACCAACCGGCAATCTCGACACGGAAACGGGTCGCCAGATCGCCGACCTTCTGTTTGCCAAGCAGGCGGAGCGCGGCATGACCATGCTGCTCGTCACGCACGACAATGCGCTCGCTGCCCGGTGCTCTCGCCAAATCCGTGTTCGATCAGGACAAATAGTCGGCGACACAAACGACATTGCCTCTCCCGAGGCGGTCCGAGCATGAGCTCCTTCGTTACGCGCCTTGCTGTCTCCTGGAAGCTTGCCCTGCGAGAGATGCGCGGCGGACTGTCCGGCTTCTACATCTTCCTTGCCTGCATCGCCCTTGGAACGGGTGCGATTGCGGCGGTCAATTCAGTATCCCGTGCCATAACCGGCGCTATAGCGAGCCAAGGGCAGGAGATCCTCGCCGGCGACATCCGCTTCGAGCTGGACAATCGCGAGGCAACTGCAAAGGAATTGCAGTTCCTCGAAGGTTTGGGCACCATTTCCGTCTCCACCAGCCTGCGTTCCATGGCCCGCGTTCCTGACGGTTCGGAGCAAGGCTTGGTAGAGGTAAAGGCAGTCGATGACGCCTATCCTCTCTATGGAGCGTTTGTGGCGGAGCCAGATCGGCCGCTTGAGGAACTCCTGGCGCAAGATGGCGAGGTTTTCGGTGCCGTAGCTGCCCCGCTCCTGCTCGACCGTCTGGGTCTCCAGCCGGGGGACGAGCTGCTGGTCGGCAATGCGCGGCTGCGGCTCGTCGCAACGGTAGCGGCAGAGCCCGACTTTGCCTCTGAAGGGTTTGGCTTTGCACCCCGGCTTCTCATCAGTCGGCAAGCGCTTATCGCCTCTGGCCTGGTGCAAACCGGCAGCCTTGTCGAACACGCTTACAAGATTCGCCTCAACGATCCGGCACAGCGCAGCACCCTCCAGGCACGCGCCTCTGCAGAGTTCCCCAACGCGGGCTGGTCGATTCGTACCAGCGACCGTGCAGCACCATCGCTCACTGAGAATGTCGAGCGTTTCTCACAATTCCTGACGCTTGTTGGATTGACGGCATTGATTGTCGGCGGTGTTGGCGTCGCCAATGCCGTTCGCGCTTATCTGGATAGCAAGCGCACGACCATCGCCACCTTCAAATGCCTCGGTGCGCCCGCCGGCGTCGTCACTAGCATTTACCTTATCCAGATCCTGCTTCTCGCCGTTGTGGGCATTTTGATCGGCCTGGCAATTGGCGCGGTCGCGCCCTTCATTTCCATTCGCTTCCTTGAAGGGGTTCTTCCAGTTCCACGGGAGGTCGTTTTCTACCCTGGTGCGCTCGCTCTTGCCGCCCTGTTCGGGCTGCTGATCACGTTTGCCTTCACAATCCTTCCCCTTGGTCACTCCCGCGAAGTCCCGGCAACGGCATTGTTTCGCGAACAAAGTTTTGAGCGCACCGGGCTCCCCTCATGGCCCTATGTCCTTTCCGCTGCTGCCGCGCTTGGTGCCCTGGCGCTCGTGGCGATCTTGACTGCCGAAGAAAAGTTCGTTGCCACGATCTTCCTCGGCGCCGTTACCTTTGCCTTCCTTCTCCTGCGTCTGGTGGCGCTGGGAATAGCTGCGCTCGCGCGCCGCAGCCCGCGCGTCCACTCACCTTCGCTACGCCTGGCGATCGGCAATATTCATCGTCCGGGCGCGCTTACTCCGTCTGTCGTGCTTTCTCTCGGTCTCGGCCTTGCTCTTCTCGTGACGCTTGCCCTGATCGACGGCAACCTGCGCCGTCAGCTGACAGGCCGGATGGCCGAGCAGGCCCCGAACTTCTTCTTTGTCGATATCCAGAGCGGCGAGCGTGAAGGCTTCCTTCAAATCCTCCGCAACCACTCCCCTGAAGGGGAGATCAATCAGGTACCCATGCTGCGCGGTCGCATCACTGCGCTCAATGGCGAGGACATCAGCCGCATCGAGGTGCCGCCGGGCGGGCGGTGGGTGCTGCGCGGAGATCGTGGTATCACCTACGAGGAAACCATCCCCTCCAATTCGGTTCTGACCGAGGGGGAATGGTGGCCGGCGAGCTATACGGGGGAACCTTTGGTTTCCTTTTCCGCGGAAGAGGCCGGTGAGCTTGGGCTTCGACTTGGAGACACGATTACCGTCAACGTCCTCGGCCGCAATATCACCGCGCGTATCGCCAATTTCCGGCAGGTGCAGTGGGAATCGCTGTCCATCAACTTTGTGATGGTGTTCTCCCCCAACACCTTCCAGGGCGCTCCGCATGCTTGGTTGGCGACCCTGACCGACGGCAACGCGACTGACGAAGCCGCGATCCTCCGTGAGGTGACGAATGCCTATCCGACCATTACCAGCGTTCGGGTCAAGGACGCGATCGACATCGTCGACCGCCTTGTCGGCCAGCTTGCGACTGCCATCCGCGCGGCGGCGGCTGTTGCGTTGATCGCTTCGGTGCTGGTGCTGTCTGGCGCTCTTGCTGCCGGCAATAGGGCACGCACACACGACGCGGTCATCCTCAAGACGCTGGGAGGGACGCGCAGCCTGTTGATCCGTGCCTTTAGCTACGAGTACATCATCCTGGGTGCCGCAACGGCTGTGTTCGCTTTGGTGGCTGGCGGAATTGCCGCCTGGTACATCGTGAGCCGCATCATGAACCTTCCATCGGTATTCCTGACGGATGTTGCGCTCATCACGCTCCTGGTGGCACTGGTGCTGACAGTCGGCATCGGCTTGATCGGCACATGGCGAGTGCTTGGTCAGAAGGCGGCGCCGGTTCTGAGGGAACTCTGATCGGCAAAGCCGATCACATCCGCGTCAGAATAGTGCCTCTCGCCGCTCGTCACGCGGTCGAATCGTCGCATTTGGGTCCGGGAACCCTTGTACGAACCGCGATATCACATCATATTTCAAGCAGGCTTGCTGGAGCTCCGCAGCGGCGCCTGGGATCCGTCCCGACACCGTGACCAATTACGGAGCTTAATGAGGATATATATGGCTGACCTACGTAACTACCAGAACCGGATGGCGCACAACAGCGCGCAAACGGGCGCGATGATTGACGAGGGCCTTCGCGCCTACATGCTCAAGGTTTACAACCTGATGGCACTCGGCCTGGCGATCACCGGCGTTGCCGCTTATGGCACCTACGCTCTGGCGGTTTCCAATCCGGCCTTCGCAAACCTTCTGTTCGCATCGCCGCTCCGTTGGGTGATCATGCTCGCTCCGCTCGGCATGGTCTTCTTCCTGAGCTTCCGCATCAATAAAATGAGCGTCTCCGCTGCACAGACCACGTTCTGGATCTATGCCGCGTTGATGGGGCTGTCCCTCTCTTCGATCTTCATCGTCTTCACAGGGCAGAGCATCGTGCAGACTTTCTTCGTGACGGCCGCCTCCTTTGGCGCCCTGTCGCTCTACGGCTACACGACCAAGAAGGACCTGTCCGGCTTCGGCACCTTCCTGATCATGGGTCTGTTCGGCCTGATCATCGCGTCGATCGTCAACATCTTCCTGCAGTCGTCCGCGATGGGCTTCGCCATCTCCGTGATCGGCGTTCTCGTCTTCGCTGGCCTCACCGCCTACGACACGCAGAAGATCAAGGAAATGTACTGGGACGGCGACGAAGCCGTGGTGGCGGGCCGCAAGGCGATCATGGGCGCGCTGACGCTCTACCTCGACTTCATCAACCTGTTCATGTTCCTTCTGCAGTTCATGGGCAATCGCAACGAGTAGTCGTTCGATCAACCTGACAACAAGAGGCGACCTTCGGGCCGCCTTTTTTGTTGTCTGCTGCCCAGGCGCGAACTAGGCT
>JAEWOP010000133.1 GCA_023399635.1 Pseudomonadota bacterium
CCTTCGACCCACAGATGGACGACATACCACCAGTACATCTTGTCGAGCGCCAGGTTGGCCGGGTTGTAGAAGGCGAAGAGGAAGAAGATCGCCACACCCCAGAGACCGAAGATCAGGATGTTGGTGACCACCGTCTTGCGGCCCTTCAGCACCGTCATCGTGATGTTGAACAGGAACATCAGGCAGACGACGACGATCCCGACTTTGATGATGAAGGGCTGCTCCAGGAATTCCCGGCCCTCATGGATCTTGAACATGTAGCCGACCACGGCAATCGCTGCGGCCACAAGGAAGATCCAGAACTGAGCGATGGCGAGCTTCGGGCTGAACAGCTCCGTTTCTGCCTCTTCCGGAAGCAGGTAGTAGGTGGAGCCCATGAATCCGATCAGCAGCCAGACGATCAGCGCATTAGTGTGGATCATGCGGATGACGTTGAACGGCAGGAGTTCGGACAGCGTGTTTGGAAGCACGTAGACCGTCCCTGCAAGAACACCGAACAGCACCTGTGCAACAAAGAGGCCGAGCGCGCCGTAGAAATACAGCATCGCGACCTTCTGGGTTTGATATTTCATGATGTTTTTCCTTCCCTGGAGGTCAGCCGGCGTCGTTCGGCGGCCACTTCTGTGTCTTGATGCGGCTTGTCCATTCCAGGAAATCGGCAAGGTCATCGAGTTCCTGGTCGGTGAGATTGAACTGCGGCATCTGCCGGCGGCCTTCGATGCCGGTCGGCATAGCGGCCATCCAAGCCTTCAGGGTCTCGCGGGCACCTTCCGGATCGTCCCGGCCGCCATAGCGGACCCAGACGTTGCCGAGTTCAGGAGCGAAATAGGCGCCTTCGCCCAGCAGCGAATGGCAGTTGATGCAGGAGTTCTTTTCCCAGACGTGCTTGCCGCGCGCGACGGCATCGGTCAGCGTCGATTCGTCCGTGGAAACGGTGCGCATGTAATAGTGGCTGTGCGCAGTCAGCCCGAGGAATATCGCAAAGAAGAACGCGGATCCGCCATAGAAGACGTTGCGTGCTCCGGTCTTTGTCAGCCGTTCTGACATTCCGAGGTCCTTTCGATCCCCTGCCGGATCTTGACCAGCAGGCATGTTGCGTCGTGGCCACCGACGCGATGTCAGATCGGACTCGGTGGGCCGAAACCTGTGTGCGGGTTTTGGAGCTGTCCTTCTTTGTGTTTTGGCAAACACGAAATCGGTTGTTGCTGCTGATGATGACGTGTCCTGCAGGCAAGCTGGAGGACCGGATCTCCGCATGGAAATCCGAGGGAGCCGTTCCCGATTGGAGGCGATCAGCCGATCCAGAAAGAGCCGAGCGCCCGGCCAAGGCCGGCAATGGCGAAGAAGGTGGGCCAGGCAGTGAGCGCCGCGGCCGTGGCTGGCCGCACGTGGCGAAGCCCCATGAAGTCGAGAATGATCAGCCGTGCCTTGATGACCGTCAGCATGAGAAGAAGTGCGACTACGACCAGCGGCACCGCCTGATGCTTCCACTGCGCTGCAGTCAGCGCGCCGACGGCGGCAAGCATCATCACCCAGTTGGCGCTGGAAAACAGGCGGGAGGAATTCTTCTCAGCCATTGTTTCATCCAAGATAGAGCAGGGGGAACATCACCAACCAGATCAGGTCGACCACGTGCCAGATGGTCGTTGCCATGACGACATTGGGCTGGTTCGGGCGGTAGGCGATCAGGAGCAGGATGATTCCCAGGAAGGCGACATGCGCCAGATGGAAGCCGGTGATCAGGAAATAGAGTTCGAAGAAGGAGCCGAAGGCGGGGTCACCGGCAGCAGGAAGTTCGGCGGCGTACTCCGCCAGCTTCACCGCGACGAAGCCAAAGCCGAGCACCGCCGTTGCTCCCAGGTAGAGCTGCTGCAGGCGGCGATTGGCGCCTACCTGCACTGCAAGCGCCGCCGTCCAGCTGCTGGCAAGCAGTAGGATCGTGTTGAAGCCGGCAATCCGCGGCGACAGTTGAAGCTTTGCAGCAGCAAATTCGGCTGGCTGAAACAGCGACACCGTCAGAAAGCCGCAGAACAGGATCCCGAAGGTGATGAGTTCGCTCCACACCAGGATCCACAGGAGAAGGTCTCCTCCCTCGTCGACTGCCTCCATATGAGAAACCGGTACATCCGCCATCTGTCGCTCCGTGATCGTTCGTCTAGAAAATGGCGGAGGGGAGCGGCCCGTTCTTTGTCAAATCGCAAAGACGCAGGACGCTTCCTGTCTAGGATCGCGCACCGAAAGGATCTTCACCATGACTGATGCCCAAGTGGGTCTTGTGCTTGCCACCCCCATCATCGTTGCCTTTGCCATCGCCCTCAGAAAGATGGGCGTCTTGCAAGGCTACAGTGCCTTTGCCGCCGTGCTGTTTTCCGTAGCAATCGCCGCAGTTCTTTTCCTGCAGCAGTAGCCCGTGAGGTCTGAGATGACGCAACTACTGGCGGCCTTTACCGTCTTCGTAGGGTTACACTCCATCCCCGCCACGCCTTCGGTTCGAGCGCGGCTAGTGTCACGGCTCGGGCACGGGACTTATATTGCCCTCTATTCGGTAGTCTCGCTTCTGGCCCTGACATGGCTGTTCTACGCTGCATTCAACCTCGACTATATCGAACTGTGGACGCCTGCTGCCTGGCAAGGCTGGATCACATTCGCGACCGCTCCGCTCGGGCTTTTCTTCGTTCTGGCAGGGTTGTTCAGCCGGAACCCCTTTTCCACCACCGCCCGCCGCGGTGGCGGTGAACCGGGCGCGATTGTTGCGATCACGCGCCACCCGGTGCTCTGGGGGTTCGTGTTGTGGGCAGCAGGACACATCCCACCAAATGGAGACGTCCGGTCCGTCGTGCTCTTCGGCGGCTTCGCGTTGTTTACAGCCGGAAGCATGGGCATGCTGGAGAAGCGAGCGAGAAAGAAACTCGGCGCCGGCTGGCTGCCGCTCGCCCGCTCTACGTCTATCGTCCCTTTTGCCGCCGCTCTGACCGGCCGCGCGGCTTTGAAGCTGGATGCAGCCATGCTCGTGGCATTTTTCGTCACCATGGGGTCGCTCGCCTGGCTGCTCGGAGGTGGCCACCAATGGCTGTTTTCGGTTGATCCCCTGGCGTTTCTGGCAGCATTCTAGGAATCGCCAGTCTCATCACCGGCTGGCGGAGGGCCAGCCGAGCGCGAAGGATGCGAAGGACCCCCCTGCGCGGAAGATTCCGTACAGGCTGAAGCCGTGACCGGCAGACGGATCTCTCGTCAGTTCGACGGAGCGGGCGATGCAGGCGGCGTTGCTGGTGTTGTTCCCGTTGCGGGCGGCGTGGTTGGTGCGTTCGCATCACCCACGGGCGCGTCCGACGAAGGCATCATGAACATCACGACGAGGATGATGACGATAACCGCCACGATCCCGATGATGACATTTCTACTCATGGCAAATCCTCCAGTCTCGACAATTCGAGGCTGGTTGAACAAGCAAGGGAGGCGCGAGTTCCTTTCACCGTGGCACGCTCCCGGCAAAGGTACGGCTGTAGCTAGTTCCGCCAGACGCTGCATGCCCCGCCGGCAAGCTTGATGCGATCACAGAGCGCCTGTGCCTCCGCACGGCTGTCCCGGCCTATACGTGCGGCATAGCGTGTCCTGTATCCGAAATTTCCGCGCTTCTGCGGAACGATCACCGGCTGCTCTTCACGCAGTGCCGTGGGAAGCCGGGACAGCGCCTGAACAAACAGCCGTCGCGCCGTGTCCGGATCAAGATGGGCTGCAAGCTGAACGCCCCAAGGTGCCCAGGCCCCCTGACCGGCGACGCTCCCCGGCGAAAGTCGACGGCTCTCGGCAAGAGCGACACAGCTTTCAAGGAAGGGTTTCTCCCTCGCCAGCGGGGCTGCTGCCTCTGCTGGCGGATCATCTTTCCAACGTTCTGCGGGATAGCCGGTGATCGCAAGAACATAGGCGCGTGTCTCGAGCGGCAATGAGCCGTTTGACAGAAAACGGGCAAGGCGCGCTTCGCCGGCATTATAGGCTGCCGCTGCAAGACCATAGCTACCGTACCGGTCTTTCAGTTCTCGCAGGTAACGTACGGAAGCCTCCAGTGCGGGAAGAACGTCAAAACTGTTGTCGAGCCCACGAAGTCGGGCAGTGGCCGGCATGAACTGTGCAATGCCTTCTGCGCCCTTCGGACTGACCGCTCCTGGGCGAAACAGGCTCTCACGCCAGATCAGCCGAGCAAAGAAATCCGTTGGCACGTCCTGATATCTGGCGAGGCGCTCGATCCCGGTACAGAGATCAAGATTGAAACTCTCCTCGCGCAGACAGAGATCCTCGTTGGATACAGGATCTGTCCAGGTGGAGAGACAGCCAGCGTCTTCCGCCTCCGCAACCCGTTCGTCCGTCTCCTGAACGGCGGCAGGACCTGCCAGGAGAAGGAAGAAAAGGATCAAGGCGAAGCGCTTCATCGGGCAATAGATCGAGATCGTTGAGTCTCCTTTGCGAAGGAGGTAGCGCCCCATGTGCAAAAAAATAGCCCGCCAGGAGGGCGGGCCATCTTTCTGATCTTCGGCGCAAGACTCAGCCGTTGGTCAGCAGCTCCTCGCAATAGCTTGGGCTGCTGGCGCCCGGGCGGTCCGCGGTAATGCGGATCTTGCGGATGACGTAGTCGTCGTCGACCGTGATCTGCCCGGCGCAGCTGACATTGGCTGTGCGGCCGTTTTGTAGCTTGATGCGGTTATAGCCGCCGCGCCAGTTGTACACCGTGAAGGCGCCCTCCGCGGTGTCGCTGAGCGGTGGGCTGTATTTGGCAAAGAATGCGCCGGCCGACTGACCAACCCAGCGGGCCTCGATCGGGTTTTTCGGGCTGCCGGTCGTGGTGCAGGCGGACAGAGCGAGAGCGAAGACGGCGGTCGAGGTTAGGATGCGTAGGCTCATAATGTTGAAACCCTGGTTGATGGCGTCATCAGGCGATGTGCCGACCGCCCTAGCAGATTTTCCCTGCCTGTCGCAGGCGATCAGAAGGACAGATCGGAAAAATCCGTCACCGCCACTTTTATGCCACGCCTCCTCGTTTCGCGTGGATGTTGAGAGTGGATTTTTCAGCCACCCATTTTTTCTGGCCCTGCTTGCCGAAGCCAGATGCCTGGTTTATAGAGGCGCCGCTGGTCACGGAGTGTAGCGCAGTCTGGTAGCGCACCACGTTCGGGACGTGGGGGTCGCAAGTTCGAATCTTGCC
>JAEWOP010000047.1 GCA_023399635.1 Pseudomonadota bacterium
CCGCCATCCCCATCAGCGCGTTACGGACAGAGCCCCCAACCACGCGTGCTTCGCCGCCATCCTGGTTGAGGAGCGCGAGGATGCGCGTCAAGGCAGCGTCCTGGAACCAAGCCTCTTGGGCAACTGAAGTCATGCATAAAGCCTTTCATACAGAGTCCGAACAATGCTTGCCGTGATGCCCCAGATATTCCGCTCCTGATAAGGGAGCCGGTAGAAATGCCGCTCCGCCCCGTCCCAAACGCGGCTGCCCCGCTGGTGGTTCTTTGGATCCATCAGGAACGACAGGGGCACCTCGAAGACCTCGTCCACCTCATGCGGGTTGAGCTTAAGCGTGAAGCCCCGCTTCACCACGGAGAGAACCGGCGTGATCCTGAAACCGGTGGCGGCAAGGTATTGAGGTAACCGCCCTACCGGCTCGACGAAGATTGGGGCAAGCCCGATCTCTTCCTCGGCTTCACGCAGGGCCGCCCTTTCCGCGGAAGCATCCTCCGCATCAATCGCGCCACCGGGAAAGGCGATCTGTCCGGAATGCTTCCTAAGCGTCGTGGTGCGCTGGGTGAAGATGACCTTGGCTTCGTCGCCGTCATCAACCACTGGCACCAGCACCGCAGCATCACGCAACTGCAGCCCCTCGACCACGGGCATCAGATCAGGATTGAGAAGATGATCGCCATGTTCTCGCCAGGCCGCTTCGATCGGGCGTCCGGCCTGGTTGAACGCACGGCTGCGAAATTCGCTGGCAGAAAACAAGGAGGCCTCAGCCATGCGACAGTTGATCCAGTTGCCCCGCTGGCATGATCGGGAAGATCTGCCCACCGGAGCGCAGGCAAAACATCTCGACGCCGCCGGTCTCGACAGTTTCTCCAAGCGCGACGAGATCATACATGACCGCTCGCGAAACCAGCGCCTCCAGCCGACCCCGCACGAGAAGGTATGGCTTCAGCTCGGCGTTGTCTCCCGCAATCTCGAAACGCAGCGGATGGTCGGCGCCGGCCTCTACCACATCACCGACATTGGTACGAAAGGTCAGCAACTGCTCTCCTCCTCGGCCGGAAACGTTCATCTCGACTGCCAGAAAGGCCGCGTCCTGCACCCGGATCCCCACCTTCTCCACCGGGGTCACAAGGTAGGTCTTGCCATCTTCGTCCTTGCGCAGGACCGTCGAAAACAGTCGCACGAGTGGCTGTCGTCCGATCGGCGTGCCCATATAGAACCACGTGCCGTCGGATCGGATCTCCATGTCGAGGTCGCCGCAGAAGGGCGGGTTCCACTTGTCGACGGGGGGGAGTCCGGGCTTTCCGCCGGATTTCTGTTCGGAAGCACGCGCCACGAGCGCTGCCAGTCCGGCGGCATCCGTCGCTGTCTGAATGGTGTCTTCTGCCATCTTTCAGTCCCGCTTCCGCTTTAAGTCCAATCTGTCACGAGATAGTCATTCACGACATGCTTGTCAGCCGCCGTGACGGCAATAAGTTGAAGTGGGTGAAGCGCATGCGGCACTGCAGCGATTCGCATACCCCCAGCATGAGGCCGGGGAGACGCCTGATGGAGAGCGCGATATGGGCCTGATGAACTCCACCGAAACGGTTCTGGACGAAAAGGCCGTTGTGGCCGCGGCCGAACGCGCTCTGGCTGATATTGCCGCGGTGCGCCAGGAGGTTGCAACGGTGATCTTCGGCCAGGAACGTGTGGTGGAAAACACCATGCTTGCCCTGCTGTCAGGCGGCCATGCGCTGCTGGTCGGCGTTCCGGGCCTGGCCAAGACGAAACTGGTAACGACGCTCGGCACCGTTCTCGGGCTCCAGGCAAACCGCATCCAGTTCACGCCAGACCTCATGCCGTCGGATATCCTGGGCTCTGAAGTTATGGACCAGGATGAAACCGGGCGTCGCTCCTTCCGCTTTGTCAAAGGGCCGGTCTTCGCGCAGCTGCTGATGGCTGACGAGATCAACCGCGCCTCCCCCCGCACCCAGTCTGCCCTACTGCAGTCCATGCAGGAGTACCACATCACGGTTGCCGGTCAGCGCTATGATCTGCCTGCTCCATTCCACGTCCTCGCAACTCAAAATCCGTTGGAGCAGGAAGGGACCTATCCATTGCCGGAAGCGCAGCTTGACCGCTTCCTGCTGCAGGTCGACGTGCTTTATCCGGAGCTTGACGCCGAACGGCAGATCCTGCTGGAAACCACCGCCCGTTCAGAAGCCAAGCCGCGCGAGGTGATCGCTGCCGGTCGGCTCCAGGAAATCCAGGCACTGATCCGTCAGATGCCGGTCAGCGACAAGGTGGTTGATGCCATTCTGGCGATCGTCCGCTCTGCTCGCCCCGGCCATGGCAACGCAACCACGGACAAGAACGTTGCCTGGGGACCGGGTCCTCGCGCCGGACAATCGCTCATGCTTACCGCCCGCGCCCGCGCGCTTTACCAGGGGCGGCTGGCACCATCGCTGGACGATGTCTATGCGCTCGCTGAACCCGTGCTGCAGCACCGCATGGCGCTGACATTTGCAGCACGTGCCGAAGGCATGTCTGTGCGCGACGTGATCGGCGGCCTCGTCAAGCAGGCGCGCGGTTAACGCCGCTGCGGCCATAGAAAGGACCCCGCGTGGCATCCATCGGCCAGATCGTTCAGCAGACTGCAGGCAACGAGGTTCTTTCCCGTGCTCAGGCGCGTGCAGCCCTTGTGCCTGACTGCATGGTCGAGGCAAAGCGCATTGCGAATACCGTGATCGCCGGATGGCACGGGCGCCGCAAACGCGGTATCGGCGAAAACTTCTGGCAGTTCCGTCCCTATGCGGATGGGGAAAGCCTGGCCGCAATCGACTGGCGCCGCTCCGCTCGCGACGACCATACCTATGTCCGTGATCGGGAGTGGGAAGCGGCCCACACGGTCTGGCTGTGGGCAGACCTTTCACCATCGATGATGTACAAGTCGAGCTTTGGCAGCGTTTCCAAGGAAAGCCGGGCTCTTGTGCTGATGCTGGCGCTGGCGGAGATCCTTGCCCGCTCCGGAGAGCGCATCGGCTGCCCCGGGGTCATGGAGCCGGTTTCTGCTCGCAACGCGGCCGAACGACTGGCCGCTGCCATCATGCACGCGCCGCAGACCGCAGGCTTGCCTGAGACGAAGATGATCCGCGGCCACAGCGATATCGTCCTGATCGGTGACTTCCTCGATGACGCCGACAGGATCATGGAGCGTATCACTCCCCTGGCCCGCCGCGGACTGCGCGGCCATGTGGTAGAGATCGCAGACCCAGCAGAGGAGACCTTCCCCTTCTCCGGTCGCACCGAATTCATGGATCCGGAAACTGGCGAAAAGCTTGTTTCCGGACGTGCCGAAACGATCCGGGCAGACTACCGCCGCGCCTATCTTGTCCGTCGCGAAACCCTTGGTGAGTCCTTGCGACGCCTTGGCTGGAGCTTTGCCTTCCACCGCACAGACCACCTGGCTTCGGAAGCACTGGTGGCGGTTCACGGCTATCTTTCCGGCCTGCCCGTCTCCGGCTATGGAGGGCAAGAGTGAGCGCGTTCGCCTTCGCCAGTCCGGCGATCCTCCTTGGCCTTCTTGCGCTTCCGGCCATCTGGTGGCTGCTGAGGCTGACGCCGCCTCGTCCCAAGACCGAGGTCTTTCCGCCGCTTCGCATCCTGGCCTCCGTCCTGAAGCGGGAAGAAACGCCGGCGCAAAGCCCGTGGTGGCTGACCCTGCTGCGTATGGGGCTTGCCGCAGCCATCATTCTTGCCATCGCCAATCCTGTGATGAATCCGCGTGCCAATTCCTTGAATACGAATGGACCGCTGGTACTTGTTGTGGACAACAGCTGGGCCGCAGCTCCGGACTGGGATCGTCGCGTGCGCACAGCAGAAGCACTGATCGCAGATGCGGAGGATGCGGGCCTTCCCGTCGCCGTCGCATTCACCGCCGACGTCAGCCATGACGCTGCCCCGGGCGGTGCCGCAGCAGCACGCGAAAAACTTAATGCGGCACGCCCGAAACCCTTGGTACCGGATCGTGAACGCGCAGCCGCCGCTGTGACCGAAGGGCTGAACGGCACCCGGCCCGGGAGCGTGGTTTTTCTCGCCGACGGCATTGCCGCCCCATCGGATGAAACCGCTTTCGCATCGCTTTCCGCGCTCGCACCCTCGCAGTTCCGCTTAATTGAAGGCGACGGGGCGGCCGCTGTCGCAATCACCAGCGCCGCCAACAACGCCAATGCGATGTCTGTGACAGCAACGCGACTGGCCTCGGACACCAGCCAGACCCTTCCTGTTGCGGCGCTCGATACACAGGGGCGCGCGCTCGCTTCAGCTACGATAGATTTTCCTCCCGGCGCTGGAACGGCGACAGTGGAACTCACAGCGCCGTTCGAGCTTCGCAACGATTTCGCCCGCCTGTCTCTCTCCAGTCTGTCCACTGCAGGAGCAGTCCATCTTCTGGATGATGGCTTCAAGCGCCGACGCGTCGCCTTGATTGCGGGTGAGAGCGGCAGCGATTTCCAGCCTCTACTTCAGCCGCTGTATTATATCAGCCGAGCGCTCCAGCCTTACGCCGACTTGATCGAGCCGGCGACGGCCGACCTCTCGGTATCAATCCCACAGATCCTGCAAAACAATCCTTCTGCGATCATCATGGCTGATGTCGGCCGGCTGCCGGCAGATGTCTACGAGCCGATGAACGAGTGGATCTCTCGTGGCGGCGTGCTTATCCGCTTCGCCGGCCCTCGATTGGCTTCCGCACCTGCTGACGACCCTCTGGTTCCAGTGATCCTGCGTCAGGGCGAGCGAGCGCTGGGCGGTGCGATGTCATGGTCGGAGCCTCAGTCGCTCGCGGATTTCCCGCCCACCGGACCATTTGCCGGACTGCCACCGGCAAATGACATCACCATTACCCGCCAGGTTCTGGCAGAGCCGACTCCTGATCTTGCTGAACGTACCTGGGCAAGTCTCGGCGACGGAACACCATTGGTGACGACCCGGGAACAGGAGAGTGGTCGTATCGTTCTCTTTCACACCAGCGCCGAAGCCACCTGGTCAAACATGCCGCTGTCTGGAACCTTCGTGGAGATGTTGCGCCGGCTTGTGCAGATGGCAAGAGCTGGGGGAGCCGCGATGGGCAGTGCCGCGGAAAACGGGGCTGCCGTTCTGCCGCCCTATCGGCTGCTCAATGCAGATGGGTCTCTCACGACGGAAGCTGGCACCGCCAAGCCGATTACCCTGGATGCCGGAGACACACCTGCCGCGAGCTTTGATCATCCTCCTGGTCTTTACGGCACCGAAGACGGCTTCAGTGCCATAAACCTACTTGAGCGGGGAAGCGAACTTGCGCGCTTGGATGCCGAAGGCATCAGCGCCGAGATTGTGCGGGAAGGCCTGATCGGCGAAGAGGCAAGATCGCTGCGTCCGCATCTGTTTGCCGCTGCCTTCTTCCTCATCCTCCTTGACAGCCTGATCGTCCTGTTCATGAACGGCGCCTTCACGCGGCGCCCGCGCTCGCCCCGATCCGCCGCAGCCAGCATCGCGGCCATCGCGGGTCTGTTGCTTGCGCTCGAGCCAAACTCGGTGTTTGCACAGCAAGACGCAAAACCCGGTGATGAAGTCATCCTGGATCGTCTGGACACCACGCATCTTGCATATGTGGTGACGGGTGAAACGGAGGTTGACCGCATTTCCGAGCAAGGCTTGCAAGGTCTCACTCAGTTTCTCACGTATCGAACGACGCTAGAGCCGGGTGAGCCAGTGGGCGTCGACATTGCAAACGATGAGCTATCCTTCTACCCGATCATCTACTGGCCGATCTCGGCTGCTGCGCCGATGCCCTCGCCGGCTGCTATTTCCCGTATTGACGCCTATATGCGCAATGGCGGCACAGTGCTGTTTGATACGCGCGACCAGTTTTCCACCCTAGACGGTTCTGGCGCCTCGTCTCCGAACGGCGAGCGCCTGCAGGCGGTGCTCGCCAACATTGACATACCGCCGCTTGAGCCGACACCGGAAGACCATGTCCTGGCGCGGTCCTTCTATCTGTTGAACGACTTCCCGGGACGCTATGCCGGAAGCCCTCTTTGGGTCGAAGCACGGCAGGAGGCCGCGCAGACGGGAAGCGAGCTTTCTTCGTCCGGAGACGGCGTGACGCCCCTTCTCATCACCGCCAATGACTTCGCAGGCGCTTGGGCCATTGACGCGCAAGGATCCGCGGTGCTGCCGACGGTTCCCTCCGACGCCATGCAGCGTGAATACGCCTATCGGGCAGGCGTCAACATCATGATGTACATGCTGACCGGCAATTACAAAGCCGACCAGGTGCACGTACCCGCCCTCCTCGAGCGGCTTGGCCAGTAGGACGCGACGGGATGACGATGGAATTCGCCCCATTTCTAGCTTGGCCAGTGCTGGCGGTCCTCTCGGCAGCCGCCGTAGCGTTGGCCGTGCTGTCCTTCTGGCGGGGCGTGCGAGGAGCAGCCCTGCGTGCGGTGGCGCTGGCGGCCCTGCTTCTGGCCCTCGCCAACCCCCTCCTCACCGAGGAAGATCGCGAGCAACTCTCAACCATAGTCCCAATCGTCGTTGACCGTTCACAAAGCCAAGATACGGCCGGCCGAAGCGAGCAGACCGACCAGGCGCTGGCGCAACTGCAGGAGCGCTTTTCCCGCTTCCCCCGCATCGAGACGCGAGTGGTCGAAGTCGATAGCGGAGCCGAGACCGATACTCCGTCCACTCAGGCCTTCTCCGCCCTCTCCTCCGCCATCTCGGATGTGGCGCCAGGGCGCATCGGGGGGGCCGTGTTCCTCACCGACGGACAGATCCACGATCTTCCAGGCATCAACCAGGACCTTGGCTTCACTGCCCCGGTGCACGGACTGATCACTGGACAACCGGATGAGTTCGATCGGCGGATCCAGATCGGTCAGGCTCCCCGCTTCGGAATTGTCGGCGAAGAGCAGCAACTCACCTTTCGCGTCTTCGACGACGGGCGAAGTGCTGGCGGCTCCGCACAAGTGACGATCAGAATGAACGGGGAACCGTTGGAAACGCTGCCCGCAGCGCCTGGTGCAGATACGCCCTTCACGTTTACTGTGCCGCGCGGCGGCAACAACGTGATGGAGTTCTCCGTGGCCGAAGTGCCCGGAGAGGTTACGGCGGTCAATAACCGGGCGATCCACATCATCGACGGGATCCGGCAGAACCTGCGCGTGCTTCTCGTTTCCGGCGAGCCGCATGCGGGTGAACGCGCCTGGCGAAACCTCCTGAAGTCGGACGCATCCGTCGACCTCGTCCATTTCACTATTTTGCGACCTCCCGAGAAGCAGGATGGCACGCCGATCAACGAGCTGTCGCTGATTGCCTTCCCCACGCGCGAACTCTTTGTCGAGAAGATCGAGGACTTCGACCTGATCATCTTCGACCGTTACACGCACCGCAACGTGCTGCCGATCCTCTACTATGACTACATTGCCCAGTATGTGGAAAACGGCGGTGCCTTGCTGATCGCCGCCGGCCCGGAGCACGCCGGCGAAAGCTCCATCGCTGCGACGCCGCTAGCGCAAATCCTGCCGGCAAGTCCGACGGGCGAGGTCCACACTGCCGGCTTCCTGCCGCGGCTTTCGGAAGACGGCCGAAAACACCCGGTCACGCGTGGTCTCGATGGCGCGACACAGGACCCTCCTGCCTGGGGCCGTTGGTTCCGCTCGATCGACGTGGCGCAGCCGGAGGGCCAGACGGTGATGCAGGGCGATGACGATCGGCCACTTCTCGTGCTCAACCGTGAAGGGGAAGGCCGTGTGGCGATGCTGCTATCCGACCACGGCTGGTTGTGGGCGCGTGGCTTTGAGGGTGGTGGACCGCATGTTTCTCTGTACCGACGCATCGCCCACTGGTTGATGAAGGAGCCGGAGCTGGAGGAAGAGGCACTTACCGCCCGCGCAACCGGCCGTACACTGGAGGTCAACCGCCAGACGATCGGCGACAATCCCGGTCCCGCCACTATTACATACCCATCCGGCCGCTCCGAAACCCTTCCTCTTGCCGAAAGCGGCCCCGGTCTCTTTCGGCTTGAGCGCAGGATGGAAGAGACAGGATTGTTTGAGATCACCAATGGCGAGTTCTCGACACTCGTCCATGTTGGAGCAGTCGATGCTCCCGAGTTCAAGGCGATGATCTCTACGGAAGAGACGCTTGCGCCCTATGCCGAGCGCACCAAAGGTCTCGTCGCTCGTGTGGCAGATGGCAGTGCCATCGCACTGCCAAGCATCCTCCCAGTGCGCGGCGAGGTGCGGGTCAATGACGCCGATCGGATGGTGATCCGCCTCACCGACGAAACCGTTCTGCGCGGCGTAAACACAATTCCATTGTTCGCCGGGTTCGCCGGTCTCTCTGCGCTTCTCCTCGCCGTTGCCGCGATGTGGTGGCGCGAAGGACGCTAATAAGGCGCAAGCCACGCCCGCTCTCGCACCTTTATCCCGGGACCATGCTTGAAGAAGAAGGTTCATGAGGTACCACGCGATACTTTCGACGCAACACGTAGTGGTTGTTTCTGCTGATCCTCTCGAACGAAAGTTGACATTCCTTCGCGGAGGTCGTATATAACCAACATCGATACTTTGTTTGCGAATTTCTTTTTGCTGCGCTTAGCGCTTCTTGACGAACTTTCCTCTCTCAAAAGTCGAAAAAGCTGTCGTGCGTGGCGCGGCAGAGGTTAATCACGCTAGGAAAGGGGTTCGTTATGGCCACTGGCACAGTAAAATGGTTTAATTCCACAAAGGGCTTCGGCTTCATTCAGCCTGACGACGGCAGCGCGGACGTTTTCGTCCACATCTCTGCTGTCGAGCGCGCCGGAATGCGCGAAATCGTCGAAGGCCAGAAGCTCAGCTTCGAGCTTGAGCGCGACAACAAGTCGGGCAAGATGTCCGCCGGCCAGCTTCGCGCTGCCTGATAATTCCAGCTGCCGATGACCACGGATGTACTGGCATCGCGGCGATGAATTACGAAGGGCCAGGCATCATGTCTGGCCTTTTTTGCGTTACGGTCGCATCCCTCTTTTGGGTTCCATGGCCGGATAAGATACGAAGGATCCACTTTGAAACACCCCAGCGACAATGGTTTTGCTGAACGCCGCACTGCAGCGGCCGAAGCCAAGCGTCAACTACTGGCAAAATTTGCATCTGCCCCCAAGGCAACAGACCCTGAAATGCAGGAAAAGCTGGCGGCACGCGAAGCTGTAGCGCAGGCCCGTGAGGCACGCCGTGCAGAGCGGGAAGCGCAGAAAAAGGCTGAGCGTGATCGCATGCTGGCCGAGGCGGCAGCAGCTTCAGCGGCCGCTGAAGCTGAAAAGCGCGCGGAAGCGGAAGCTCGCGAAGCCGAGCTTGCCAATCGCGTTTCGCGCGTCGTGGCCGACGAGGCTGCCCGTAAAGCAGAACGCGACCGCCGCTACGCAGCCCGCAAGGCGCGTCAGCGCTGATCTGCCTGCCGCCGTCCGTGCTTCGGACGACGGTCTTAACTAGATGACACTTAGAAAGAACAATAATGATCGAACTGACGCCCACCCAGGTTAGAGGCCTGAAGCTTGCGAAGGATGGCGATGTCTATCCCCAGGAGGGCAAGAAATGGACTCATCTGAATGCGCAGGTGACCTACGCCCGCACTGATCGCTTCAAGGAGCGCCCTCAGAAGATCAAGTTCATGACCACGACTACGCTTGGCGAGTTGCGCCAGCATGGTCTCATCAAGCCTGTGGACCCTGACGTAGAGCCGGAACAGTCGGCACACGCGATCACGATGGCCGGCAAGATCCAGCTCTTGAAGCTCAAGTAATAGCGCTGCGGGCTCTCTATGCTGGGAAGATCATGTCAGAGACACGGCGCGTGTCTCTGCATCGATCAGAAAACCGGCCACGGCGGCAAGCAGAAGCAATCCTGCGAAAATTCCGACTGCCAGGCCGAAGCCCTGGGCAACGATAAGTCCTAGCAGCGAAGGCGCGAGCAATCCGCCGAAACGTGCCATTGCACCGGCAGCCCCCATGCCAGTCGCACGCGATGCAGTCGGGTAAAGCTCCGGGGTGAAGGCGTAAAGCGCGCCCCAGGTGCCGAGCAGCGCAAAGCTCATCAGCAGCAACGAACCCCCGACCATAATACTGCTCCCCCCGATCACAAACAGAAGGCAGCCAGCGGCAGACAGGAGGCAGAAGCCGATCAGCGTCGGCCGGCGGCCCCATTTCTCGACCCCATAGGCGGCAAGCGCATAGCCCGGGAGTTGTGCCAGCGCAATCAGCACGAGAAAGCCATAGCCGCGCACGAAGCCGAAGCCTTCGCCCGCGAGCCGCGGCGGGATCCAGGTGAAGACACCGTAATAGGATACGGAAACGAGAAACCAGATCGCCAGGATCAAGACGCTGCGCCGGCGCAATGCGCGGGAGAAGATCCGCACTTCATGGATTGGCGGCGGCGTTTCCAGCTGCCATCCGATAGGAAGGGCCTGCTTCCCATTCACCACCAGGATCTGGTCGATGATCGACTTGGCTTCGTCCCGGCGCCCACCACGCATCAGATAAAGCGGTGATTCAGGAACCATGAACCTGAGCCCTACCCCGATAAGGGCTGGCAGTGCGGTTACCGCAAAGATATAACGCCAGGCGTCTTCTACCCCGACAAGGCTGGTGATCCACGCCGTGAGCGCGACCACCAAGGTTCCGACAGCCCAGAAGCCTTCCAGCAAGACCAGCCAGCGACCTCGGTTCTTTGCCGGCAGGAACTCCGCCATCATCGCGTAGTCAACCGGAAGAGTGCCGCCGACCGCAGCACCGGTGAGGAAGCGCAACAGCAGCAGGATGGCGAAATCCGGCGCGAAGACGGAAAGCAGCCCGAAAACGGCGTCGCAAGAGACGGTGACGATCAAGACGTTGCGCCGGCCGATGCGGTCTGCCAGGCGCCCGAACCCGAGAGCCCCGATCAGCATGCCGAGAAAGAAAACAGTCCCCGTCTGCAGCGCCTGCGGGACCGTCAGCCCGAAGGTGACGGCAATCGATGCAGCCGTGAAGCCCACCGCCAGGACCTGCATTGCATCTGCGGCCCAGACGAGGCCGAAGATGCTGATCAGGCGTTTCTGAAAGGCTCCTGCGCCGGCGCGCTCCAGGGCATCATCGATCGTGATTATCGCCATGCGTCGTCCCCCGACAGGTCGTCAGCGCTGCCGCGAACGGCACCCCATTTGTCTGTCTAAAGAACTTGCACTATCCGCGCCAGTGGATTGTTCCTGAAAGGCGCGAGTGGACGGTTGTGCTGAACGGCACGACAAGCACGCGGCCGGGATCCACCGGACCAGGAAACTGGAGGGCGTTGTACGCGACCTTCTCGAAGCCGAGTGGCATGTAGTACGGGGGGTCTCCCACGAGAATCACGGCCTCGGAACCGGTCCGCCTCGCGGCCTCAATTGCAATCCGCACCAGTTCCCGTCCAATCCCGCGGTTCTTGTGTGACGGCCGCACTGCAAGTGGGCCAAGCAGGTGTGCCTTCACGTCGCCGGCCATCACCGGCGTCATCCGAACGGATGCGATAGTGTCTCCACTGTCTGCGCACACGAAGGAGAGCGACCGGTCATGCGGCCCCTGCTCGCGGATCCGCGCTGCCGCACGTGCATGACGCCCAGGGCCGAACGCCTCGGCGTTGATGTCTTCGATGACATCGTCATGCGTCGCGTCCTCAGTCAGGTAGACGAGGTTGTGCTTTGGAAGAGATTGCGGAGCCATGGTGAACCGAAGCCGTAGAAATGGGGTGCGGACAGGAAGACGGGATCGCGATGCTGAGAAGCATCCGTTGAAAAGATCAGCGTCGTCGCAGTGCCCGTGCTTCGGTCATGAAAACATCCCAAGTCTTCAGCCGCCTTATCAGGAAAGAATTCCGCCGCCAACTGAAAAACGCAGCGTTCTTCAATCGAAGCCTCGCAATTGCTGGCGCCTGCCGTAAGTATGAACACGAGCTTGAAAGGAGAACTGGATGGGCATGCTGGTTGAAGGAAAATGGCAGGACGTTTGGTACGACACCAAAGCCACCAAGGGCCATTTCAAGCGCTCGCAATCTCAGTTCCGAAACTGGATCACGCCGGATGGCTCGGCTGGCCCCAGTGGGCGTGACGGCTTCAAGGCAGAGCGCGGACGCTACCACCTCTATGTCTCCTACGCATGCCCTTGGGCGCACCGGACCCTGATCTTCAGAAAGCTCAAGGGACTGGAGGACATCATCTCTTCGTCGGTCGTAAGCCCGCTGATGCTGGAGAAAGGCTGGGAGTTTTCCGGCTACAGCGACGCGAAAGACGATCTCTTCGGTTTCGATTACCTATACCAGGTCTACCTGAAGGCTGACCCCAATTACTCGGGTCGGGTAACGGTGCCGGTCCTCTGGGACAAGCAACAGCAGACGATTGTTTCCAACGAAAGTGCAGAAATCATCCGGATGCTGAACGTCGCCTTCGACAAACTGACCGGCGAAAGCACCGACTTCTATCCCGGCATCCTCCGAAGCGAGATCGACGATCTCAACGCGGTGATCTACGATACCGTCAACAACGGCGTCTACAAGGCCGGCTTTGCCACCACCCAGGAGGCATATGAGGAAAATGTCCTGGCGCTATTCGAAACGCTGGACATGCTGGAGGAGCGGCTTGCCACCCGTCGCTACCTCGTCGGCGACCGACCGACCGAGGCGGATTGGCGGCTGTTCACCACGCTTGTCCGCTTTGATCCGGTCTATGTCGGCCACTTCAAATGCAACATTCGCCGCATCAGGGACTACACTGCCCTCAGCGGCTATCTCCGCGATCTCTACCAAGTACCGGGAGTTGCGGAAACGGTCCGCTTTGACCACATCAAGCAACACTACTATCGCAGCCACCCGACCATCAATCCAACAGGGGTCGTGCCGGTAGGGCCGGAAATGGATCTCGACGCGCCGCATGAGCGCGAACGCCTGTTCCGCTGAAACGAGAAGCGCCCTACCAGAGATCCGATGGCGGCGCCTCTCCCGACAGTTCTCTCACACGAGCCAGTGTTGCCGTCGTGGTGTCCTCCGGTAACGCGTCGAGAGAGAAAAATCTGGCTTCTGCGATCTCCCGATCAGCCAGGCGAGGCGCCGTCTGCTCAACCGACACCCTGAAGAGCACGACATGATCGCGCTTGCTGATGCGGCTGTTGTAGTAGACGTGGAAGAGCGACGGCGTCGATGTCATCACGAGATTGCCTTCCTCGCGAAGCTCCTTTTCCAGCGCTTCCCGCACCGTCTCATGCCGCTCCACACCGCCGCCCGGCATGTACCAGCCGGGTACATAGGTATGGCGCACCAGAAAGATTCGCCCTTCGCTGTCAAAGCAGGCGGCACGTACGCCAAGCGTCATGCCACGCGTCAGGATGAAGACGCGGTGGAAGAGCCATACCGCCACTCGGCTACGCAGTCCCCGGACTTCGGGAATGCCACCCGCCATCAGCAAAAGCTCCGACACGCCGCGGATTTTGGATAACTATTCACAAGTTGATGCGTTATGTCTGCACCATGTTCAAATTCGCCCATATTTCCGACATTCATCTTGGCCCACTTCCCAGGCTCACGCTTCGCGAATTGATGTCAAAGCGCATCACGGGCTTTGTTAACTGGCACCGGAACCGACGCAAGCACCTTTTCGTCAACACGCTGGATTTGCTGCTCAGCGACCTGAAGATGCGTGACCCGGATCACCTGATGATCACCGGAGATCTCGTCAACCTTGCCACCAACATCGAAACAAGACTCGCCGGCGAGTGGCTGCAGTCCGTCGGAGAGCCTGCCGATACAACGGTTGTCCCTGGAAACCACGATGCCTACGTCCCGGGCGCCCATGAGCGCTCTGTCAACGAGTGGTTCCCCTATATCATCGGCGACGAGGGGACGCGCAACTGGTCCGACGAGACGAAAATCTTCCCGACGATTCGCCGCCGTGGTCCGGTGGCCGTGATTGGCTGCTCGACTTCCGTCGCAACTCCACCCTTCTCCGCTTCTGGCTATTTCAGCCCACGCCAGGCGCGCGAAACCGTCAACCTTCTCCGCAAGGCTGGAGAAGAAGGCCTTTTTCGCGTGGTACTCATTCACCATCCTCCAATCCGCGGCGCGGCGTCCTCCCACAAGCGGATGATCGGCATCCGGCGATTCGCAGCGGCAATCTCAACCGGCGGAGCCGAGCTCGTCTTGCACGGTCACACGCATCTTAACACCGTATATTGGCTAAAAGGGCATGAGGGACAAATTCCCGTGGTGGGTATCGCCTCTGCTTCGCAAGGGCCGGGCGGCAGCAAGCCACGGGCGGCGTACAACCTGTTCCGGCTCTCGGGCAGCCCTGGTGCGTGGAACCTTGTCTGCGACCGCTATGCACTCACCGAAACCGGAGACGGTGTCGCTCTAGACAACAGTCACGTCTTTTATGGAGAAGATCCGGGCCTCCTTTCAGTGCCAGAAGCAGCAAGATTGATTTAAACGGGAAACTTGTGGATCTGCCACAATCGATTCACAAGTTGTGGTTAACTGAACTTCCCACGCATCAACAGAGCCTTGCTGATTTGACCTCGACACCTGAAGCCCGTCTGGCCGCACCTTATCGCTCTCCCGTCAGCATTCGACTGAGCATCGCTCAGGTGGCAATGTCGGGTCTCCTCCTCTTCGCTCTGGGCGGAGCTCTGGGCTATGGCGTGGGCCAGCAGCCAAGTGTGCATGCGGAACCGGTGGTAACCGAGGACAGTGGCTGGCTTGACGATGTGGTCGCGCACTACCGGCTGTTTTCCCAGCAGAGGTCGCGACTGGCGGAAATGCCGGGATCTGATCCTGCCGCCATAATCGAGTGGTTGCTCGCCAACACCGGCGTCAATTTCCGCGTGCCGGACCTGTCAGAAAATGGTCTTTCCTTGGCGGGCGCACGACTGTTTGCAGCCGGTGGCCTGCCGGTGGGAGAACTGATCTACACTTCGCAAGACGGTGACGTCATCTCGATCCTCTTTCGCAAGAACCAGCCGAATGACGATGCTTTCTCTGAACTGATCCGAGACAACATCGCCTTGATGTCGTGGAAAAGCGCTACCACGACATATGTCGTGGTAGGCCCCTCCTCCGCCGCCTCCCTGGATGAGATTGCGGCGAAGGCTGCCGGGCTGATCTAAGCGTTCAGCCTTCCGTGCTAGCCACGATCCGGTTCGCCGCCGAGACAATTGCCTCTAGCGAAGCCGCGACGATATTGGTGTTGATGCCGACGCCGAACAGCTTGCCGCCAGGGTGCTCGACTTCGACATAGGCAATGGCCGAAGCATTTGAACCGTGCTGCAGCGAATGCTCTGAATAGTCTGCCACGGACAGTGCAACACCCAGATAGTTCGATAGCGCATCAATGAAGCCGTCGATCGGCCCGGTTCCCTTGCCCTCGATTCGCTTCGTCTCGCCCCGATCAGTGATCTCCGCCGCGACGACACGGATGCCCTTGTGATCGGTCCCTGCCGGGAACGTGTGGTGGTCGACGAATTTCAATCGCGCGTCCGGCTGCTCGACATAATGCTTCAGGAAGTGCTCGTGAATCCGCTTGGAAGGAAGCTCAACGCCCTCTTCATCGGTAATGCGCTGAATTTCCTCGCGGAACTCCACCTGCAGGTTGCGCGGCAGGTTGATGCCGTAGTCCGCCTGCAGGATATAGGCGATGCCGCCCTTGCCCGACTGCGAATTGATGCGGATGATCGCCTCGTAGGTGCGCCCCACGTCCTGCGGGTCGATCGGCAGATAAGGGACCTCCCAGACCGGATGGTTGGCAACCTTGATCGCCTTCATGCCCTTGTTGATTGCATCCTGGTGCGAACCCGAGAACGCAGTGTAAACCAACTCGCCCACATAAGGATGGCGCTCGGGGATGACCATCTCGTTTGAGTATTCGTAGACGGACTTGATCCGCTCGATATCAGAACAATCCAGTTCAGGATCAACACCTTGCGTGTACATGTTGAGCGCCAGGGTGACGATATCGACATTGCCGGTACGCTCGCCATTGCCGAACAGCGTGCCTTCGACACGGTCGGCGCCGGCCATCAAGCCGAGCTCCGTTGCCGCGATGCCCGTGCCCCGGTCGTTGTGTGGATGCAGCGAGATGATGACGTTCTCGCGGCTGTCGATATTGCGGCACATCCACTCGATCTGGTCGGCATAGATGTTCGGCGTGGCCATCTCGACGGTCGATGGCAGGTTGAGGATCAGCTTTTTGTCGCCAGTCGGCTTCACCTCGGCGATGACAGCATTACAGATCTCCAGCGCCACCTCCAGTTCCGTGCCGGTGAAGCTCTCTGGCGAGTACTCGAAGCGATAACCACCGCCCGCCTTCGCCGCCATGTCCATGATCATCTTCGCCGCGTCCACCGCGATCTGCCGGATGCCGGCGACATCTTTCCCGAACACCACGCGGCGCTGCAGTTCGGAGGTCGAATTGTAGAAGTGGATGATCGGGTTGTGCGCCCCGTCCAGCGATTCGAACGTCCGCGTGATCAGCTCCGGCCGGCACTGCACCAGCACCTGCAGCGAAACATCGTCTGGAACGCCACCCTCTTCCACGCACCAGCGAGCGAAGTCGAAGTCGGTCTGGGAAGCAGAAGGGAAGCCGATTTCGATTTCCTTGAAGCCCATGTCGAGCAGCAGCTTGAACATGCGTGCCTTGCGGTCATGCCCCATCGGGTTGACCAGCGACTGGTTGCCGTCGCGCAGGTCGACCGAGCACCAGATCGGCGCCTTGTCGATCACCTTGGAGGGCCAGGTTCGGTCGGAAATGTCGATCTGCGGATAAGGGCGGTATTTCTTTGCCGCGTCGGGCATGCCGCTCTTCGGGGTGTGAGTCTTCGCATCCATCGTCTTGTCTCGTTTTACTTCACGCCACGGCACACAGTGCAATCATGGGCGCTGGCCGTTGGCCTTGAATAATTCAGGTGTGAAAGGTGATGAGAGGAGCTCTTGCGCCGGCAGGCTTTTCGGCCGCCGGGCGCTCCTCAACGGACCCGGCAACCGCGCGTAAGGTCGAGGCTAAGAAGCGAGAGAGGCGCGAAAACCGTCGCCCCGGCCGCGAAGCGGCGGGCGGTCGAACGGTCAGACATGATCGCGCCTGTCATGGTCATGGCTCAGCTATACCCACTGAGGATCCTCCTGACAAGGCAGATTGCTCGCTTCCGGTACGCCATCAAGGACGCGCGGGCGTCATGAAGCGCTGCAGCCCCATCATCAACCCGCCCGCGACCAGACCCCAGAAGGCACCTGAGATTCCTGCGAATGACACCCCGGACGCGGTGATGAGAAAGGTGACCGCCGCCGCCTCACGCGTCTCCGGGTCCTTGAACGCCGCGACCGCCGATCCGGAGAACGCGCCGATCAGCGCAAGCCCCGCCACTGCCTGAATCAGGATTGGCGGCGCAAGCGACACGAAGGCCGTCACCGCGCCGGCCAAGAGCCCGAGCACGACATAGCCGATGCCGCCAATGATTGCCGCCCAGTAACGCTTGGCAGGGTCCGGATGGGCATCCTCGCCGGCGCACATAGCAGCGGTGATTGCTGCGAGATTGACCGCATGTCCGCCAAAGGGCGCAGACAACAAGGAAAAGAAGCCGGTCGCGGCGAACAGGGGACCTGGTTGCGGATCGTAATGATTGACCTTGAGCACCGCGATTCCCGGGATGTTCTGTGACGCCATGGTGACGAGGAAAAGCGGCAGCGCTATCGAGATCAGCGCTGGCAATGTAAGAACCGGAGCGATGAACTCCAACGGTGGTGCGAGCGAGTTGCTCCACTGGGAGAGCGCGCCATCCGGCAGGTCCACTCCCACGATCATCACGATGACGAAGGCGACCAAGGCGGCCGGCACCGCAAACAGCCGCTTGACCATCAACACCACTGCCCAAGCCACAAGGATCGGTAGTCCAAGCAGCGGATCAAAGGCTATCGCTCGGAAGGGAGCAAAACAAAGGCCAAGAATAACGCCTGACAGCATGGCATTGGCAAGCGGCGCCGGAATGGCGGCAACGGCTTTGCCAAGGGGGCGAAAGAGACCAGCGATGACAATCAGAATGCCGCAGATCAGGAAAGCACCCACGGCCGCCGGGAAGCCGCCCTCCACTGTTCCCGACGAGACAAGCAGCGCTGCACCCGGGGTCGACCACGCGATGGAGACAGGCAATCGCGTCCACGCGCTCAGCATGATTGCGCATACCCCCATGGAGACCGACAGCGCCATCAATCCTGATGCTGCCTGATGATCCGTTGCCCCAACAGCTTTAAGGCCCTGCAGCACCACCGCAAACGAGCTGGCAAAGCCCACAAAAGCTGTCAGGCAGCCCATGAAGAAGCTCTGCGGCGAGAGGTCTTTAAGCATGAGGATCTCTGAGGAAGTGTAGCGATGGCGGCATAACGAGCAAAGATGCAGCTCTTTGGCAAGTCGAGTGACATGATCATCGGTTCGCCGCGGTGGTCGTCCTCCTTCGCTTCCTCCTGCCGCTGCCTTGGCAGGTCTTAGTCAAGATCATCGTTTCTCAAGGCTTCACGACGTGAACGGAATGCAACTCTCCGTCAACAACGGCACGGGCTTGTGGCCAGGCGTTGCGCTTTGGCTGGGGCGTCCGTCGGAGCTTACGGTCATTACGCTACGAAGGCAGGCGCCTTGATGTGAAGTTCTCGCGCTGGAACTTCGCGTGTTCGGCTGGATTTCCCAAAAGACATGAGGAGCGCTTTACCCGTGAAAGCCGAAGTCTCGGACACGCCACTGACTTGGTTCCAGTCCCAGCCACCCGTCCTGCCCAACCAGATGGTCGGCCTTTGGAAGGGCACCGGCATCCCCTCCGGGCATCCGCTCGACGGCGTGCTGGAGAACCTGCAGTGGTTCGGCAAGCGTTTCCACCCAGATATGCGAGCAGACGCCCTTCTCTTCCAGTCCGGGGAGAGACGTCTCATTGCCGTTGAGCCGCGTTGGCTCCCTGTTCGGCTGGCCATCAGACTTGCCTCTTTCGGCCGCACGCCCGTTGCGAGGAACCTCTTCGGGTACCTTCGAAAGGCCATCAGGGCTCGAGGCCAAACCGCAGCACTGCAGTTGCGGACACTCCAGGAAACGGAAAGCGCTGCAATGGTCTATGACCATCAACCGATCGTCGATTACTTCCGCAAGATCAACGATTCGGAGGTTGCCGGGATGATGATCGTGGAGGCAGATCCCCGGCTGTATTTCTTCAAGTTGCGTCGCGTCGATGCTGCCGAGGTGGTGACCTGAGTAGAAGCGCGGCGAACGAGACACCGGCGGCATGGCCTTTGAACCTGACGGCTCTCCGTTGCCTAGACTTCCGAATTGGCGAAACCGGTGGTATTATCCGGCATGTCAGGAAGCAAGCACAGAAGTGCCGGTGATACCCGACACGCCGCCGGAGCTGTGAGCTTCACGCGGCGCGAAACCATAGCTCTTGGTTTCTGTCTCTGTTGCCTGCCGACAAGCGGCTTTGCGGCTCAATCTTCTTCCTTGCGGGATCTTGGAAATGGTGTGTTCGTTCGCGAAGCCCCGCACGAAGAAACCTCTCCCGCAAACAAGGGTGGTATCGCCAATATCGGTTTCATCATCGGTCGCGACAGCGTCTTGGTGACCGACCCCGGCGGCAGTGCAGCAGACGGTAGATGGCTTCGCGCCCAGATAAGGCAACGAACAGATAAGCCAATCCGGTACGTGGTCATGAGCCACGTCCATCCCGACCACTGCTTTGGCGCTGTGGCTTTTGTCGAGGACCAGCCGGAATTCATCGGGCACCGGGCCCTGCGATCGGCTCTTGATGCCCGGGGAAATTTTTACCAGCAGCGTCTCGTCGATCTGCTTGGACCGGACGATGCCGGCACCATCGTGCGCCCCACACGGGAGGTCGTCGATGCGGCGGAGCTCGATCTGGGCGATCGTCTGGTCCGGATCATGGCACACAGGACCGCGCACACCGATTGCGACCTGTCGATGTTCGACATAGCCACCGGCACGCTTTTCCCGGCGGACCTGCTGTTCGTCGACCGCGTTCCGTCGCTGGACGGAAGCCTCCCGGGATGGATTTCCGAAGCCGAGCAACTCAAGGAAGTCGCTCCGGCCCGCGCCGTGCCGGGACACGGTCCGGCAACCGTCGACTTCGCTCCTGCCATGGAAAAGCAGATGCGTTACCTGACGGCGCTCTACGATCAAACGCGAAAGGCGATTGCCGAAGGCATGACGATAGACGAGGCCAGTCGAACAGTCGCTGCGGGAGAAGGCGAAGGTTGGGCGCTGTTTGACGACTACAACGGCCGCAATGTCATCCAGGCCTATAAGGAGCTTGAGTGGGAATAGCACCGAGACCGGTGCAAGGAGGAGATGATGATGATGCCGATATCAAGACCGGCTTTCGCGGTTGCCCTGGTCGCTGCGCTGTGTGCCGGACCTGCTCTTGCCGCAGAACCGTCTGATCCAGACGCCAAGCGGGAGGAGCGCTGGCAGGTGATTGCCGATTACCTTTTCGATGATCGCGAAGTGCTGCCGACTGACACCCTGATCAAGATCGACGCGCCAAAACGGGCCCAGGATGCGGCTCTTGTGCCCATTACCCTGACAATGCCCGAGAAGGACAAGATCAAGTCGGTCTATCTCGTGATCGACGACAATCCGGCACCGCTCGCCGCCCACGTGACCTTCGGACCGGCCGCGGATCCCGGCACACTGCAGTTGCGCGTCCGGATCGACACCTACACCAACGTTCATGCGGTTGCAGAAACCAAGGATGGCAAGCTCTTTTCAACCGTCGCCTTCGTGAAGGCATCGGGCGGCTGTTCGGCGCCCTCCGGTCCCAGTGACGCGGAAGCCATGAAGGGCATGGGAGAGATGCGGATGAAGTTCTCGCAGGATATCCAGACGAAGGTGCCCGCCGAGGCGACGCTGATGATCCGTCACCCCAACTTCAATGGCATGCAGATGAACCAGCTTACGCGGCTCTACACGCCCCCGCGTTACCTCGACAAGATGACCGTCACGCACAATGGCCAGACCGTGCTGGACATGGTCGGCGACATCTCGCTTTCAACCAACCCCGTGTTCAGCTTCAACTTCATTCCAACCGGCACGGGGCCGATGACGGTGGTCGCATCCGACACGAAGGGCGGGCGTTGGGAGCAGAGTTTCGATGTCCCCACGGCGACCCAGTGAGGGCCTGCACATGTTGGACATGATGGGACGCGCGGCGACCTCGGCGATTGCCTCACTTGTACTGGCCTTGGTTCTGATCTCCGCAAGCGCGCACGCCGCACGGGCGGCCGTGGCTGAGCCGGCAGGCCTTTGGACCGGACCGATGCGGGGAGAAACCCCAGCGACATTGAAGGGCGCAGTGGTTCTCGATCTTGAGGCCCTGGAGGCTTTGCTTCCCAAGAAGCCGGTGCTTCTCGATGTGGGCCTTGCAGACAAGAAGCCGGAGAGCTTTCCCGAAGATCGGCTCTGGCTACCAACGCACCGCTCTATCCCCGGCGCAACGTGGTTTCCAGGAGGCGGCGCGGCGGATCTCACCACGGAGCAGGAAGATGTCCTCCTGCGTCGCGTAGAGGAACTGACGCACGGCAACAGGTCCGCCTCCATCGTCACATTCTGCCGACCACAATGCTGGGGAAGCTGGAACCTGGCCAAGCGCTTGGTAATGAAGGGGTATACCGGCGTTTACTGGTTTCCAGGCGGCATCGATCAATGGCAGGAGGCCCACAAAGCAACGGAGGTCGAGCCAGATGAGGCATGGCCGGCAGAGCGCGGAAGATAGGCTTCAAACCGCATTTCCTCTCGCCTGCTTTCCGTGCCTGCCGTTGGTTCAAGCCACAGCAGCGTAACGGGTTGAGTAGCTACCTCTTACCCGATGCGCGGC
Organism: Pseudomonadota bacterium; assembly: GCA_023399635.1. GTDB lineage: Bacteria > Pseudomonadota > Alphaproteobacteria > Rhizobiales > Rhizobiaceae > Neorhizobium. The sequence goes on from JAEWOP010000047.1 coordinate 21,899, forward strand.
AGATCTTGAACGAGGACCGAAGATCAGGGCCGCGCCTTGGCCAGCCGGTAGAAGGCGCTGTTCTGGTTGGAGACGAGCGTCTCGTGGGAGCCTCTTTCGATGATCCGCCCGCCGTCGACGACGAAGATCCGGTTTGCCTTTGTGATGGTGGAAAGCCGATGCGCGATCACAAGCGTCGTTCGACCTTGCGAAAGTTCGGCCAGCGACGCCTGGATCGCCCGCTCCGTTTCCGTGTCGAGCGCGGAGGTCGCCTCATCGAGGATCAGGATCGGCGGGTTCTTCAGGAAGATGCGGGCAATCGCAAGCCGCTGCTTTTGTCCGCCTGAGAGCTTTACGCCACGCTCGCCAACCACCGTATCATAGCCAGCCGGCAACTGGGCGATCATGTCGTCGAGGCGCGCGCGACGTGCAGCATTCCGCACCTCCGCATCCGTCGCGTCGAGGCGGCCGTAAAGGATGTTCTCGCGGATGGTGCCGGCAAACAGGAAGACGTCCTGCTGCACGATGCCGATATTGGCCCGCAGCGACTTCAGCGTCACGTTGCGGATATCCATCCCGTCAATGCTGATCGCTCCCTCCGTCACCTCGTAGAACCGCGGCAGCAACGAACAGATCGTCGTCTTTCCGGCGCCCGAGGGGCCGACGAAGGCGGCTGTTTCCCCAGCCTCGATGTGGAAATCGATCCCGTCCAATACCTTGGCGCCATTGCGGTAGCCGAAACCGACCGCAGAATAGCGGATGTCGCCTCGGGGTCGCGGCAGCTCCACAGCCTCCGGGCCGTCTGCAATATCAGGCTCAGTCGCGAGGAACTGCGTATAGCGCTGGAAACCGGCAATCCCCTTCGGATAGGTCTCGATTACCGCGTTGATCTTTTCAATCGGACGAAAAAACACGTTCACCAAAAGCAGGAAGCCCACGAATCCGCCTGCCGTAAGACTACCGGTGGTGACGAACCAGGCGCCCGCCAGCATTACCACCACCTGCACGAAGCGCATCGACAGATAGCTGAGCGAGGTGGCGGCCGCCATCACCTTGTAGGCCTGAAGTTTGGTAGAACGGTAGTTGTTGTTGTCTTCGGCAAACAGCCGCCGTTCATGGTCTTCGTTGGCGAAGGCCTGCACCACCCTGATGCCACCGACATTCGCTTCGATGCGCGTATTGAAATCAGCAACACGGCCGTAGAGCGCATGCCAGGTACTCGTCATCCGCTGCCCATAGATGGTGGTGACGATCGCCGTCAGCGGCACAATGATGGCGGTGATCGTCGCCAGAGGCGGATGCACCCACATCATCAGCGCAAAGGCACCGATCAGGGTCATCACGGCGATGAACACGTCTTCCGGGCCGTGATGGGCGACTTCACCGATCTCTTCGAGATCCTTCGTCAGCCGCGCCACGAGCGTGCCGGTCTTCTGGTTGTCGAAGAAGCCGAAGGAGAGCTTCTGGAGATGGTCGAACGCCTTGCGGCGCATCTCGGTCTCGATATTGATGCCGAGCATGTGGCCCCAATAGACCACCACCACCTGAAGCCCCGCATTGAGCAGATAAACGATCAGAAGACAGAGCCCCGCAGTCACGATCAGATCCAGCCGCTGGGTCGGCAACAGCCGATCAATGAACAGCGTCACCGCCATCGGAAAGGCGAGCTCCAGCAATCCACATACGACCGCGCTGGAGAAATCCATCACGAACAGACGCTGGTGGGGGCGATAATAGGTCGCGAAGCGGCGGATCAGATCATTCATGCGTGCGTGTCCAAATGCTTTGCCCTTGCTCTTACGGCCAGCCGGCTGAAGAAGATAGCCTTCCGATAAGCGGGTATGTGACGCATGTTACGGGGAAGCCGACAGCACGAACGCGGTGGGTCGGGATCACTCGTTCATACCCAGCAAAGAAAAGCCCCGACGGCTGGTGCCGACGGGGCTCGTGAATGAAGCTTTTGGCCGCTTCTATTCGATCTCGGACTGGTTGACGATCACGCGCGAGGCAAGCCCGTAGGCCACGCCCTCTTCGGCCGAAAGCCAATAGTCGCGGTCGATGTCCTTGGCGATCTTCTCCTCGCTCTGGCCGGTGGCCTTGGCGAAGATCTTGATCAGCCGCTCGTTCATCTTGATGATCTCGCGCGCCTGGATCTCGATGTCAGACGCCATGCCGCGCGTGCCGCCGGACGGTTGGTGCAGGAGGAAGCGCGTGTTCGGAAGAGCAATGCGGCGCTCCTTCGGAGCAGCGACGTAGATCAGCGCGCCGGCGGAGGCGACCCAACCCGTGCCGATCATCCAGACCTTCGGCTTGATGAACTTGATCATGTCATGGATCGAGTCACCCGATTCCACGTGACCGCCAGGGGAGTTGACGTAGATGCGAATGTCTTCGTCGCTGGCTGCGGCAAGCGCCACCAGCTGCGTGTTGACCTTCTGCGCCAGTTCCTGGGTGATCGGACCATAGATGAAGATCGAACGCGACTTGAAGAGGTTCGCTTCCGTTTCCTTGCCGAGCGGCAATTCCTTGACCTTGTCGTCGTCGT
>JAEWOP010000050.1 GCA_023399635.1 Pseudomonadota bacterium
CGCGTGACGTGCGTATAGACGATGAGCGTGTCGCCGACCTACACGGGCAGTTGGAAAGCCATTTCCTTGACGGCCGCGGTGACGACGCGGCCGCGGGCACGCTCCGCGGCACGGATCCCGCTGGCGAGGTCCATCTGCGACATCACCCACCCGCCGAAGATATCGCCGGCGGGATTGGCGTCGGTCGGCATGGCAAGGGTGCGCAGTGTCAGTTCACCTGTCGGGCGGTCCATATCGGGCATTGGCAGTCCTTTCGAGAGACCCACAAGAACCGATTCCCGGCAACGAAGCCAGCGTGAACTGGAGCGGCAGGCGTGGAAGGCGGACCTTGGACTTTAGTAGAAGCTAACTCGCGCATCGGTCGCGCCCGCACACTTTCACCACCCAGTAACTTTCATGGGCTAGAAATTGTTACACTTTGTCACAAAGGGGGGATTTTAAATGCAGCGGTTGACGATTTCCGCAAGAATGTACCTGCTGATCTTCTTCGCTCTGGTCATCTTGGCTAGTGCGATGACGTTCAGCCTGTTCCAGACCTATGCGTCGTCGGAGCAGGAACGCAAGGGCGGGTTGGCCTACATGGACGACATTGCCATGAGCATCCTGCAGAAGTACCACGGCATGGAAACCTCCGGCGCTCTGACGCGCGAACAGGCGCAGGCTGAAGCCATGAAGGCGATCGGCGATCTCCGCTACGATGGGGGCAGCGGCTATTTCTGGATCAACGACATGCGTCCCTACATGGTGATGCACCCGTTCAAGCCTGCACTTGATGGCACAGACCTGTCGCAGAACAAGGATCCGAACGGCAAGCACCTGTTCGTGGAGATGGTGGAGACGGTCAAAGCCGGCGGCCAAGGCTTTGTCGATTACTATTGGCCGAAGCCTGGCTTGGAGGAGCCGGTCGAGAAATACTCCCACGTTATCGGGTTTCAGCCCTGGGGCTGGATCGTCGGCACCGGCGTCTATGCTGACGACCTGCATGCCATGTTCCGCGAGAACCTGATCAATTACGCAACGATGTTCGCCGCCGGTGCAGCCGCTCTGTTGGCAGGTGCCTTTGTCGTCATCCGCAGCGTGACGGGGCCGCTCGGCAACGTGAAAACCGTGCTGGAGCAGATCGCCGAGGGAGAGGCGAATGTGACCGTGCCGCACACTGAACAGCGGAACGAGATGGGCAAGATGGCGCGCGCCCTCGTTGTCCTGCGCGATGCGGTGGAAGAGCGGGTGACGTTGCAGGAGCGCGAGAGTGCACAGCAGCGGGCGATTTCCGAAGAGCGCTCTGCCAACGAGCGGGCCCTGGCATCGGCATCGGAACGCCAGGCTCATGCGATGAGCGAACTCGGACGCGCGCTTTCGGCCCTGGCACAGGGCGATCTCTCCGCCCAGGTTTCCGAGCTCGGAAGCGAATATGCGACCTTGCGCGACGACTTCAACCAGGCGGTGACATCGCTGCGCCAGACCATCGCTTCGATCACCGAAACCAGCCATGTCGTTCGCGACAGCGCGTCGGATATCAGCGGCGCGACCGCCAATCTTTCGCGCCGGACGGAGCAGCAGGCAGCTTCGCTTGAAGAAACGGCTGCCGCTCTCGATGAAATTACGGCCACGGTCAAGACGGCGTCCGCCCGCGCGGACGAGGCAAGGACCATGGTGGCGGAAACCAAGGAGAGCGCTGGCCGCTCGGGCGAGATCGTGCGCAGCGCGGTTGATGCCATGGGCCGGATCGAGGATTCGTCCAGCCGCATCAACCAGATCATCTCGGTGATCGACGAGATCGCCTTCCAGACCAACCTGCTCGCCCTGAATGCCGGCGTCGAGGCCGCACGGGCAGGCGAGGCGGGACGTGGTTTCGCCGTGGTTGCCCAGGAAGTGCGGGAACTGGCGCAACGCTCCGCCAATGCTGCGAAGGAAATCAAGACCTTGATCAGCAATTCGGCGCGGGAAGTGGAAAGCGGCGTGTCGCTGGTCCGCTCCACCGGCGATGCACTGGTGGAGATTGCGCAGCTGGTCGAGCGGGTCAACAGCCATGTGGAGACGATTGCAACAGCGTCGCGCGAACAGGCAACGGCGCTGCAGGAGATCAACGCCTCCGTCAACCAGATGGATCAGATGACCCAGCAGAACGCGGCCATGGTGGAAGAAACGACGGCCGCGAGCCAGACGCTTGCCGACCAGAGCCTGCAATTGCAGCACCTGCTGTCTGCATTCCGGATGGAGAGCCAGGGCTCTTCTGCAGGTTACCAGGCGACAGGTACCGTTCGCGCCGCCTGAAGAAGCACCTCTGCTTTACCGAAAGCCCGCCGGCAGCCGTGTCGGCGGGCTTTTTTAATGCTTAATCGCGCGGTCAGCAGCGTCCGGGGCGTGGCGGGACCAAGGTCTGACGCTCAAGACACCATGATATGGTCATCTTTCAGCAAGTCTTCATTTACCTCAATCCAGCATGATTGCCGCATGTGCCATTTCGGCACCGAGAGCGGCAATTGGTATGGCGTATGCTTCCCTTTCGCGGCGGGCCCTGGCTTCGCTGATGATCACGACAATGCTGGTGAGCTGCTCAGCCGAAGGGCTGGTGCCGCCCGCCGGCATCGACAGTGAGACGCGCGTCAGTGCGATTGGCCCGCTGACGGAGCCGCGCGTTTCGCAGCAGCCTTATCAGGCACCATCGGGGCCTCTGTCTCAGGCAACCGCAGGCGGGCAGGTTCAGGATTATCCTGCGCCCATCGCTCCACAGCAGCCGGTTCAATCGCAGTCGCTGCCGATGATCGACAGCGATGAGGCGATGCAGCTTCAGGCGCCGTCGCAGCAAAACGTGTTGCGGGTCCCTGAGGGTGGCGTCTCCATGGACGCGCAGCTCGGCTTTCCCGATGCCGGTTCAAACGATCCTGTGATCGGTCTTGCGCAGGAGCAGGATCAGATGATCGCGGAGGGGGCGACCAGCCAACCGGTTGTCGCAGGCATCGGCACCGATACTCCGACAGCACTTGGATCAATATCGACGTCGCCCCAGAACGACCAGCTCATCACCATCCCGCCGAAGCGGCAGGCGGCCGGGCTTCAGGGCGGAGCTGCGGGCCAGCCAGTATGGGGCGACCAGACGCCGGTGGTGGCACCGACGCGCCTGCCGCCGGTTGAGCCGCAACAGGTGGCGATGCTTGCGCCCAACAATCCGGCGTCCGAGCGGGAGCCGATCCGCCCGCGTGCGGTGATGCCGCAATCGGAGGTGAGCTGCCGCGCGGAACTTCGCCGGCTCGGCGTCGACTTTCGTGACATCAAGCGGATCGCCGATGGACCGAGCTGCGGCATCGACTATCCGGTGCTGCTCAGTGGCTTTTCCGGAGGAATTCAGCTGAAGCCGGCGACGAAGCTCAACTGCCAGACGACGCTGGCCCTGGCGAAATGGGTGAAATACGAGTTGGCGCCCTCGTCGCGATATCGCTATCTCTCCGGCGTCAAGACCATCGAATCCATGGGCGGCTATTCGTGCCGGCGAATGAACAACAGCCGCCAGAAGCGCAACCCGATGTCGGAACATGCGCGCGGCAACGCCATCGACCTTGGCAAGTTCGTGCTGAAGAACGGCAAGAAGATCGATGTGCGCAAGAAGGGCTTCTTTGCCTTCCGCGAGAAGGGCCTTCTGAACACGGTGCGCGACGACAGCTGCAAGTATTTTCATACTGTGCTGGGACCGGGGAGCAACAAGGAGCACTGGAACCACTTCCACTTCGACCTGCGCTCGCGCAAGTCCGGCTCGAAATACTGCGATTAGGCTGATCCGCTTTTTTAGGCCGGCATCATGACGGCAGGAGCAAAACCGCCGCTCCCTTGAGATCCGCGACCTCGGCGTAAGGCAGCCAGGCAGGGTTGCCGTTTTCGCCACGCCGGTTCACCCAGATTCCGCGCAGGCCGAGCTCGTGACGCACCTTCATATCCGTATACATGCCCATGGCCACATGCACGGTCTCCTCCGGCTCGACGCCCATTGTGCGATAGCCGTATTCGAAGAGTGCGCGAGACGGTTTGTAGGCCTGGGCTTGTTCGGCGGTGACGACATAGTCGAAGGGGACGCCGAGGCGCGCAACCGTCGGGGTAATCAGGTCGTCGTCGGAGTTCGTGAAGATAGCAAGCTGATAGCGCTGCTGCAGTTGACGCAGAACATGCGGCACCTCAGGGTGCGGGCCCATTGTCATGGGCGACATGGAAATCCGTTCGACATGATCAGCGCCGGGGATCAGTCCGTGTTCTGCAAAGGCAACCTTGAAGCCGGCTCGCAGGATCTCCTTGTAAGGCCGGTGCGGCGTCTCTGCGGTAAGGGCCCGCGACAGGGCAGAGAAGCTTGCGAGGATGGGGGGCGCGTCTTCAGTGTCATGTCCATACTCGGCCAGCGTTTCGGCGATCTCGCGAAGAAGCACTTCGTGCCACTGCACAAGGGTGCCATAGCAGTCGAACGTGATCACCTTCGGCACAGGGTCGAGATCGAACATCCGTTTCTCCGAGCGCTTAGAACGCGTCTCGCGGACGCGGTAGCGCGACTAAACGAGAAAGGATGGAGCGGGTTCCGCGATAGCTGCGAACTCGCCTTACTTGTCCGACAAGTGGTTTGGTGCGAGAAGACACAGCTTCTTTACAAATCCCTCCCTTTTCCCATCCGGGTCCTCCATGCCTCCCTTCACTGAAATCATCCCCTTCGTCCTCGCCCTTGCTGCTGCCGGCGTGCTGGCGGGTGGCCTTGCCGGAATGTTCGGCATTGGCGGCGGGGCGATCCTGGTGCCGATCTTCTTCCATGTCTTTGGTCTTCTGGATGTCGCGGAGGATGTGCGCATGCATCTGGCGCTCGGCACGTCGCTCGCCATCATCGTCCCGACATCGATCCGTTCCTTTCTTGCCCACCGGCAAAGGGGCGCAGTCGACACGCAGTTGCTGAAGGGCTGGATCGTCGCGGTTCCGCTCGGGACCCTATTGGCCGCGGCTATTGCGGCGGAAGCTTCGAGCACGGAACTGCAGTTGATCTTTGCGTTCATCGCATTGTTGCTGGCGTTTCGGATGATCTTCAACCGCGCGAGCTGGCAGCTTGGAACCGACCTGCCGTCAAACCCCGGGAAGTTTCTGGTCGGCACCGGGATTGGCCTGCTTTCGGGATTGATGGGGATTGGCGGCGGTGTCGTCAACAACACCTTCATGACCCTCTATGGTCGCTCGATCCACCAGGCGGTGGCCACATCGTCAGGCGTTGGAGTCCTGATCTCGCTGCCCGGTCTCCTAGGCTATGCCTGGGCGGGTTGGGGTGAGCCGGGTCTCCCGCCGTTTTCAACCGGCTTCATCAACTGGCTGGCTGTGGCACTGCTGATCCCGATCACGCTGTTCATGGCACCCTATGGCGCCCGCCTGGCGCATGCCATGACAAAGCGACAGATGGAAATCGGCTTCGGGATTTTCCTGATCACGATCTCCTTGCAATTCTTCCTGACGGTCTTCGGCTAGCGTTCTGCGCTTGCTGGAAGCATGTGCAAGCGCTGTCGTCGGTCGAGGTGAAACACACTGTTTTGATCGCGGCTATGGTCTCGCTGTCAGCCGCGCCTATATTCGGCGCCATTCCAGCTCCCAATTCCTTCCCGAGACCTTTTCATGGCGCCCATCGTTTCCCTCCGGAACCTCACCAAGACCTATGCCAACGACTTTCAGGCGCTGAAAGGCGTGGACCTGGAGATCGAGGAGGGTGAGATCCTAGCGCTGCTCGGTCCGAACGGAGCCGGCAAGACGACCTTGATCTCGATCGTCTGCGGGCTCATCAACCCGAGCAGCGGGCAGGTGCTGGTCGGCGGGTACGATGTCGTCAAGGACTTCCGCCAGACGCGGGCAATGATCGGACTTGTGCCGCAGGAGCTGACAACGGACCAGTTCGAGACCGTATGGAATACGGTGACCTTCTCTCGTGGCGTGCACGGCAAGAAGGCCAATCCCGCGCTGATCGAGCAGATTCTCAAGGATCTTTCGCTTTGGGAAAAGCGCGACAATATGCTGCGCGAGCTTTCCGGCGGCATGAAGCGGCGCGTGCTGATTGCCAAGGCGCTGTCTTACGAGCCGCGCATCCTGTTTCTCGACGAGCCGACGGCCGGCGTTGACGTCAACCTGCGGCGAGAGATGTGGCAGGTGGTCGAGCGGCTGCGCGAGAACGGCGTCACCATCATCCTGACCACGCATTACATCGAGGAGGCGGAAGAGATCGCCGACCGGGTCGGCGTGATCAGTGGCGGTGAACTCCTGCTGGTGGAAGCGAAGACGGCGTTGATGCAAAAACTCGGACGCAAGGAATTGCGGCTCGAGCTCAGCGCTCCGATCGAGACGCTGCCGGAGGCACTGGGCTCCTACAATGTCACCCTGGCAGAGAACGGCAGCGCGCTGATCTATGAATATCAGGGCGAGACGGAGCAGGGGCGTATCGCAACGCTGCTGGGGACACTTGCCGCGCACAACATCGAGTACCGGGACCTCTCGACGCGGCAGAGTTCACTTGAGGATATCTTCGTCGAGCTGGTGGGACAAAGAGCATGAACTTCGAAGCGGTCAAATCGATCTACCTGTTCGAGATGGCGCGGATGCGCCGCACGCTGCTGCAGAGCGTGGTGTCGCCGGTGCTGACAACCTCGCTCTATTTTATCGTGTTCGGCACGGCGATCGGCTCGCGGATCCAGGAGATCGAGGGCATTTCCTATGGCGCCTTCATCACACCCGGTCTCATCATGCTGTCGCTTCTGACTCAGTGCATCGCCAACGGCTCGATCGGTATCTATTTCCCGAAATTCACAGGCACGATCTACGAGATCCTCTCGGCCCCGATCGCCATGAGCGAGATCCTGCTCGGCTATGTGGGGGCGGCAGCCAGCAAGGGCTTGATCATCGGGCTGATCATTTTGGGGACGGCGTCGTTCTTCGTCGATATCTCCATCGCCCACCCGATCATGATGCTGGTGTTCCTGGTGCTGACGGCGGTAACCTTCAGCCTCGCGGGCTTCATCATCGGGATCTGGGCCAAGAACTTCGAGCAGCTCAACATCATGCCGATGCTGGTTGTCCCGCCGCTGACCTTCCTTGGCGGCAGCTTCTACTCCATCGACATGCTGCCGCCCTTCTGGCAGGCCGTGAGCCACTTCAATCCCGTGCTCTACCTCGTCAGCGGCTTCCGCTGGAGCTTCTACGAGATTGCCGACGTCAACCCGATGATCAGCCTCGGAATGATCGGGCTGTTCCTCGTGTTGTGCCTGAGCCTCGTCGCCTGGATCTTCCACACGGGCTACCGTCTGCGCAGCTAGTACGCTGGCGAACGAATTAGGACGACCCGCAGTTCTTGCAGGACGACTTGATTTCCGTCTGCTAAAATTAGCTCCCTGCAGCAGGATGATTCACGCGGCTTGAACAGAAGCGGAGACGTCCATGTACAAGGGTCGGCGGGGGAGTATCCGCCCTGCAACAGAGTTCCACATACACCGGCACGTAAAGACGAGCCGAAATCAGCAGCAGCATGCCTATCGATGGTCATGATACCGGGAGCCAACCAATGACCGCAGAAATTCGAAGAGGCATCGTGGAACGGGTGATGACGCGGCTGGAAGCCCGGGGCGCAGCCTTCGAACGCGATCCGCAATTCCTTGCACATGTCGAGGAATGGATTGACGGCAAGATCGAGATGCAGGAGCTGCGGGCGCGCTACATGGAGTTCGCGCGATCGCGGTTGAAGAACGGCGCCGGGGCGCCGAAGGATGAGTGGCCTGCAGCTAGTCCGTAAGGCGCAGCTGGTCCGTCTGGATCTGCAGCGAAGACAGGGTGGACAGGAACGACATGCCGAGCAGGCTCTGCTCAAGCCGGCCGTCCTCTGTCACCATGGCCCGGACATTGCGGCGCACGATGGGCCCGATCGCGATCTCTTCAATCCGAACGGGGGCGGCCACGGCCCGCCCATTGGCGGTCTGCACGCTGATCGTGTAGGCGAGGTTCTGCGGTTCAAGCCCAATGCGCCTGGCATCGTCGAAGGAGAGCACGACGGTGCTCGCGCCGGTATCGACAAGCATCGACATCGACTGGCCGTTGACATCGACCGGTGCCTGATAGTGGCCGCTCATGCCACGATGGATGATCACCTCGTTGCTGCCGTTGGTGGTGGTCACCTCCACGGCACTGCCGGGCATCAGGCCAGCCGAGAGACGCGCGCCGACACCTTGCAGATCGTGGCGATAGAGATACGCCGCCACCAGAGCCAGGATGATGACGAGCCAGACGGCGATGTAGCTCAGGATCTGACTCTTATTGCCGCGCCGACCGGACAACAGGCCGACGGACAGAAGGCCTGCGATCGGCAGGAGGTAGATCATCTGCCCGAAGTCTTCGTTGGCCATGCCGAAGGTCTGGCCGCTGTCGTGGTTAAAGACAAGCAATGCGAGCCCGGCGCCAAGCACCAGCAGAACAAAGGTCAGACCGCTCATCAGGTGACGCGCTCCCGCGCCAGGCGAGCCCGTCTCGTTTCACGGCGCGGCCTGCGTTCCACGCCCTCCAAGCGGCCGGGCAGTGTTTCCATCACCGCCAAGCGCTCTTGATCAGTGAGATCCATCCACTTCGCGATCTCGCCTCGGGTACGCCCGCAGCCGAAGCAGTAACCGGTCCTGTCGTCGATGGCGCAAAGGAGAATGCATGGCGAGATCATGGCTGACATATCGGCGGTTCAACAGGTGAGCGCAAGGGCGACCAAGAACACGATATCGCCAGCCTGTTGCGAGGCGCCAATGGTGTCTCCGGTATGGCCGCCGATCCGTCGATCGACATAGCGGGTGAATCCGAAGACCGAGACGCTGGAAAGCAAGATGGCGCCCAGGATGGGAACGATCGGAACGGACGGAACGAGAAGGAGAAGGGAGGCGAGGGCGCCGCTTGCCAGTGCAAGTGTGCGAGCCTGCGCATCCGGCTTGCCAGCACCTGCCGCGACACCACCGGCACGCGCCGGCGGCAGCGCATGCCAATGGGCGACCATCAGCGCCCGGCTGAACGCAGCCCCTGCCAGCAGTGCAAGCGTGGGCAGGGCTGGTGAGAATGCCGCAAGGGACGCAAGGGCAGTGCCCCTGAGGGCGTAGGAGAGGATCAAGGCGATCACGCCATAGCTGCCGGTGCGACTGTCCTTCATGATGGAGAGCGCCTGCTCCTTGTCGCGCCCGCCACCAAGACCGTCGGCAGCGTCGGCAAGGCCGTCCTCATGCAGCGCGCCGGAAAGAAGCGTGATGACAGCAAGCGCGACGAGCGCGGCCAGCAGCGGCTCGGCCTCCCACTCCAGGAGGAGCCAGAGCAGCAGGGCGGCTGGCAGGGCCAGCAGGAGGCCGGCAAGGGGGAAGGCGCGCCCGGCACGGCTGATCGAACCGTCGTGACCAGCAAAAAAACGTGCAGGGATCGGCACGCGGCTGAGGAAACCGAGAGACCGCGCCAGATCGCCAAAGAACTCTGTCGTGTTTGGCAGTTGTCCCTCCTTCACGGCACGACTATGAGAGCAGCAGATGATCTTGATTTGCCGGCAAACACAAGCGCCGGGAGCCGATAAGAAAGAAGAAGAAGCCATGAGCATGAGCGGCCTGCCTTTTGACGATTTCCGCGCCCTGCTGCAGAACCTGCCTGGCCCGGACTCCCGCGCGCTGGTCGCGGCACGTGAGCGCGACGCGCAGCTGACGAAGCCGCCGGGATCGCTCGGCCGACTGGAGGAAATCGCCATGTGGCTTGCTGCCTGGACCGGGCGCGCGCCGGCCGTGACTCGGCCTCTGGTGGCGATCTTTGCCGGCAACCACGGGGTCACCAAGCATGGGATTACACCCTTTCCCTCTTCGGTGACACAGCAGATGGTGGAAAACTTCGCGGCAGGCGGTGCTGCGATCAACCAGATCTGCGTGACCCACGACCTGGGGCTGAAGATCTTCGACCTGGCACTCGACTATCCGAGCGGCGACATCACCTGCGAACCCGCACTGTCAGAGCGCGATTGCGCCGCCACCATGGCCTTCGGCATGGAAGCGATCGCAGGCGGGACAGACCTGCTGTGCATCGGCGAAATGGGTATCGGCAACACGACGATCGCCGCCGCGATCAACCTGGCGCTCTATGGTGGCGAGGCGGAGGACTGGGTGGGGCCGGGCACCGGCTCTCACGGCGAGCTGCTGGAGCGGAAGATCCAGGCGGTGAAGACGGCGGTGGACTTCCACAAGGACCACCTGAAGGACCCTCTGGAAGTGCTGCGGCGACTGGGCGGACGCGAGATTGCGGCAATCGCCGGTGCGATCCTTGCAGCGCGCGTGGAGAAGATCCCGGTATTGCTTGACGGCTACGTGGTGACGGCAGCGGCCTCGATCCTGAAGGCTGCCAATCCAACGGCACTTGACCATTGCCTGATCGGTCATGTTTCGGCGGAACCCGGCCACATGAAGGCGCTTGAAAAACTCGGCAAGACGCCGCTCCTGGCACTTGGCATGCGTCTTGGGGAGGGCACGGGTGCAGCACTCGCCGCCGGTATCGTCAAGGCTGCCGCGGCCTGCCATTCCGGCATGGCGACGTTCGAGCAGGCCGGCGTGAGCGCGGGAAATTGAGCATGGAGAAAGCGCCTCGCGAAAGTAGGATCAAGAAGGCAAGCGGACCGCGGCGCGTTGTTGCCGCCACGCGCTATTCGATGCAGGGCATGATCCGCTGCTGGCAGGAGGAGGCTTTCCGAACCGAGGCCGTTGCCTTCGGCCTGGGGCTCCTTCTGTTCGTCCTGATCGGCGCCGACCTCTTTCACTATCTCGTCTACGCGGTGCTGATGCTGGTTCTTTTCGCCGTGGAAGCGCTGAACACGGCGATTGAAGAGCTTGTGGACCGGATCTCTCCGGAGATCTCGAAAGTCGGCCGCCACGCAAAGGATCTTGGCTCGTTTGCCGTTTTCTGCCTGTTGTGCGCGAACGGGCTATTCGTGCTGTGGTCTATCTACGACATCGTGATCCGGTAGACGTCATCCCGGGTCTGCCTCGGTGAGAGCCTAGGCAAATGTCCGGCGGCGGCGCGCAATGGGGGCTGCGTCTTCGATAGCGGGAACGCTCTGCAGGATACGGGTCGAGGGCAGGATGGCGATCGCCTCGGTACCTTCGCGCAGCTTCGATCGAAGGACGAACTGTCCATCGTGTTTTGCCAGGATTGCCTGAACGATCGGCAGCCCGAGACCGGTACCCTGTTCGGCGCTCTTGATGGCGATGGATCCCTGGCCGAAGGCCGACAGCACGATCGGGATCTCTTCTTCCGGGATGCCAGGGCCATTGTCCTTGATCGCGACATACTGACCCCCACCGGCCGTCCAGCCCACCTTGACGGTGATCTCGCCGCCCTGTGGCGTGAATTTGACGGCATTTGAGAGGAGGTTGAGCACGACCTGGCGGATTGCCTTCTCGTCGGCCCAGATCTGGGGCAGGGTCGGCTCGAACTGCTGGTGGATGGTGATGCTCTTGCCGCTGGCACGCAGCTGCACCATGCCGATGCAGTCTTCGGCGATCTCCAGGAGCGACAACGCATCCTCGTTGAGCTCGTAACGGCCCGCCTCGATGCGCGAGAGGTCGAGGATCTCGTTGATGAGGTCGAGGAGATGCTGCCCGGACCGGTGAATGTCACCGGCATATTCCTGGTAGGTCGGGTTGGACATCGGGCCCAGCACTTCCGCATTCATGACCTCGGAGAAACCAAGGATCGCGTTGAGCGGCGTTCGCAACTCGTGCGACATCGAGGCGAGGAAACGGGATTTTGCGAGATTGGCTTCTTCTGCCCGCCGACGCGCCTCGTCCGACATCGATTTTGCCACTTCGAGCTCGGCGATGAGATCGTCCTTTTCCGACTGATAGGACATCAGGGTGAGGTTCGAGCGATACTGCCGATCGGCGATATAGTGAAAGAACACGAGCGCGATGGCGGACATGCCGGCAAGCCCGATGTCGAGCATGTGACGCGACAGCGCGGATGAGAGCAGCAAGGTGAGAATGAGCGGCAAGAAGCCGAACAGCACGCCCTGGCGCAGCATCACGCCGTTCATGGCACCGATGGAGATCGCAACCAGAATGACGGCGGCCTTGTAGAAATAGAAGCTGTCGCCCGAGCAGTCGGCGCAGGTCTGCAGCGAAAACAGGGCCCAGCAACACCCAGCCAGTACCTGGCCCAAAAGCAGGCGGCGCCGCCAGCGAGCGGTATCGAGGGCAGTGATGTCGATCCGGCCGATGCGGCGGGCCAGAAGAACATTGACGGCGTGGACGCTGAGCGCCAGCAGGGCCCATCCGAGAAGATTGGCGGCAGGATTGAGGTAAAGCCCGATTGCGGTGACCACGGCCACGAAAAGCGGTATGACGAGCGCGCTCTGCACGACGGCGTTGACATGCAGGGCCAGTGCTTCGCGGTCGAAGACGATGGTGCTGCGGCCGGTGGACTGAAGGCGCTCGCGCGTTGCGCGTACCGTCTTCGAGACAGCCTTGTTGCGGCTGCTTCGAGACAGGTCGACGATGTTCTTATCGGTCGAGGTACTGACGCCGTTACTCATAACCACTGGATCGATGTCCCCAATGGTTGTGAGGCTAGCGCCGAAACCTTAAGAAGATGCTGCCGGGCAAGGATTTGTTTGCCATTTCCCTGAAGCTTCTGTTGTTGATTAAGGCCGGATCGTGACACCAATTTTGCGAAGATTGCGCAGCTCCGGCCTCATGCTGGCCTTCGTGTTTCTTGGCGCGCTGATTGCCGCCAAGCTGGACGATGCGGCGTCCGTTCGGCTTGACGGCCCCTTCATCGCGATCGACGGGGACACGTTGGCGGTGGGAGCAGAGCGGCTGCGGCTTGAAGGCGTGGATGCGCCGGAGATCCGCCAGGTCTGCCAAGACGGCAGCGGCGTGGACTGGCCGTGCGGCGAGGAAGCGCGAGCTGCTCTGGAGCGCCTTGTATCTGCAGCCTCCGCGGTCTGCAGCGGTTCGAGCCGTGATCGTTACGACCGGCTTCTCGTGCGTTGCCGAAACGGCGCGCTGGACATCAACGCGCAGATGGTTCGTACGGGATTGGCCATAGCATCCGGAGGTTATGGCTCAGAAGAAGACGAGGCGCGTGAAGGAAGTCATGGCCTATGGGCCGGCTCCTTCGAACGCCCGCGTGACTGGAGAATACGGCACGGCGTCATGGATGACCCGGCCGTTGCGGAAGGAATTCTGGCTTGGCTGAAAGGATTGTTCGGCAGTTGAGCGGCGGCGTTCCCGCAGATGCTGCCACAAAGGCAAAGGAGGCGCTTGACGATCTGCGCGTCAGCATCGCCGCCTGCCGGATCTGCCGCGACGTGCCTGCGCGGGGCATCGATGACCGTCTGCCGCATGAGCCACGTCCTGTTGCCGTTCTTTCCGCCAAGGCGCGAATTCTGATCGCCGGGCAGGCACCGGGGCTGCGCGTCCACCAGAGCGGTCTCCCGTTCAATGACGCTTCCGGGGATCGGCTGCGGGACTGGCTCGGCGTTGACCGCGAAATGTTCTACGACCGGGACCGCTTTGCCATCGTGCCCATGGGCTTCTGCTTTCCCGGCTACGATGCCAAGGGCAGCGATCTGCCGCCGCGGCGCGAATGTGCGCCGCTCTGGCGTCGTGCGGTGGTGGACGCAATGCCGCAGATCGAGCTGGTGCTGGCAATCGGGCAATATGCTCAGGCCTGGCATCTGGGATCGCGGCGGCGCAAAGGCATGACGGAGACGGTACAGAACTGGCGGGAGTATTTCTTCAGCAATCAAGGGCCGCATGTCCTGCCTTTGCCGCATCCAAGCTGGCGCAACACGGGCTGGCTGAAGCGCAACCCCTGGTTCCAGGAGGAGGTTTTGCCCCTGCTAAAGCAGCATGTGGATAGATTGACGCGCTGAGACAAAACTGCGCGCGGACATGTTAGAAGACGGTATGCAGGAGAAAATCATTTCGAAGGACCGTGTGATGGATCGTCTCGACCGCAAAATCCTCCGTATCCTCCAGGAAGACACCACGCTCGCGGTGGCCGACCTGGCAAAGAAGGTCGGTCTGTCGACGACACCGTGCTGGCGCCGCATCCAGAGGATGGAGGAGGAGGGGGTGATCCGTCGTCGGGTGGCCCTGCTCGATCCGGTCAAGGTCAACACCAAGGTGACCGTCTTCGTCTCGATCCGGACGGCAAGCCATTCGATCGAATGGCTGAAGCGTTTCTCCGAAGTGGTGGTCGATTTTCCCGAAGTTGTTGAGTTCTACCGCATGAGCGGCGACGTAGATTACCTGCTGCGCGTGGTCGTTCCCGACATCGCTGCCTATGACGCCTTCTACAAGCGGCTGATCGCCAGGATCGAGATCCGCGATGTGTCGTCTGCCTTCGCCATGGAGCAGATCAAGTACACGACCGAGCTGCCGCTCGATTATATGCTGCTCGACCAGAAGTCCGGGGAAGACTGAACAAGTTCAGGTTCGAAAGGACCTTTTTCTGCCGGTGTCGTTGCGCATCAGATGCGCAACGATCTCATCTGCCGAGGAGGCCGGACCCAGTATCATTTATCGAGGCGGGAGAGCAGTGAGGACGTATCCCAGCGGTTGCCACCCATGGATTGCACGTCGCCATAGAACTGGTCGACCAGCGCGGTTACGGGAAGCTTGGCCCCGTTACGCCGGGCCTCAGCCAGTACGATGCCGAGGTCCTTGCGCATCCAGTCCACGGCGAAGCCGAAGTCGTATTTGCCGGAGTTCATCGTTTTGTAGCGGTTCTCCATCTGCCAAGACCCGGCTGCACCCTTGGAGATGACTTCTATAACCTTTTCAATGTCCAATCCGGCTTTCTTGCCAAAATGGATTCCCTCCGCCAGGCCCTGAACCAAGCCGGCGATGCAGATCTGGTTGATCATCTTGGTGAGCTGACCTGCACCGACCGGGCCCATCAGCCCGACCATGCGGGCATAGGCCTCGATCACAGGTTTGGCCTTCTCAAAGGTTGCTTCGTCACCGCCGCACATGACGGTAAGGACGCCATTCTCTGCCCCTGCCTGTCCACCGGAAACCGGCGCGTCGATGAACCCGACACCCTTGGCCTTGGCGGCGTCGTGAAGTTCGCGCGCCACTTCAGCGCTGGCAGTCGTGTTGTCGATCAAGACTGCGCCCGCCTTCATGCCAGCGAGC
This sequence comes from Pseudomonadota bacterium, assembly GCA_023399635.1. Classification (GTDB taxonomy): domain Bacteria; phylum Pseudomonadota; class Alphaproteobacteria; order Rhizobiales; family Rhizobiaceae; genus Neorhizobium. The sequence goes on from JAEWOP010000050.1 coordinate 15,183, forward strand.
GCGCCGGTTTCTCCAAGGGTCACGGAGCGAAGATCGTCGTCATTGCCGACGCAGGTGAAGACATACTCCGCATCCTGTGCCGCTTCGGCCGGTGTTGACGCCGACGTGCCGCCGAACTTCTTCACCCATTCCTCCGCTTTCGAAGCGGTTCGGTTATAGACGGTGAGGTCGTGGCCGCCCTTCTGCTTGAGATGCCCTGCCATGGGGAACCCCATAACACCAAGCCCGATGAACGCTACCTTCGCCATACTCTACCTCCTCGTTTGTTTCCTTGAATTAGCCACCAGCCCGTCATGGCATCAGAACGGCTTGACGATTGCCAGAAGCACCACCGCCACCACCGATACCAGCACGATCGGCATCCCGATACGCACGAAAGCCGGGGGATCGAGAAGCGGGTCGGCTTCCATGCGCCGCAGCCAGGCGCTCTGCATGCCGTGCAGCGCGGAGAGCATCACAACGATCAGGAACTTGAAGCCGAACCAGCCGGTCGCGTACCAGCCGTACCAGACGGCGAGGATGATACCGAACAACCAGGCACCGCCAAGCGCAGCGGTAGTTACCCGCCGGTCATAAGGACGCAGCGCGCTGATTACGCCCGTGCGGATGGTCGGAGGCACCATGGCGATGACGAAGGCATTGATCAGCATGCCGCCGATCCAGACGATGTCGGCAATGATGTGCAGGGACTTCAGGACGAAATACAGCATTCTCAACTCCAGATGAGGGCTTCGGTAAAGCCCAGTTCGGCGAAATCTGCCCGGCGCAGCGCCTGCTCTGCCGGATCGACGAGGAAGAATTCGTCCAGTTGCGGTGGCGCGACCGACGTGCCGGACAGCATGGCGTGGACCTGGCCGCGGTGATGGATCTGGTGCTGAAAGAGGTGCAGCAGGACGCGGTCGGTCGGCTCGACCTGAACATGGGTGGCGCGCGGGATCTCTACCCTCGATGACAGCGTCTCATGGTCGAGCTGCCGACAGTGGTCGATCAGGCGACGGTCGGCTGCTCGCTGCTCGCGTTCCAGGTCAACGATCCGCGGAAAGGGGATCTCAGGCTGGAAGGCGGCGTGTCCCATGCAGGCGCCTTCTAACGCGCTGATATAGAGCCAGTCTACCGTTAGGATGTGGTTCAATGTGTGGATGATCGATGGGAAGAAGCTTGTTCGCTGGGCGGCAAGCTCTTTCTGCGAAAGTCTTCGGCAGGCACCCAGGAGGCGGTGGTTCGCCCAGGCGTTGTTGTAGGCCTGAGCGAGAAAGTAGCGCTGCGGCGTCATCAAGGTTCCTCCTGTTGGAACCCTAGCCTTTGAATTTGGCGATGACCAGATGGCCGGGACTTGGAAGACCATCCTGCATGCGCACATTGATCTCCGTGATCTCCACCAGCTCGAAGCCGGTCTCGGTCAACCGACTGCGGATATAGGCTTCGGCGTGCAGGTAGCGCTGATGTGGACCAACGATGTAGGTCCGCCCGTCGGAGGTGGGCAGTGTCTCGGAAGAAAAGACGAAGATGCCGCCGGCCATCAAGTTCTCGGCCGCGCCGAAGAACAGCGGCTCCAGTGCGCCAAGATAGGGAAGGACATCGGTGGCGGTGATCAGGTCGAAGGGTTCGTCGTCATTGTCTTCGAGAAAATCTTCCACTTCTGCCACATAGAGCGTCTCGTAAAGATCCTTCTCGTGGGCGATCTCGACCATGTTTTCGGAGATGTCGATGCCCGTGATGTCGTCCACCATGTCACGCAACGCCCCGCCGGTGAGGCCGGTGCCGCAACCAAGATCAAGCATCCGTTTGAAGGGTCCGAGCTTGAGATCCTGCAGCCGTTGGCGCACCAGGACGGGCACCGCATATCCCAGTTGCTCGACCAGAATGTCTTCAAAGCTCTCGGCATGCTGATCGAACAGTGTTTCAACGTAGGCGTCCGGCGCCTTCGGAGGTGCGTCACCATGGCCAAGAGCTGCGATGCGCACGGCAGCGCCACCGTGATCCTCCGGATCAATCTCCAGCACGCGATGATAAGCTGCCACGGCGGCGTCGACGTCACCGGCTTTTTCCAATGCCAGGGCATGGTTATAGGCCTCGGCCAGCGCTTCTTCGTCGATCTTCTTCATCCGCTTTCTCCGTCGTTGCCGCCCGCTTTAGGCGGGATACGGACCTTTGGCAATCGCTGCGGAACGCAGACCGTGGGAGGATCGTTCATTCCTCCGGAGTGGCTCGCAGGCGATGCGAGCAGGAGAAGGATAATGGCAGTCAATCCGGTCCAGACGGCCCTGGAGGAGAACATAGAGCGGCGGGCTCCGTCGCTTCCGATCACCTCGGCCGAAAAAGCCAATATGATCATTCACTACTACCGTGGCGAAATGGGGCGGATGACCAGTTGGCGTGACCGCATCGACCGGACGACCAATTGGGCAATCACCGTGGTTGCGGCACTTCTTTCCGTCTCGCTCTCGACGCCCACGTCGCACCATGGGGTCGTGCTGTTTGCGGTCCTGCTGATTTCACTGCTGCTGCTGATTGAAGCACGTCGCTATCGGTTCTTCGACGTCTACCGCGCGAGGGTGAGAAAGCTTGAGCGGCATTATTTCGCTCAAGCGCTCTTTCCGCAGGCGGACCTCAAGCCGGACTGGGCGGAGGCCATCGCCACGAGCCTGCGCAATCCCTGCTTCCTGATCAGCTACAGGGAGGCCCTGTTCCGAAGGATCCGGCGCAACTACTGCTGGATGTATCTTATCCTGTTGCTGGCCTGGGGCCTCAAGATCACCACGCCGAAGCTGCTGCCGGACGAGACGAAGGCTGACGTGGTCTTCTCCTGGCGCGAGGCGGTGGAAAACGCTGCATTTGGCCCGCTGCCCGGCTGGAGCGTCATCGCTGCGGTCGCAGCGGTTTATGCCTTCGTTCTTTATGCGTCCTTGCACCAGGCGTCGGACGAAGGTGAACTCGCCCATGGCGAGGTTCACGTCTGACCTTGCGCAGTCAATGCAGGATGAACTCGCCCTTCAAGGCGCGCCACTCGTTGGCCGAGATCATCTTGCGATGCACGTAGCTGACGGAATGGAGTGGCCCATCAAGCTTCTCCTGCCAGAACTTCAGGAACCCCTTCATCTGCGGGAATTCAGGCGCCAGGTCGTAGTCTTGCCAGACATAGCTTTGCAGGAGGGTGGGGTGGTCGGGCAGGCGATACAAGATCTGGGCGGTGGTCAGCCCATAGCCCTTCAGCATCATTTCCATCTCGGTGTTCATGGTCGTTCCCGCTCTTGTTCTTCTGGGCGACGCAGCCGCGTCTTCCACAGGAGATCATTGCGGGATTAACGTTATCTTAGCAGTCGCATCGCTAGAAGCTCTGCCCCCGTGTCACCAGATGCTACCGCTTCAGGTGTCGGGTCAGGCGTATTTCCAGGAGCGCCCAGATCTGGCGCAGCGTTTCCACGATCGCCAGGTAGAAGATCGCCGCCCACAGATAGGTCTGATAGTCGAAGGTGCGCGAGAAGGCGTATCGGGTTTCGCCCATCAGGTCATAAACCGTGACAATGGCAACAACGGCGGACCCCTTGATGAGCAGGATGATCTCGTTGCCATAGGGGCGCAGCGCCACGATGAGTGCCTGCGGCAGGATGATCTTGCGGAACGCCACGGCCCTGGAGATGCCGAGTGCCGCGGCACCCTCGTGCTGGCCCCGCGGCACGCTTTCGATCGCGCCTCTGAGGATTTCAGCCTGATAGGCTGCCGTGTTCAGGGTCAGCGACAGCAATCCGCAGTACCAGGCCTCCCGGAAGAACCACCAGAGACCGACGGCCTCAAGCTCGGCCCTGAAGCTGCCGAGGCCGTAATAGATGAGGAAGAGCTGGGCAAGCAGCGGCGTGCCACGGAAAACATAGACATAGGAATAGGCGATGCCGCCGAGAAGGCGGTTGCTCGACATGCGAGCGAACGCGATCGGCAGCGACAGGACCGCGCCGAGGACAACAGCGATCCCGACGAGCGAGATCGTCGTCCAAAGGCCCGACAGGTAGCGCGGCCCGTAACGCTCGAACTTCGCGTTGTCCCAGCCACTGACGATCAGCCAGATCATGGCCAGGCCGAGGAGCCCCCAAACTCCCAGAACCACGATGCCGGCCACGCGTGCGGCGGTGATCGGTTTCCGTTCCCTGGCCGGGGCGGGCCTGGGAGCGATGAGTTCACGCGCGTAGGTCATCGACGACCCTCTCCGCGACGCGACCAGCGCTCGATGAAGCTGAGGCCAAAGGAGGAGAGGATCGCCAACGCCAGGAAAAGAAGGCATGCGAGGAAGTAGAAGAAGAAGGCCTCCTTGCTGACGCGCGCCGCGACGCCGGTCTGGCGCACGATGTCCGACAGGCCGATAATGGAGACGTAGGCCGTATCCTTGAGCAGGATCATCCAGAGATTGCCGAGGCCTGGCAGCGCGATGCGGATCAATTGCGGCAGGACCACGAGCATCATGGTGCGCGAACGACGCAGACCAAGGGCGTCCCCCGCTTCATACTGACCCTTGGGGATGGCGCGAAACGCCGAAAGCAGAACTTCCGACGAATAGGATGAGAAGACGACGGCAAGCGCGATCATGCCCGCAAGAAAGGCGTTGATCTCGATGCGCTGATCCCATCCGAGCCCCCCGAGGATCGCCTGGATGAGAAGCTGGAGACCGTAATAGACAATGAAGAGCGTCAAGAGTTCGGGGAGGCCACGGAAGATCGTCGTGTAGATGCCGACCGCCGCGCGCAGCAACCTGTCCTCTGACTGTGCCGCAAGCGCGATCAGGAAACCGAGCAGCAAGCCAATGGGAAGCGTTGCAAGCGCAAGAGTGATCGTCACCTTTACGCCAAAGGCGATCTCGTCGCCCCACCCGCTTGCCCCGCAGCTGACAAGGCTGTTCTGTCCGAGAAGCGAGAAAACACCAACAGGACCGCAGAGCGGATCAAGCGCCGTGGCAAGGGCGGAGAGCCATCCGCTCATCAATCTGCTTCCCCTTCGCGGCTTCGCCGCTTGTTATCGTGGACCTGTTTAAAAAGAAAATCGGCGGAAGGGCAAGCCT